>CATPCJ010000016.1 GCA_955652915.1 uncultured Bryobacteraceae bacterium
ATCCGGGTGAGCCGCGCGGGAATGGTTTCTTCACCTGGCCGAGCTATGAGCACTACCGGGATCACAACCATGTGTTTTCTGCGTTGATAGCAGCTTCGGGGCAAGCCCATTACATTGTGCGCGGCGAGGGACTCGAGCCGGAGTCACTGAATGGCGAATACGTGTCCGGGAACTTCTTCCCGGTGCTGGGAGTGAAGCCCGCGATCGGCCGGCTGATCGGTCCGGGAGACGCCGCCGATTCGGCGGTGTTGAGCTGGTCCTACTGGAAGAACAGGTTCAATCTTGATCCGGCAATTCTGGGCAAGCGGATCGTCGTGCAAGATCTGCCCGTCACCATTGTTGGTGTCGCGCCGCGCGAGTTTTTTGGATTGCAGGTGGGATCAAGGACGGACATTTGGTTACCACGCCCCGCCTCCACGGACCTGCGGCTGAATTTATTGGGACGGCTAAAGCCTGGCGTTTCGATGGAGCAGGCGCGCGCGGAAATGACTGTGCTGTACCGTTTCACCATCGAAGAAAGAGCCAGGGGCAGCAAGGATCCGCTCGTCCGGCAGTTGAAGATTGAAGTGGAGCCGGCGGGCACGGGGCTTTCGAAGTTGCGCGATCAGTTCGCGAAGCCGCTGCTCGCACTGATGGCGGTGGTGGGGCTGCTCTTGTTGATCGCGTGCACCAACGTGGCGGGTTTGCTGCTGGCGCGCGCGGCCGCCCGGCAGAAAGAGATGGCAATGCGCGTTGCGTTGGGCGCGGGCCGGCTTCGACTGGTGTCCCAGGTGTTGACCGAATCGCTGCTGATTTCCGGGGCGGGCACTCTACTCGGTCTGTTCCTGGCGTATTTCGGCGCTGGCGCGCTGGTGCGGATACTGATATCCGGGCGGCGGACTATAGGATTGCCGCAACACATCGAGATTTCTTTGCGGCCGGATGCACACGTCTTGTTTTTTACCGCCGGACTCGCACTGTTGACGGGCGTATTATTCGGACTGGCTCCCGCCTGGAACGCGCTCGCTTCCGCGCCGGCCTCTTCGATGCGGGAAATGGGGAAGGCGGGCGAGACACGATCGCGGCGATTTTTCGGAAAGAGCCTGGTGGTGGCGCAGGTGGCCTTGTCGGCGGTGCTGCTGAGCGCCGCGGGTATGTTTCTTCGTCACCTATCAAATCTCGAGCATCTCGACTTGGGGTTCCGCCGCGATCACGTCTTGCTGGTGAATGTCGATCCCTCGCGCAGTGGATACACTGCTGAGCGATTGTCCGGCGCATACCAGGAACTATTGAGGCGCTTGGAAGGGATTCCGGGCGTGCGCTCCGCCTCACTCAGTGCGCCGACACCGCTCTCCGGCGCCGGGGCCAGCCGTTTTGCAACGGTGGAGGGTCATCCGGAAAAGCCTGAGGACCGCCGCTATCTTTCAGTAAGCTGGGTTGCGCCCAAGTGTTTTGAAACCCTCGGAATACCGCTCCTCGCGGGGCGCGACTTCACCTTTCAGGACCAGGGACGTCCGCGCGTGGCAATCGTCAATCAGGCCATGGCGCGCTATTTTTTCGCCGACGGCAATCCGATAGGAAGACATTTCACGTTTGATGGCGACGACAAGCCTTACGAAATCGCCGGATTGGTAGGCGACGCGAATTACTACGAGATTCGCGAGACCACGCGGCGCACCATCTACCTCCCGGCATTCCAGGATGGCAGAGTGATCCCACAACATTTCGTGCTGCGGACGAATATCGATCCGGAGGGCGTGGCGGGCGATGTGCGCCGAACGGTTCGCGCAGTGCTGAAGACCGTACCGGTCACAGGCATCACTACGTTGTCCGATCAAATCGATGCGACCATCGTTCCAGAGCGGCTCATCGCTACTCTGTCGGGGTGTTTTGGCGCGCTGGGCTCGCTGCTCGCAGCCATCGGACTCTATGGACTGCTGGCCTACACGGTGGCACGGCGTACCACGGAATTCGGCATCAGACTGGCCCTGGGCGCGACCAGAAGAAATGTGATCCGCATGGTGCTCGGCGACGCGATGATAATGACCGTCGTGGGGCTGACGATAGGAGCGCTCGCCGCGTTTTGGGGCAGGAACTTCGCCGCGAGTTTGATCCAGGACTTGCCGGTAAGCAACGTGGTCTCGATTGCTTTCGGCGTAATAACGATGATTGGGATCGCGCTGCTCGCTGCATTTTTGCCGGCACGCCGAGCGGCGGGCGTGGATCCGATGGAAGCTCTGCGGCACGAGTAGCGGATGATTTTGAACTTGTGGAAAAAGCGGCTTGGCCGTGTGCCAGAGCCGGTGTGGGAACAAACCGATCTCGAATCCCTGGTCCTGGCTGACAACGATCTGTCAGAAGTCTCCGAGCAAATTGGCCGCCTGAAGCGGCTTCGCATGCTCGATCTCGGACACAACCAGTTGACCCGCGTACCGGATGCCTTGGCCGACCTCGATGGTCTCACTGATTTTCTCTATCTTCACGACAACCGATTAACCTCGCTCCCGCCCTCTCTCGAGCGTCTGACAAAGTTGCGCTACCTGAACATCAGTGAGAACGCCTTTGAAACGCTACCGGAAGCGATTTCCGGTATGGCAAGCCTGATCGAGCTGAGGGCTTCGGGCAATCGGCTGACGTCGCTGCCCGGCTCGGTGGAACGTTTGTCGCGCTTGCGAGAGCTGCACGTGAGAAACAACAAGCTGACGTCGCTGCCGGAATCGATTGGGGCACTACAAGAACTGCGCCTGATCGATCTCCGCGGTAATCCGCTGACGCGTTTGCCGGAAGTCATCGCTACTCTGCCCCGGCTGGACAAACTCGACCTGCGGTGGGTGTCCACGCTTGTACCTCCTGCATGGTTGGCAAGTCTTGAAGCGCGCGGCTGTTTGGTTTACCGCTGAAGATGGCGTCAGAATTGAGAAGGATCGGGAATGCCCTAGAATCGCGCCGAGTATTATCGATTCACCTGCCGAAACGCACAGCCCGGCGCCGGCGCTTTCATCCTTGCGGGCTTTCAAAAATCGTCGCCAGCTTCGCCAGCACTTCCTCCATGATCGCATCAGGAACGCTTTCCAACTTTCTGCCTTTGCGCGAGCCGAGATCGAGTGCACGGGACTGGTCGCACCGGACAACACCCGTCGTTTTGGTTCCGGCGCCCGTCAGAGCCACGGCAAACCCAGCCGTCCGGGCGAAACTTCCGCCGCTGGTGATGGGGAGAACCACGGGCACCTTGGTAACGCGGTTGAAGGCTTCCGGCGACACGATCAGGACGGGGCGCCGGCCCTTTTGCTCGTGTCCTTCCGCGGGATCCAGCCCCACCAGCCAGATTTCGCCCCGCTTCATCAGATCAGCTCGCCACCCACCGGGTTGTTGCGGAGCCATTCACGCTCTACCTTGGTGCGCGCGGCCTTGGGATCGCATCGGGCGAGGAGCTCGTCCAGGGTATAGCGAGGCCTCTGTTGCGGCTCGACAACCAGCCGACCCTTCTCCACAGCGATACCGACCTTGACTCCCGGCCGCAGGCGCAGGATGTCGAGCAGAGCCGGCGGGACGGCAAGCATGATAGATCCGCCGACCTTGCGCAGATTGGTTGTGTGCATGTCGATTCTCCTAGTTATATTTTAATATAACATTTGCCGGAGGATTCTCAACGGCTGTTCAACGCAACGACAATTTCGGCGCGCCAGCATTGTAGAAGGGGCTGAGAATTAGAATTGAGAAACAATCAGGAATGCCCCGCCGATCGCCACCGTGTCTTCAATAAGAGCAACTAAAAGATCGGACATATTTCGTTTCGTCACCAGGCGATGCCGCACCTCATATCCCGCGAAAGCGCCCGCAACCGCGCCCATGGCCCCTAGAATCGCTCCGAGTATTATCGATTCACCCGCCGTAACGCAGAGCGCGGCCCCACACAACCCGCCAGTGACGACGCGCACCAGCAAACCGCCCGGCTTGGTTCGAGCCGGGGTGAAAGGCAGTTTGTCGGCAATCAACTCGGCGAGCGCAAGGGTCGAGAAAATGAATGCCGCTCGCAAGGATGCCAGGAATGAGATCGAGGTATTTTGAAGACCAATCCAGTTCCACTGTGCGGCCCAACAAACCACCGCTGGGGCGGTCAGGGAACGCAGGCCTGCCACTACTCCGATGGCCAGCGAGAACGCGATTACGGCGAATAGACTCATGATCCAACCATTTTTAGCTCATCCAACCGTTCGAGATCCAGCACCAGATCGCCGTCCGGATCGACGTGGAACGCGGGCACGAATTTCGCGCCCCACAAAATTTCATCGTGCCGGTAGGAATAGCGCGCATTTACCAGTTGGCTGAAGGTATCGTCAAATCCCTGGATGAGGATGAGCAATTCCGCGGACACCTTCTTCAGGTCTTCCGCTGTCTTGCCGTACAAAGGGCTCGCGGAATCGATGGGATGCACCACTGTCCAGGTGAGCGGAAAAAAATAAACCGATGGGCGCTCGAGCGGAAGAGCAAAGTAGTCCCGTTTCAGGTGGCCGTCGACGGGATCCACGGTCATCAACAGCACCCGCGCGTTTAAGTCCATCAACACATTCGTTCGCGCATTGGTGATGCGGAATTGTAGACTCGTGCCGTCCTGGTACGGAGCGACGATGGCATGATCGCTGAATAAAATTCGAGCGGATGGTCTTGAGAATCGGCCGTAGAGAAGTCCAGTGGCCAGGGCGAACAACATCAGCCCCGTTGTCGCTTCCAGCGCCGCCACGGCGTTGGCGCCGAACCCGCGCGGGAACACGTTTCCGTACCCGACGGTGGTAAGGGTGTGAACGCTGAAGAAAAAGGCATTCACGAAGGCGCTCATTTCCGGTTCCGTCCCCTGCAGGTGCTCGATTCCCAGCGCGATGTAGAAATACGCAAACAACACGTTGATCGCAATAAATGCCAACCCCACGATCGCCAGGAATCTGGGCCACGTGGTATCGATCAGCCTCAGATACAGGTTCACGTCCCGCAGCCGCATCCCTTTGCGATGCACGTTGAAGGACCCATCGCGGTTGATGGTTCGGCGCAGCTCGCCGCTGAACGTCGTAGTCAATCCGGGATCGAACGATTCCTGTTTCATAAGAATGAACTCAGAATAACCTAACGGCGCGCCTGTGAATCGCGTGAAAGATTTTCTCCCACCGCGGCATTCGTCTTGTGAGACCGTGCCGGCTCAAGGCAGCAGGCGGTCCAAAGGAGAACATACATGACATTGTTTGCCCGCGGTGTATTTGCGCTCGCCGCCGTCGCGTCCTGCGCCTCACTATTGTCGATGCGGCCACTGCCCGCCCAGACTCAACAAACGGGAGACTACCGGATCTCCGGACCGTACTCCCACCAGAATCTTTCGGTATTTCTGATTCACGGGCCCAATCGCTCATCCAAAAAGCTGCTGACGTTGGAAGAAGCGCTGGACGAGCATAAGGTTGTCGTTTACGAGACGCGCAACGTGAATGAGCTCGCCATCGAAAATGTTTCGAGCGAAGATGTGTTCATCGAATCCGGCGATATCGTCAAGGGCGGCGCGCAGGATCGAACGCTCAAAGACGATCTGATTCTACCCTCGAAATCCGGGAAGGTCAGCATTTCATCGTTCTGCGTGGAGCACGGCCGATGGACCAGGCGCGGCAATGAATCTGTCGCGACGTTCAACGGGTCGCAACAATCCGTCGCCACCAAGCAGATGAAAATGGCTGTAAGAATGAAAGCCGATCAGCGTGAAGTGTGGGATCAGGTGGCCCAAGCACAAGCCAAACTCAGCAGCAGAGTGGGCGCCTCCGCTAACGCGCCTGCTTCGCCCACCAGCTTTGCCATGACCATGGAAGCACCGGCGGTGCGCAGGTCGACCGATGGATACTTGCAGGATTTGGCGGGAGCCGTGAACGGCAAGAACGATGTGGTGGGATATGCATTCGCGATTGACGGGAAAATAAACAGCGCGGATATCTACGCTTCGCACGATTTGTTCGCCAAGCTTTGGATGAAGCTGTTGCGAGCGAGCTCGGTGGAGGCTGTCACCGAATTTCAACCGGGCAAGAAGTTCGAGCCGGTTGCCATCCCGGCCGTAAAGGCGGCGCTGCAAGATGCCGACTCCGGAAGGGCAACGTCGAAAGATCTGACGAGCCGCACCAACCTGGTCGTCAAAGAGACTGAGAAGAACGTCGTTTTCGAAACGCGCGACCGGGCCGGGCGCGAAGGCTGGGTACACAAGAGCTATTTATCGAAATAGGGGCTCGGGACTGGGGGCTCGGGACTGGGGGCTCGGGACTTTGCCTGCCCTGGTGCCGCCCCGCTTTCGCGACGATCAGGCTGACTTGATTTCGGTCCACATACGATCGCGCAGACGCTGCGAGTCCGGGTCGACAGTCTTCGCCCACTCGCCTCGCGCGATCGTTTCTTCGGCCGGATACAAGGTCCGATTGTTTCGAAACTCAACCGGGAAGATCTTGCGGGCGCCCGCGTTAGTTGTGGTCGTCCGCGCCGCCAGGGCATTGGCGGCGGCGATATCGGGGCGCAGAAGAAAATCGATGAACTTGTGCGCCAGCTCCGGCCGCTTGCTCTCGCGCAGGATTACCGAACAGTCCGGGTACACTGCGTAACCCTCTAGTGGATAGGCAAAGCCGATCTCCGCTGAAGAGTCCATGGCCTGCTGTGCCGTGGTGTTCCACATGTGCGCGGCCAGCACATCGCCGCTCACGAGTTGATCGCGCACTTCCGCATTCAGGTACGCGCGGAGCAGTGGCTTCTGTTTGATGGCCTCCGCTTCGGCGCGCTTAAGCTGCTCACGATCGCCGGTGTTCACCGATAATCCGAGTTTCTTCAAAGCGGCTCCGATCGTATCGAAAGGATCGTCGAGCATGGTCAACTTTCCCCGGAGCCTTTCATCCCACATGTCCGCCCAGGCACGCGGCGGTGGATCCAATTTGCGATTGTAGGCAATGCCAGCGGCCGTTACCATGTAAGGCACGGACCATTTCAACTCCGGATCCCAATCCGGCTGCTGGAACCTGGGCTCGAGCTGCGCGAGGTTTGGAAGCTGAGTGTGATCGAGCGCGGCCAGCAGTCCGTTGGCGAGCATCGGTTTCACGATGTAGCCGGTGGGAAACACCATGTCCCACCCCGAGTTGCCGCCCATCACGCGCGCGAGCATTTCCTCGTTGCTTTCGTAGAGGCCGTATCGAACGCGAACGCCGAATTCCGCCTCGAACCTGGGGACTGTGCCGGGCGCAATGTAGCTCGACCAGTTGAAGACGTTCAGCCGCGGACGGCGGTCGTGAGTGCAGGCCGCCAATCCGGATGCGCCCAACAGGAAAACTCGGCGGTTCACGTTGTGCGTAGCCTTTCGGAAATTAGAATCAGTACGCCGAAACCGAGAACCAATAGCGCCGATATCGCATTCACCACCGGATTCACACCGCGGCGCGCGATCGCATAAACGACCATTGGCAGCGTCTCTGAATCTACTCCCGCCACCATGCTGGTAATGACGTAATCATCGAAGGAGACCGTGAATGCGAGCAGCGCAGCGGCGGCCACGGCCGGCAGCACCGCGGGCAAAGTGACATAGCGAAATGCTTCCCATTCGTTCGCGCCGAGATCGAGCGCTGCTTCTTCCAGCGCTCCATCCACCGTGCGAAGCCGCGCCATTACCACGATCACGACGTACGCGATGGAGAACGAAACGTGCGCCAAAATCACGGTGTGCATGCCCAACTGCACATTCAGAAACCGGAATATCCACTGATAGAAAGCCAACAGCGACACGCCGGTGACGATCTCGGGCGTGACCAGGGAAAGATACAGCGAGCCGGAGAGCACGGGCGAGCGACGCTTCCACAGGCCATAGGCGCACAGCGTGCCAATGACGGTGGAGATCGCGGTCGCGCAGACGGCGACGATCAAGCTGTTGATGGCGGCTTCGATGAGCTGCGAATCATGCCAGGCGGCGGTGTACCAGCGAAATGAAAAGCCCTGCCACACAGTGAAGCGCGATTCGTTGAAGCTGAATGCCGCCAGAATCAGGAGCGGCAGATGCAAGAAGAGATATGCCGCGAGAGCATAGATTGCGAGAGGCCTTGAGGCGCGTTTCACAGCAACCCTTCCTCGTCGCGTCGTACGAAGGCAATCAGCAGCGGCATTACGATGGCCATCAACGCTAACGAGATGGCCGAGCCGAAGGGCCAATCGCGCGCTGTCGTGAATTGATTCTGGATCAGGTTGCCGATCATCACCGACTTGCCGCCGCCCAACAAGTCGGGTGTCAGATACGCTCCCAGGCATGGAATGAAAACCAGAATGACTCCGGCTCGAATGCCGGGCGCCGACAGCGGCAGCACCACCCGCAGCAACGTGGCCCATGGACGGGCGCCAAGATCCGCGGCGGCTTCCAGCAGATTGCGGTCCAGTTTTTCGAGCGTGCCGAATAGCGGCAGCACCATGAACGGCAGATAGCCATACACCAATCCCAGGATCACCGCGCCATCGTTGTAGAGCAGCGGCAGGGGGTCGTGAATGATCCCCATTTTTTGCAGCGTCGAGTTAACCAGACCCGTATCTCGCAGCAGGAACATCCAGGCATAAGTTCGCACCAGGAAGCTGGTCCAGAACGGGAGAATTACGAGGCTGAGATAGAGGTTCTTCCATTTTCCAGCTCGTGAGATGAACAAGGCCAGCGGAAAGCCGAGCAGAAGAGAGATTACCGTGGAGGCGCCGGCTATCCAGAAAGATCGCCACAGGATGCCGAGATAAATCGGATCGGCGAAGCGCTGATAACTTTCGACCGACCATGGCAGGGATATACCGCCGTACGTCCCGCGCGTGAGCAGGCTGTAGGCCAGGATAATCAGCATCGGGAAAAGGAACAGCGACAACATCACCGTCCAGGATGGAGCCAGAAACCAGGCGCGCAGCCGTTTCATTTGAAGCTCAATTCGTCGGCTGGTTGCCACCACAAGTGCACTCGTTCGCCCGGCGCAAAGCTTGCTTCGGCGCGCGACACTTCCGCAACGGCAAGTTGGCCATCATCGAGACGCGTTTCGATGTGCACGCAATTCCCCAGGAAGGTGGAATGCAGCACCGTCGCCGGATGCGAGCGGACGTGCCGATCCGGCGCCAGTTTTGTGACGCGCGTGACTTCTGGGCGCACGCCCACATCGTTAATCCAATTCACCGCGCCCAAAAAGGAAGCGACGAAGCGGGTCGAGGGTCGCAGATAGACTTCTTCGGGTGTTCCAACTTGTTCCAGAATACCGGCATGCATCACGCCTAAGCGGTCGGACAGAGAGAGCGCCTCCTCCTGATCGTGTGTGACGAACAAGAACGTGATGCCGACGCGGCGCTGAATGTTCTTCAACTCCGCGCGCACTTGCTTGCGCAGATTCGGATCGAGGGCGGAGAGTGGCTCGTCCAGCAGCAGGACGTCGGGGGCCAGCACCAGAGAGCGGGCTAGCGCTACCCGTTGCCGCTCGCCTCCGGAAATTTCCGTTGGCCGCCGGGCCTCCTTGCCGCCGAGCTGCACCAGTTCCAGAACTTCGCGAACACGCCGGCCAATTTCGTTCTCGCCTTTGCGCCGCAAACCGAATTCGATATTCTGCTGCACCGTCAGATGCGGAAACAATGCGTAGTTTTGAAAGACGGTGCTGACGTTCCGCTCATAGGGCTTCAAATGTTGAATCGCCGCGCCGTTCAAGCGGATCTCTCCGGAAGTTGGTTCTTCGAAGCCGGCGATCAGTCGGAGCGTGGTCGTCTTGCCGCATCCCGACGGGCCGAGCAGCGAAAAGAATTCCCCGCGCGCGATGTTGAGGGTGACACCATTTACGGCACGATGCGTGGGATAGTGCTTCGAAATGTCTCGAAGCTCAAGAACGCTCTCCATTGCAAATGAATGTTACCGCACGAATGGCAGGTTGCAGGCCAGCCATCCATCGAAGCCGCCCACTACGTTCATCACCTGCGTATATCCTGCCCGTTGCAAGAGGCTGCTCGCTATCGCGCTTCGATAGCCGCCCTTGCAGTAAACGGCAACGGGCTGCCGCGGATCGAGATCGCTTAAGAGCGCAGTCAAGTTGTCCAGCGGTTTGTGGCGCGCACCGGGCACGTGTCCCTCCTGCCATTCCGCCGGACGCCGAACGTCGATGATCTGGACCCCATCAAATTGGTGCAGTTGTTTCACGGTAATTTGAGAAGTTTCTTCTACAGGCATCCCCGCGCGAACCCATCCGGCTAAGCCATCCTGCAGATATCCTGTGACGCGTTCGATACCGACACGCGTCAACCGCAGCCGCGATTCATTGACCTGTTCCGAGTCGGCGGCCACCAGGACGATTTCCGATTGAAGCCCTAATAAAATAGCGGCCCAGGACGCGTATTGTCCGTTCAAGCCGATTTGTATCGATCCCGGAATGTGCGCCGCGCCGAACTCGGCCGCCGGACGCGTATCGAGGATGATGGCGCCGTTCTTCTGTCGAGCGATTGACTCGCTGGGACCGAGTGCCGGGATCGCAGGCAGGTTCTCGAGCGGCGGCGCGCCGGCGCGGTTGATCTCGACGTCTAAGGCGAAGTAGCCGGGCCGCTCCGGAAGCTCGGCTGTCAGTAACTGCACGAATTCTTCGCGGTTTTTCGGCCGGAGCGCGTAATTCGAGATTTTCTCCTGGCCGATGGTGGAGCTGCGGGCGCTGCTCATCTGCCGCCCACATAGCGATCCCGCACCGTGTGCCGGATACACCAACACGTCATCCGGCAAATTCAGCAGCTTGGAATGGAGGCTGTCGAAGAGCAGGCCCGCGAGTTGCCGCGGGGTCATGTCGCCGGAAAGATCCGGGCGCCCCACGTCGCCGATGAACAGAGTATCGCCGGTGAGAACAGCCATCGGCCGATCGGGTTTGTCGAGATCCGTGACCACCACCGAGATGCTTTCAATGGTGTGTCCGGGTGTTTCGAGAAACTTCAAATGGCACTTGCCAAAAGTTAACTCGTCGCCATCTTTCACCGGTACATGCGGGAATGTCGCGCCGGCCTTCGCGCCGAGATAGATCTTCGCGCCCGTCAGCGCCGCAAGTTCCTGGTGCCCGGAAACGAAATCGGCATGCAGGTGGGTCTCGATGACGTACTGAATTTCCAGATCATGCTTGCGGGCCTCTTCCAGATAGATCCCCACGTCGCGCTGGGGATCCACCACCGCCGCCATGCCCTCCGACGCGAGCATATAGGAGGCGTGCGACAAGCAGCCGAGATAAAACTGCTCGAAATACATGCAGCCTCCTAGGTTTTTAAGATCCACACAGGCAAGAATGCCTGTGCTACTTCCCTGAATTAAATCGCTTCTCGATTTCCGGCCAGTTTGCAACATTCCACCACGCGCCGAGATACTCGGGGCGGCGGTTCTGATACTTCAGATAATATGCATGTTCCCACACGTCGATACCAAACACCGGGAAGTTGCCTTCCATGATCGGGCTGTCCTGATTGGCGGTGGAAATGATTTGCACGCCTTTGCTGTTTTTCACCAGCCATGCCCATCCGGAACCGAACCGTCCGGTCGCCGCGGCGTTGAATTTTTCCTTGAATTGATCGAAGCCGCCGAACGTCGCATTGATGGCCTGTGCCACGTTTCCCATGGGAGCGCCGCCGGCATTGGGCGCCATGATCTGCCAAAACATACTGTGGTTGACGTGGCCGCCGCCATTGTTGCGAACCGCCGTCCGTATTTCCTCCGGAAGGATCGAGCAGTTGTCTTGCAGCAACGCTTCGATGGGCTTGTCTTGCAAGGCCGGTGTCGATTCCAGGGCCTTGTTCAGGTTCGTAATGTAAGCGGCATGGTGCTTGTCGTGGTGGATCTCCATGGTCTGTTTGTCGATGTGCGGCTCCAACGCGTCAAACGCGTAGGGTAGCGGTGGAAGTGTAAATGCCATAACTTTCTCCTCTTTCTGTCTTGTTGTTTTAGCCGGTGAATCCGCCGGCCTTCTCAAAGGCATCCGCGAGACGGAACATGCCCGCCTCGTCGAAATGCCTGGTAAGAATTTGCATGCCGACGGGCAGTCCGCCGGCGGTTTTTCCGCAAGGTACGCTCATGCACGGAATTCCGGCCAGATCGCCCGTGACGGTATAGATGTCGGCCAGGTACATCTCTACAGGGTCGTCGATTTTCTCGCCGATTTTGAACGCGGGCGATGGTGAGACCGGGGCGATGATCGCATCCACTTCGGCGAATGCTTTTCTAAAATCTTCGGCGATCAGAGTCCGCACCTTTTGGGCCTTCAGGTAATAGGCATCGTAGTAGCCGTGACTCAAGACGTAGGTTCCCAGCATGATGCGCCGTTTGCATTCCGCGCCGAAACCCGCGCCACGCGTCGCTCGATACATATCGCTTAACGTGTCCGCAGCGACGCGGGTGGTGTAGCGAACACCGTCGTAGCGCGCGAGATTCGCGCTGGCCTCGGCGGTGGCGATGATGTAATAACACGCGACGGCGTACTTGGTGGCCGGCAAACTGATCTCTTTCACTTCACAGCCAAGCTTCTTCAAAAGCTCCACGCCTTTCAGAACCGGCCCGGCGGATTCGCTGGAGAGACCGTCGAAATATTCTCGAGGCAAACCCAGTTTCCTGCCCTTCACGTCGCCATTCTGTTGCGCGAGATAGTCGGGGAGAGGAGCGAAAGCGGAAGTAGCGTCGCATTCATCGCGGCCGGCGATGGTTTGGAGCAAGAGCGCGGCGTCGCGGACGGTGCGGCCAAAAGGTCCGATGTGATCGAGCGAACTGGCGAACGCAGTGAGACCGTAGCGCGACACGCGGCCATAGGTCGGCGTCACGCCCACCACTCCGCAAAATCCCGCGGGTTGGCGAACCGAACCGCCGGTATCCGAACCAAGCGCGACCACCGCCGTGCCTTGTGCAACCGCCGCGGCCGATCCTCCGCTGGACCCGCCGGAAACGCGATCCGGCGCAAATGGGTTCATCACCGGTCCGAAGGCCGAGTTTTCGTTGGAAGAGCCCATCGCGAACTCGTCACAATTGGTCTTCCCAAGAATGATTCCGCCGGCTTGCTCCAGGCGAATCACGGCGGTGGCATCGTAAGGCGGAACGTAACGCTCCAGAAGTCGCGAGCCGCAGGTGGTTCGAACACCGCGCGTGACGATGACGTCCTTCACCGCCACAGTCACACCGGCGAGTGGTCCCGGATCTTCTCCCGAGGCAAGTTTTTTGTCGACGCGTTCAGCCGCCGCGAGCGCCCGCTCCGGACAAAAAGTCAGGTAGGCGTTCGTCTGCGGATTTTCCACCTGCGCAAATTCCAGCGCCGACGAAGTAAGTTCCACCGCGCTGAAATCGCGCGCGTCGAGCCCTTTTCGAACTTGCCGCGCATCGAGCGTGGCGATGCCGGCTGCCAGGGCGCTCATCGCTCGATCACCTTGGGAACCTTGTAGTAACCCGCACCGGCTTGCGCGGCGTTGAGCAATGCAGTCGCATTGTCCAGCGGCGGACGCTCACGGTCCTCGCGAAGCGTGGCCGTATCTTCAGCCTCGTATAAAACTTGCGCCATGGGCTGGACATTGGACGTATCCAGCTCGTTTAGCGTATCCATGTGCGCCAGAATATCGTCGAGATCCTTCGACAGGCGGTCAATTTCCTGGTCCGTGAGTTTGAGATTCGCGAGGTCAGCCACATAGCGGACCTCCTGCACCGTAATCTTCACGCGGATGCCTTCTTGCGCGCTTGTTTGTAAAGCAGGCGCATGCCGGAATCCTGGATTTGGTCGGCTTCATCGGTGGAAGGCTTCAGTTCATTGAGCCGCTGAGCGGGCTGGGGAGGGCGCCGCGGAGTAGCCATGCGAAACTCTATGTCGCGAATAATGCCGCCACCCAATACGTCGGCGAGTTTCGCCAGGATCGGCAGGCGGAGGTGAAACAATTGCCTCTGCCAGATGGCGTCTTCAGCTTCGACGATGAGCGATCCTCGAACTAGGGTCTTCGCCGTCGCATGCGAAGCGATGCGTTTACCCACGGCAGCGGCCCAAGCCGCCACCGCCAACTCTTCGGTTGAAATAGCGTCGGACAACTTCAATTTTGCGAGGGACTTTCCAGCGCGCTCCATTCGGACCGAATTCAAGTTTAGCATCCTGGGGTGTCGGCCTATCGCAGGAAAAAAATTAGACGGGAGGGCGAAATGCTTTCAGTTCCAAACCGGGAATCGAGCGAAAATGCTTAACGTTGCCGGTAGCGAGAGTTGAGGCAGTTTCGCGGGCCGTAGCCGCGATGAGGGCATCCGCAACCTGTAACCCATTGTTGCGGGCGTGGTCTTCTATTAGGGTCACCGCCAGGTGACTGATGGCTTCGTTGATCGGGATTATTCGAAAGGCGTTTTCCTGGAAAAACCGGCGGATGATTCTCGATTCATCGCGCGTGCGCGCCCCCTGATAGAGTTCCATGATGGAGACTATGGAAACCTCTCGATCAGACTGGTTTCCCAGGAATTCCGCCGCTGCTATGTTGCCTCGAAAGAACCAAATCAATATGTCCGTATCAAAGATCACGGAAGCGGCTCTTTCGCAGCTTCATGACATATGCCGTAACGTCGCCCATGTCTTTTCGATCCTTCCAAAGTCCGAAGGCTTCTCCCACGCGCAGTTCGGTAGCTTTCGAGGACGACAGGGGCACAATCTGGGCTTTGGCCTGCCCCCGATACAGCACGGTGATCGTTTCCCCGCGCTCGACGGCCTTCAGGACATCTTTGGTGCGGTAACGTAAATCGAGCGTTGTGGCTTTCATATGTCTACTTCGTAGTATACAGTAGGTTCGATTGGAATGCAACCTTTGAGTGAACACATCGTCGTCGCGGGCGCGGGAATTGTCGGGGCGTCGATCGCTTATCATCTTGCGAAACGCGGAGCCGGAGTCACGGTCGTGGAGGCTTCACAAGCCGGTGCGGGCGCAACAGGAAAATCTTTCGGATGGATCAATGCGACATTTTCCAAGACTCCTCAGAGTTATTTCGAACTCAATCGCCTAGGGATCGCGGGATGGCGCCGGCTGCAACAGGAACTAAAGGGCGATCTACAGATTCAATGGGGCGGGAGCGTTGCTTGGTTTCCACCAGGGGACGAGGCCGACACCCTCCAGAAAAACGTGTGGCGGCATCTAGAGTGGGGTTACGGCGCGACCCTCATCGACGAGCAGGAACTTCGCCGCTTGTTGCCTGCCATCGAGCCGGGCGAAATCGGAGTTGCGGCCTGGAGCGGAGAAGAGGGGACGGTCGATCCGCTCCATGCAGCCAGTCTGCTGCTGAAGAAAGCTCAGCAATACGGGGCCGAAGTGTTGTGGCCGTGCGCAGTCACTGAGCTCATTTGCGCGGACCGGCTACTTCGAAGGATCGAAACCACTCGGGGGCCCATTGAACCCCGAGCGTTGGTACTGGCTTGCGGCGTTGATTCCCCGCGACTGGCTGAAATGGCCGGCGTTCGCGTCCCTTTGAAGGACTCACCCGGAGTTCTGATTCATATCGCGCCTCAGCCGAGAGTGATCGATCGGGTAGTGCTTGCGCCCGGAACGCATTTTAAGCAGGAATGGGATGGCCGCATCGTCGCCGGCGGGCAGATTGTGGCCGGCGTAGGCACGTCGGTAACTGAGGCGAGCGTCGACCAAGCCGAACAGATCCTAGAACAAGTTCAACGATTCCTGCCGGCGCTAAGCGGCGTGGCGATCGAGCGGGTGACGCTTGGCCATCGAGTCATGCCGCAAGACGAGTTTCCTCTAATCGGGTTTACTGGCCGGTGTTCCAACCTTTACGTTGCAGCGATGCACAGTGGCGTGACGCTTGCGCCATTGATCGGCGAATTGGCGGCGCGGGAAATTCTGGACGGTGAGCGAGTAAGTACGTTGGAGGGTTACAGAATCTGATGACCTTCACAGTCGGCTCTTGAATCGCAGGGCGGACCCCTGGGCGGACCCCTTGGTCCGCGGCCGACGCCCTCGTCTGCCTCTCCGCTTTCTTCGACGAGACCAGCCGGACCAGGGGGGCCGGCGCGGACGGGGGCGTCCGCCCTACTTCGCAACCGGGAGCTTCGTGATGTTTGCCGTCACGCCGTTTTGAATAAGGACCAGATTCAAGTCGCCGTTTTTCGCGTTGGACGGAACTGTGAAGTTCACCTGGTAAAGTCCCACGAATCCAGGACTCAACCCAGCGAATCCGATGTCGCCATTTTCTCCGTCCACCATAACGGTTGGCGCCAGTGTGACGCGCGCCAAAGGCTCGGCGCCCGGGGCGGGATCGCCTGATTTCACCGCCGGATTCGTCGGACCCATGCCGGAGAGATAAATCACCAACACCTCACCGGGCTTGGCGGGCGAACTTGCGGTGACGTATGAAAAATCCGCGCCATGTTGGGCGATCACGTGCCCGTCCGTATATGCCGCTACACCCAGTTGAACCGGAACCACATCGATCTGGTCTGGCAGCGTCAGCGCACCGTTCGCGCTCACGACAATCGCGTGTTGCTGGTTGGCCGGCAAGTCCACTGCGATCTCCGCGTCGAGCTGGCCGTCGCTCAAGTAGTAGAGCGGAACTTGAACACCGCCGATTACGACAATGGTTCCGTTAAAGATGTTCGGCAGCGGCAGCACACCCGGAGTAGCCGTGCCAGAAGCCAGGCTTGTGCCATAAACTTCGACGATTGTTCCCGGTGCAAGCGCTCCTCCGCTGACGCGATTGAAAACATTCACCGTGCCGTTCTTGAAAAGTACAGGTGCAGCGTTGGGATTGATGGTCCCGATGAGCTGAACAGTCGCCGGCTGTAGCGAACCCGATTCCGCGTGTACGGTTACCACCATTTGCGGCGTGACGGCGCCGGCCTGCCAGGTGACCGAATAAGTGCCCACTTGTGTGTCGCCGCGCAGCGTGAGCGGGGGATCGCCGTTCGAGAAACTCGCAACCACGGAGCCGTTCAGGATGGCAGCGCCGCAGTCGTCATTCAACTGCACAATCAGAGTGGCTGGCCATTTGGCCGGAACCGCGAAGTTATTCACCAGCCCGGTTTGCGTAAGGGCCACCTTGCTGGGCGTACAACTTGCCGAAGGAGTGGTGGCAGTGGCTGGCGAAGCGGTGCTGCCGGCGGGCGTCACGATGAGAATCACGGTCACCGTTCGTATCGTGCCGGACATCGCAATGCTCACTTCGCCGATATAAATGCCGGGGGCGAGTCCCACCGTGCTGGCCGAAACTACAAGTCTAGCGGGACTCTGACCGGTCGACCTGCTAAGCGATGGGCTCACGCTGAGCCAATTCACGCCGTCGGAAGTCAACGCGGCCGCCGTCAAAGTCACGGCCTGCGCACTGCTGGTGTTGACGCCGATGGACTGACTCGCAGGTTGCGCGCCGTTGGCAACCCCAATGAACAAGAGTCCACCGGGCGAAGGATCCGGCAGTGGAAGCGTTGAAGAGTTCGCAAGATCGAGCACGGCGACGACATATTGCGGCGAGTTCTGCGATTGAGAATCGGAGATCCGGACCAAAGCGTAATATCCACCCGGGGCAAATTGCGTCGCCTCCGGGGTCACGCTAAACGAAAGTTTTCCTGGGGCGGATGTTCTTGCGGTGCCGCTCGCGGGGCTCAGCACCAGCCAGTTCGCGCCGGTTACAATCTCGGCCTTCCAGTTCACGGTTGCCGCCGGATCGCCGAAGTTGAAGACCTGGATGGTCTGCGTATTGGAGTATCCTCCGCCTTGCCGCGCCTGGAAGCGGAGGCCAGTTTGGCTCAATCCGATGATGGAACCGTCGTCTGCGATGAAGACTGAAACTGGCACATCCACATCGCCGCCGGTCGACGTAAATCGAATCACATCCCGGTAGCTGCCGACCTTGCGACCTTGCGTGTTTATGCGAACCTTCAAACTTGTAAATGCATTTCGCGCGGTCTGGCCGGTCGTTGGGGTTACGATGGAAATCAACGAGCCGGCGTTCAAAATCGAGGTGCTGAATCCAAGCGGGCCGCCACCACCACTGTTCCGAACGGTGATGGTTTGTTCGAGCGTGCCCGGCGTTTGGAGGCGGGTGGCAAATCGTAAAGAATTGGGCGCGACTTCCAGTTGGGGAGGCACGTTGGTCACCACGAGGCTCACCGATACAACGTAAGAGTTCTGTGCAGCATCAGTAATCCGAACGCGGGCGGAAAAATTTCCAGCCGGCATATTGCCCTGGTTGAGGCTGACGATAACCCTGGCGGGTGCGGTGCCGCCCGACGGTTTTACCGAGATCCAAGGGGGAGCTGCGATGATGGTCGATCCACCGTCAACCGACACGCTGAACGTGGCCGTGGCCGGGCCAACCGGGATCACGCTGATAGTTTGCGAGCCGGGCGAATCGCCGCCGGCAGGCGCCGTGAATGTAAGACTAAGCGGTGAAACCTGCAACAACGGGGCGACGCTCGCGACGCTAAGTTGGAATACTTTGGTGACAGACGTCTTGGCGCTATCGGTGACCGTTATATTGACAGAGAATGTTCCCGGCGTAGTGGTAGTACCGCTCAGGACGCCGCTGGCGTCAAGCGTAAGGCCGGGGGGTGGATTGGTAGTCGAGAAAGTATAGGGTAGTGTTCCGCCGATTGCCATGATCTGTTGCGAATAGGTCTGGCCCGCGGTACCGCCCGGTAGTGGTGACGCCGTACTGAACGCCAGCGCTGGGTTAACCGTCAGCGCGAACGACATGCTCACCTGCGATCCGGTCCCATCCGTCAACAGAACGCCGAAGGTATACATTCCCGCAGTCGTGGGAACGCCACTCAACACGCCGCCGGGGCTTAGACTAAATCCCGGCGGTGCAGGATTCGGATTGAAGGGTGTGGCTTGCACGCTAAACGTGTAAGGCGTTTGACCGCCAGCCGCCGCTATTGCCACAGAGTATGTTGCCCCAACTGTTGCGTTTGGAAGCGGCGAAGTAGTAGTTATATTGAGGGCCGGATTTATCGTTAGGAAAAACGTTTTTCCAGCGCCCGAATTGGCGCTATCGATCACTTGCACCGTGAACGAGTATGTGGCGGCGGCCAGGGGAGTGCCGCTGATGATCCCCGCGTTGGGGTCCAGGTTGAGTCCCGGAGGAAGGCCCTGGGCCCCGGCGATGCTCCAATGATACGGAGTCGTCCCGCCGGTCGCGTTCAGAGTCGCTTTGTACGGTGAATTGGCATCACCGTTCGGTAATGGCGATGGCGTAGTGATATTCACCGCTCCAGCCACCGTCAGCGAAAAATTCTTCGTCGACTGAATGTTGTCCTTCTCATCGAAAACAGAAACGGTGAAATTGAATGTCCCAATACCAGTAGGGACACCGCTTAGAACGCCGTTGCTGCTTAGCAACAATCCCGGGGGTGGCGGCGTTTGACCAGCGCTCCAAGAGTAAAATGCCGAGGCTGGACCATCCGACACATTGAAGGTCACTGAATAGGAAGCGCCCAGAGTCGCGCCTGGCAATGGGGAAGGTGTACTGATCTGCAGAATGCCAATTGAAAGCTGCGTCGACCCGGATTGTTGCTGACCGTTGACAGCTCGAACTGTGAAAACTGACGTTCCGCCCGCAGTGGGCGTGCCTGAGATGACGCCCTTGAACGAGTCCAAACTCAAGCCTGGAGGGAGACCATTGGGAGGGATGATAGACCATTGATAACTTTGACCCACCGGAGTGGCTGTCAGTTGTGCGAAATAGCTGCCGCCAACAGAACCAAAGGGGAGCGATGGGTTCGTTATGGTTACTTGCCCGAACAGCGGCGCTGTAACGCCAATACAAAAGACTCCGAGAATGGCGTGCCTTAACCGCATATAATCTATCTTACAAAAAGTGCCGCCAGAAGGAACCATCCGTTGTTCCGGTACGTCTTTTTGAGCAGAGAAGCGTGAGTCAAGTCGAACCTTCTCCTCCTCTGGTTGGCGCGGCCTTTTTTTCTTGGGCCGCGCCTCTTTGTATCCACAGTAGTTAGTGTAAAAAAGCCTGGATTCGCTTCAATGGATTACGGTGAAAGAGGTGACAGCCACCTCATTGATTTCGGAAGGGTGGGGCGGATCTGGGAATTGCGACCGCCCCACTGCGGAAGTTGTTAGAAGGAAAAGCGCAGAGCCAACTGAAGCTGTCTCGAGAAATTAGCCTGCGTTGTAATCTTCCCGAACGAGCTGCTCCCGTACGAAACATTCGGACCGTAGAAGAGCGGTGTATTGAGGGCATTCAGCGCCTCGCATCGGAACTGAGCCTTTACCGTCTCCTTGATCACAAAGTTCTTGAAGACGGACATATCCCAGTTCGCTTGTCCCGGTCCGCGCATGTCAATGGTCCGGCTTATGTTACCGAACGTGAATTGCGGCGCAGTTGAGAAAGCAGCCGGGTTGATGTAATTGTTGAGCCGGGCTTCCAGACTGCCACTGGTCACCGCTGACACGCCAGTGGCATTCGGCCGTTGGCTGGCATAGCCGAAAGCAGAGTTGAAATTGGTGCTCTGCGAAATCTGCAGCGGGAATCCGGTTTGGAAAACGGAAACCGCATTCACCACCCAGCCGCCGGCGATGTAGTTCATAACCCCGCCCTTTCCTAGGAACGGTTTGCCCTTTCCGAAGGGCAGCTCATATGTGACCGCGGTCGCCCAGTGCAGCGGCGTATCGATATTCGAGAATGAGTACTCGGCGGCCATGTTGTAGGGGTTTTGAGGTCCCTTGTTTCCGCCGTTCAGCGTGTTGCCCGGACCCGCGCCACTTTCATCCCAGTTGCGCGACCAGGTGAAGGTCGAAAGGAACGTCAAGCCCTTGCTGAAACGCTTCTGCGCCTTCAGCACCATTGAATAATATTTGGCTTTGTTGTTGTCGTCGAACAATTGCGAGATTGCGCCGAAGGCTGGATACGGAAGCAACAATTGCGATCTCGTCACGTTTGCCGTGCCGATCACACCTGTGCCGCCATGTCCAAAAAACGGGTTGGCCACCGGCTGCGTCAACGTGGAACCCATCGACAAAAGACTCGGATCGAGAGCATTGAGATTGATGGCTCCCGTGGCCGTGGTCAAGTGGCTCGATTTGGATCCTACGAAGCCCAACTCGGTTGCGATACCGCCCGGCAGCTCGCGCTGAATATCAAATGAATACTGCTGAACGTACGGGGATTTGGCGGTGGGATCCACCAGCGAGAATGCCTGTCCAATTCCAGTGGAAGCGCCCAGCGTGTTGCCTACCGGTTGCAGGATTCCACCGGGGAACGGATTTGTCAAAGAGTTCGCCGGGGTCACATTGTTATCGGTGGATGCGATGTAAGTAGTGGTCTGGTTGAAGCCTACGGTTGCGATCGGCGATCCGATGGCGAACTGCGGCGCCCAGAAGATGCCATAGCCAGCGCGCAGAACGGTCTTGGGAGTAAGTTGATACGCCAAGCCGAAGCGCGGACCCCATTTGGCCGACACAGGATTACCCACCTGGGTCCGCCCGTTAGTCCCCGCATACTGCACCACGCCCTTGGGCGAGATGCCGGTGACATTCGCCGCCAGCGGATTTGCGGCTGAACCATCGAAATTGACGACCATGCCTTTGTTAATTTCCTGAAGCCCAAGCTCGTGCTCCAGGCGCAGTCCGGCATTCACCGTCAATTTACTGCTGACGCGGAAGTCATCGTGAATGAAGAACCCGTAGTAATCGGCATAATCCGTGAGTTTGGTGGAAGTGTAAATCGCGCCGCTGGAGGGATAGCCGAGCAGCATATCCGCAAGGTCCGCTCCGCCGGTTCCGCTACCGGTTGGGCTGGACTTCGAGAAAATGCCGTTGAAGGCATAGCTACCGGCGGCATTGTTCGCATCGTTTCCAGCGGCCTTGATTCTGCGATAGTCAAATCCGGCTTTCAGACTGTGCCGGCCCATGAATTTCGATACGCTTGCGGAAAAATTCTTCGAAGCGTGCACGTAAAACGCGTTGTTGTCGTCAACTCCCAAAGTGTACAGGTTGCTCATGGAGATGTATGGAAATTGCGACAGGGTTTTTGGAACCTGACTCACCAGCGATGGACCGAATCCAAGGGCCGCAAGATCGAAACCCTGGCTGGCGTCGTAGGAGTAGTTTGGAAAGCGGTTAAATCCATAGCGAAGGGTGAGCACCGTCGTGGGATTGATGGTCATGATGCTGTTAGCCTGCGTCGAATCCACGCGGCGCTGCAGCCGCCACTGGTTTGGACTCGAAACAGTGGGAAACTCGGTGTTGCCAGGCTCGAGTGAAAAGTACCGCAAATAGCTCACGCTGACACGCCACCAACTAGTGATGTCTTCATCGAGCTTGCCGGTGTATTGCGCCGCCCTGCAAGGGAGCCTGCCTGGAGCATTCAGATTGTTGTCGCCATAGAAACTCGGAGTTGTCCCGGCTTGAAAGCTTTTCGCGATCGCCAGCCCAACAGGATTCAAACGATCCGTGGGGATGATGTTTCCAGCAAATGGGATTCTTGCTCCACTAACGGTATTGAGCGGATCGTAGATCAGCCGCAGGCTGCCATTCGGATTCAAGCTCTTCGAAAAATCCCCTATCCGCTCGGCCGCTGTGGGCGTGGCGAAGGTGGAAGAAGACGACTGAGTGTCGTCATAGTGTTCGAATCCCAAATAGAAAAACGTTTTGTTCTTGCCATCATATATTTTCGGAATTTGCACTTTACCGCCGAAACTCGCTCCCCAAGTAGCGTTGGGCTGGTCCGTTATGGGCGCGCCCGCCGCATTGTTGAAGAAGCTGTTTGCGTCCCAACCTGTACGGCGCAAGTGCCCATACAAACTTCCGTGATAGGAATTCGTGCCGGATCGCATCAGCGTGTTGAACATACCGCCACCGGTGCGCGCCATCTCGGCATCGTATGTATTAGCCTGGATCTTTACTTCCTGAACCGCCTCGAGCGAGGGAATGATGATGGCGCGATTGGTGGCGTCGGTGATCGGCACGCCATCGATCAGATAGTTGTTGCCGCGAACCGGGCCGCCGGCTATCGAAATCGCAGAAGAACCGCTCTGGTCTTCCATCCGGTTGTAGGCCGGGTTCCCAACCTGGACCACGTTCGGAACCAGCTTCGAAAGCATGAACGGATTCCTGCCCAAATTCGGCAACTCCGTGAGTTTTTGGTTATCCAGCACCTGCCCCTGTGAAGCGTTCGCGGACTCAATCACGGGCACCTGCTCGGTCACCTGCACGCTCTCCGACACTTGGCCAAGCTCGAGTTTCAAGTCGAGCGACACCTGCTGCTGCGTGCCGATCACAATGCCGGTGCGTTGGAATCTCTTGAAGCCCGGC
The DNA here is from genome assembly GCA_955652915.1 of uncultured Bryobacteraceae bacterium. Taxonomy (GTDB): domain Bacteria; phylum Acidobacteriota; class Terriglobia; order Bryobacterales; family Bryobacteraceae; genus Palsa-89. Next base: position 23,263 of record CATPCJ010000016.1, read on the forward strand.
GCCTCGATTACCAGCGAGTAATTCGCCGGCACCACTTCACTAAAAATGAATTCTCCCGCGGACGCCGACAAGCTGGAGCGTTGCGCCCCGGTTCCCTCGTTGATCAACGTGACCTTGGCACCGGGCACCGCACCCGCGTTTTGGTCGAGTACAGTTCCGCGAACTCCGCCGTAATACGACTGAGCCTGCAATGCGAGGGTAAGACAACCCATCGCCAGCAGCGAAATTGCAAGACGTTTTTGGAAATTTGTCATTCTGGCTCTCCTTTGTGCGTCGGCGCTACGAGTGGCTAGCTACGCGGAGCGGGCCGTCCTGACGATGGACGAATACCAGGACTGATGTGGTCCGGCAGGAAAGCTACCGGACAGTTGGAGACTTACAACTTATCCGATGAGTCTAGCACCGATCCCCGCGGGCGCTGAACCAAAATCGAACAAAGATTTTTATTGGCCCCATAGGTTTTTTGATTATCAGATCCGGAGACCGCCGCAGGTCTTTGTGTATTAGTGATACGGCTACGCATGCTCAAGAAGCTCACTAAGCACGGAAATAGTCTGGCTCTCATAGATCGGCCCATTCTCGATCTCTCCTCAAGATCGATCCCGAAACGCCGATCGAGGTTAGTACTGACGGCAAACAACTGATCGTCGCGCCCGCCCCTCCGTGCCAACCCATGCGCTGGATGAAGTCCGCAACTCTGGCCAGGGGCTGGATGTGCCGGTCTTCCCAGATTCCCAAAAATCGCTCTAGTATCCACACAGCAAGAATGCCTCTGGCACAATTTACACAAACTCAGGGGTTATGTGTGGCACAGGCATTCTTGCCGGTGTTGGTTTGCGATTTTTTACAGCACCGAATCAATGCGCCGCGACACAATTTTGGCGCTAATAGAAGAGATATTTACGCCACTGATCGTCACTCTTAGCAAGCAGTCGCATCAGGTGCCGGCTGGTGTGCAGGCTGAATGGCCGAGGGGCGCGCGCTAATTTGAAACCGGCTTCTTCCGGCGTACGGCTGCCCTTTCGATTATTGCAGGGATGGCAACAGGCCACCAGGTTTTCCCAAGTGGTTTCGCCGGCGCGCGATCGCGGCATCACGTGATCCAGCGTCAGTTCGCCCGAAGGCATTGTCCGGTGGCAATACTGGCAGGTGTAGCGATCGCGCATCAGGATATTCTTGCGCGAGAGGGCGCGCGTCTGGTGCGGGATGCGACGGTACTCGAGCAAGCGAATCACCGAAGGAACACGAATGGTATGCCGCGCCGAATGAACATGCGCCTGGGATTCCTCCTCCGCCGATGCGACACCCTTCAACACCAGCACCAGCGCGCGACGCGCCGCGCAAATGTTGATCGGTTCAAAGCTGGCGTTCAGCACCAGCACGGGTTTATGCAATCGATCGAGACTGGGCATCCTCAGAACTCCCGGAGAAAGTCGAATCGGGAACCGGTTGGTCGACTCTGCCACGCCGGTCGACACGCGCTAACGTAAGTAGTGTGACGTGCTTCGCGCCGGCCAGTTTCAAGGCGCGAGCGCATGCGGCTGCGCTGGCTCCCGTAGTCATCACGTCGTCAACTAAAAGAACTCGCTTGCCCGTCAAGGAATTTCTCTTCCTGGAACGGAAGGCGCCGGAAACATTCAGCCGGCGCTTGGCGTTTGTCAGTCCAGCTTGCGCGGCAGTGAAGCGGACGCGGCGCAGGCCGTTCTTTACGGGGATGTTCGCTCGCCGGCCAATCTCGCGCGACAGCAGTTCGGATTGATTGAAACCCCGCTGCCAGCGTTTCCGCCAATGGAGCGGCATGGGCACAATGACGTCGAAACCCTCGTCGCGCGGCAGGGCTATTGCCAGCAAGCGCCCCAGCGGCTTCGACAAAGTCCTAACGCGGCTGTACTTAAAGAGATGAATGAGCTCGCGTAGCGTGTCTTCGTAGAATCCGAAGGAATAGGCGGCGTCAAATCCGAGCGCTCCGCGGCGGCATAATCCGCAACGGCCCTCCTCGTCGAGCGGCGCCGCACTGCGAAACGGCGCGCGGCACTGTAGGCAAAAATATTCCGCCGCGAGCGGTTCTGGTTTCGAAAGACAAGCGCGGCAAACCGGGACGCGCGAAATCTCATGGAGCGGCTGCCCGCAGATGCGGCAGTCATCGGGAAGGATCAGCGAAAGGAGATTGTTGAGGATCTTTCGGGCAAAGGAAGGGGCGGGAACATTCCAGGCAGGTTTTGTTAGGGAACTACTGCTGAAGACGCACCCCCATAAGCTTCTAGTTTACACGACGCCGGGCGGGCAGTGGGGGGTAGTCAGGCATTTGCCTGACTACCCAGTGGGGAGCCCGCCGAGTCTTTACAGGGACTGCAGACTCCGAAGTTCCTCTTCCAGAAGATCGATGATGGCGCGGTTGCGGCTGATGCCCGAGGCTCAGTTGCAGAGTTATCGCCTTTACCTGTTCCTTAACCGAGTCGGGCGCCCACTGTTCCCTTGGCTGTTGCAACAAGCGAGACTGTTCTTCCAGAACGTTGATGAGGGCGCGCGATCGGCTCACTTGGGGGTGGTGTGAGGTATACGGCGCCAGCTCGCCGTGCAGTAAGCGTATAAGATTCTGTTGGGCTTCAATCCGGGCTTGGATTTCCGGGTTCTGCGCCAGGGCCGGAATCGAGACCAGCGTCAAGAAAAGCAAAGAAGTGCGTAGCATTTTGAAACCCCCAGAGAATGTCTTCTGTCTGTTGTAGGGCAACCGCGGACTTGATGAACTCCCTTACTTTAGGCCTCTCCTTCGTTGCTTTGGCTTTGGGCGCTTGTGAGGATTCTTGGCCCCGGCCCCAATACGACCCGCACGTTTAGCGTGAGCTCGCCGCTTAGTGCCTCGCATCGCTTGTACAATGAAAGTAACGCCCTCCATGAAGACCTTCTACATTGAAACCTTCGGGTGCCAGATGAACGCGCATGATTCCGAGAAAGTGATCGGCACGCTGGTTTCCGAAGGCTACAGCCAAGTGGAAAATCTCGAAGCCGCCGACTTGATTCTCTACAACACCTGCAGCATTCGCGATAAGGCTGAGCAAAAGGTTTTCCACCGTCTCGATACGTTCAAGAAGAATCAGGGCAACGGCAAAATATTCGGCGTTCTGGGCTGCGTGGCGCAACAGGAAGGGGAGCGTATCTTTGAGCGCGCTCCTTACGTCAGCTTGGTCGCTGGTTCGGCTAGCTACGCCAAGCTGCCTGAAATGCTGGTGCAGCTCGAGGCCGGTAATCGCCGTGTCACAGGTTTGAGCCTGGACACAGAGGAAGCATTCGAGACGCCGTTCACGCGCCGGGACAATCCTCATCGCGCTTACATCACCATCATCGAAGGCTGCGACAAGTCCTGCGCGTATTGCGTGGTTCCATTCACGCGCGGACCGGAGCGCAGCCGCACCAGCGAGAGCGTATTGAAGGAAGCCCGCGAACTGGCGCGCATGGGCTATCTCGAGATTCAACTTCTGGGCCAGAACGTCAACAGCTATCGCGATCCTTCGCCGGCCGGCTTGGATTTTGCGCGTCTGCTTCGCGCGGTTGGGGAAGTGGAAGGCATCCGGCGGGTTCGTTTTACTACATCGCATCCGCGCGACTTTATCAAGGACATCGTGGAGGCCATTGAAGACAACCCGGTGTTGTGCAATCACGTTCATCTTCCGGTGCAGTCCGGCTCATCGAAAATTCTGGACCGCATGCAGCGGCTATACACGCGCGACGATTATTTGCGGAGGATCGAATGGATGAAGAACGCGCGCCGTAACATCTCCATCACCACCGACATCATCGTCGGTTTTCCGGGTGAAACGGAAGCGGACTTCGAAGACACGCTTTCCCTGCTCGACGAGGTTGGATACGATTCGCTATTCAATTTCAAATATTCCCGGCGGCCCAACACTCCCGCGCTCGCGCTGGAAGATCAAATCCCCGAGGAGGAAAAGATCCGGCGCCTGGCGGTGGTGCAGGAGAAACAGCGAGGGATTCAGATCCGGCGCAATTCAGAGTTGATCGGAAGCGTCGAAGAGGTCTTCGTGGAAGGGTATAATCAGGCCACTGGTCAATGGATTGGACGCACCACGCAGAATCGCATGCTCAACTTCGTTCATCCGGCCCACGCTGGTCCGAAGGACGGAGAAACACTGGCAGGCAGCTATTGGAACGTTCGAGTCACGCGGGCGAGTCCAAACTCATTCGCTGGCGAAGCTGTGAATTGAGTCTAACGATAAGGAGGAGCGTATGGAAGTCGAAATGAAGATCCGCGGATTGATGATGGATCCGGTCACCAACATGCCGATCGTGGTGTTGAAGGACGTCGATGGCAACTCCATCTTGCCGATTTGGGTTGGTATCTACGAGGCGAATGCCATCGCGCTCGAGATCGAAAAAGTTTCGACGCCGCGGCCCATGACTCACGATTTGATCAAGACGCTCCTGGTTGGCCTGGGAACCGGCATCCGCAAAGTCGTCGTCAGCGAGCTGAAGGACGACACTTTCTATGCGGTGATCTGGCTCGACAAGGAAGGTGAGCTGATCAGCGTGGACTCGCGGCCCAGCGATGCACTGGCCCTGGCATTACGCCTGGATTGCCCGATTTATGTGGATGACTCCGTGCTCAAGAATTCGAAGTCTTCGAATGCCGGCGCGGACAAGATCCGGGACGAAGAGCTGCGGCGCCTGCTCGAGAGCCTGAACGACGAGGACCTCGGCCGATACAAGATGTGACGGACCGGATCGAGAAACTTCGCGAGGCAGGCATTCAAATTATCCCGGCCGGCGTAACTTCCCACTTCATCCTGGAGCGCGATGGTTTCGTCGCCTTCGTCGAACGCAAGGGCGATGGCTTCGGCAACATCGGCGCAGCGGGTTTGATGACCGAAAAAGGTTTCGCGGCGCTTGTCTGGCGTAGCGGACGAGCGTACTTCATATCCCGCGGGTTCGAGCAGGCAGCCACGGATGAGCAGGTGCAAGGCATCCGGCGCTTTACTAGTGACTTGGAAGCTGTGAAAAAATCGATCTAAGATCCAACACAGGCAAGAATACCTGTGCCAGATGAGCGCGGATAAGATACCCCAAACATTTGCATTAACTTTACGTTAAGTTTGGCGTCCGTTGGCGGCCGCCGCCGATCCGTTGCCAACTATTCGGGTCCGCGGTCGTCTATACAGACGTGATGGGACGCAATGCAAAACTCAGTTCGGCGTCGTTGCTGCTGGCGGCAACGTTGCTGATTGGCGTTCATCAGGCCAATGCGTCATGGCCGGTTCACCGCTTCATCGAGTATTACGAGGCAGTAGAAAAAACGAACGCTCCCATGAACCTCTGGGAGCGTGTGGCTTGCAGCTTCCTGCTGACTCGCGCGGAGGCCCGGTTGCCCAAGCCTCCAAGCGATTGCCGGAGCGCCGCGGTATACAACTAGCGCTTTTTCCCGGGCCTGCGGCGGACTGGCGCGGCGGCGGCGGGCGTATTCTTCCCCGTCCAACCTTGCAGTTTGTCCTTGTCCACGTTGAAGACCACCATCAACGGATTCGCGGTGAAGCTTTCCGGAATGCCTTCGAACGTCAGCTCGGTTCCAGGTTCCACTTTCCCCGGGAGGGCGACAGCGAATTTAAGCGTCGCGTTCGCAACCGTGCTATCCGTGCCGTCCTCCAAGGCAAGCAGGATGGTCTTCGGTTTCACGGCGGGTTCCAATTTAACAACCTTTCCTTTAAGCGGCGGAACGCCCGCGCCCTTCATGCTGCTTTCGAAATATTTCGCTCCATCGGGACCGGTAAGCGTTTCCTTGAGACCTTTCCACATGGCCTCTTGCGGATGCGACTTCTTCCACTCTTCTTCCTTCTCCAGTTGTTTTCCCGCAAGACTTGCCGCGTCGGTAATTTTGAAATCAGGCGGAGGGGCAGGGTTCTTCGCGGCCGCCAGCAGATCGTTAAATCCGTCGTCGCTTCCGTGATAGGTCTTGTACTGCCGCTTCACGTAATCGAGCGCCGTCTTGCGTCCGGCAGGATCCATCGCGCCCGTTCCCTCATATGTGGCGGCGCGGGCAAAGTAGAACAATGCCGTGGGTATCCGGTCTACCTTCTTCTGCGACGCGATTACGAAACCCATCCAATAATCCACCTGGCCGTTGTTAGGAGTCATTTGCAAAGTCTTCTGGTATTCAGCCTCGGCCGCATCCCAGTTCTTGCGCTGCATGGCGATGAAACCAAGGTTCATGTGGGCCAACGGTTCCACCTGGGGGCGAAGCGTCTTCCACTGTTCTTCGGTAACGTTCGGCGGCGGAGTATTGATGTTATCCAGGATCGCCCTGGCCGCCTTCTCACCCTGATCCAGCACGTCCGGCGATTGGTTCGCCAAATACAGCGGCTGGGTGAAAAGCATAATGTAGTAGAAAGCGGTGAAGCTCTTGGGATCGTCGGCGAGAAGCTGCTTGGCGGCCTCGGTCGTCTCTTTCGGCAGATTCGACGCTGCGTAGGTAGTCACCAACAACGTCTTACGCTCGGCGGAGTAATCGGTAGTTGGATACTGGGTCAGCCACTGCTGCAGTTTTTCCAGCCGTGTCTTGGGATTGGTGTCCTTGGTGATCGCGTCATATAGATCGAACTCGGCGCGATCCTTCCAGTTCTTTTGCGGCGCGGGAGACGCTGGTGGCGTCGCCTGCCCCATCATCCGGACCGCCGGCACCCACAACATGCCCAGCAAAGTAACGCTCAACAGGATCTTAGATCGTTGCAGCAACACTACCCGCCTCCCAAAAGCTTCTTTTCTCGTCGACATCGAACCACTCTCAGTATAAACCGGAGTTGCTTACCTCTTGCTGGTTAGCGTTTTACGATGAGGGGCCACCGGCGCATTTTTTCCAGTCCAACCGTGCACCTTGTCCTTGTCCACGTTGAAGACCACCATGAACGGATTCGCCGTATAACTTTCCGGAACACCCTCGAACGACAATTCCGTGCCGGGTTCCACTTTCCCCGGCAGCGGTGTGTCGAATTTCAGCGTGACATCCGCCGTTGTTCCATCCTCGAGGGCCATGACGACGGTCTTGGGTTTCACCGCAGGTTGGATCGAAACAACTTTTCCCTTGAGGGTGGGAATCAAAGCGTCCTTCATGCTGGAGCTGAAGTAGGTGGCGCCGTCGGCGCTGGTTAAAGTTCCTTTGAGCTGTTTCCAGAGCGCCAGTTGCGGGTTCTGCTTGGCTTTCTCCTCGTCGACCTTGGCCTGTTCCTCCAGAATTTCTTTGGCGCTCTTGATCTTGAAACCCTCTGGCGCAATCGCCTGATCCTTCACCTGCGCCAACAGGGCTTCGTTAAACCCCTCATCGCTACCGTGATAAGACTTGTACTGCCGCCTGGCAAAGTCAATCGCCTGTTTCCGAACAGCGGGATCCGCCGCGCCCGTACCTTCATAAGTTCCTGCCCGGGCATAATAAAACAAGGCAGTAGGCAACAGCTCGGGTTTCTTCTGCGACGACAACACTATGGCCAGCCAGAAATCCACTTGACCGTTATTCGGTCTCATCCGCAGGCTCTTTAGAAACTCGGTTTCCGCGCCATTCCAATTCTTCCGCTGCATGGCAAAGAATCCGAGGTTCACATGCGCCATGACTTCGACGTCGGGCCGCAGCTTCGCCCAATCCTCGTCTTTCACATTCGGGGGCGGCGTGGCAATAGACGCCAAAATCGTATTCGCGGCCTTTTCACCCTGATCCAGCAGATCCGGCGTCTGGTTTGCCGCATAGAGGGTAGGAGCGAAAAACATAATGTAGTATTGCGCGCTGAAGTCCTTGGGATCATCCGCCAGGATCGCTTTCGCCGCCTCCACCGCTTCCTTGGGTTTGTTTAGGGCGACGTTCGTGGTGAGGAAAAGCGTGCGGCGAGCCTTGATCCACTGCGTTTCGGGAAATTGCTTTTCCCATTGCTGCAGCTTTTCCATCCTGGTCTGTGGATTGGTGTCCTGCGTGATCGCGGTGTAGAGATCGTACTCCGCCTGGCTCTTAAATTCCGGTTGCTTCTCGGCGCCCGCGGCCGGCTGCTGTTGCCCCAACATCCGGACTGGCGACAACCAGAGCGCCCCGGACAAGAAAAGAGCCAACAATACTCTATGTAGTCGAAACATTCCCGCCTCCCCATTCACCTTTTTTTATTTGAGTCGGCCAACACAGGCGTCCGCAAACGTGGCGCAGCACCTTCGGACCTGAAGTTGGTGCAAGTGCGGAGTATATCTAAATCCGGGCCACGGTCGCAACATGCCTAAACGTTAGATGTCCGACAGCGAAATCTTGTTCCCTGGGAAAACTGTCTGGCCTAAAATAGTTCCCAGGTATCGACCGTACCAAATGAGCACACAGCGTACCATGCCCGGCGGATGGGCGGATCGCGAAAGTCTGGCGAAAGGCCCGAATGGCCGGAACCTTTGCCGCTGGTGCAATCTTGAAGTTCCAAAAGGCCGCATCACTTTCTGCTCGGACTGGTGCGTGGAAGAGTGGAAGCTGCGCACGGACCCCGGCCACTTGCGCGACAAGGTCCTGGAGCGCGATCAGGGCATCTGCGCGGCGTGCGGGACCGACTGCCTGGCAGCATGGCGCAACCTGAAGCGTCTGCGCGGCGCCGCTCGACTCAAGATGGTGAGGGATTGGGGCATCACTGGCAGGTCGCGAAAGAGTCTGTGGGATGCGGACCATGTTATTCCGGTAGTGGAGGGCGGCGGCGAGTGCGACCTTGCTAATATCCGCACTCTGTGCCTGACGTGTCATCGGGTGGCGACTGCGGAATTGCGGAACCGGCTGAAGGCTGTGGGGCGGGATCGCCCGCCCCACAAGCCGCAAGATTAGTACAAGGAGACTAGTGCTGGAGATTAGTGCATAACGAAAATGTCTGACCGGCAACGTAGATGAATCCTTTGGCACGCTTGCTTACGCGCGCGGTTCTGTTAAGGAGTGGTTTTAGATACTTGAGCACCGTCTCCGCTACCAGTTCGTTGCCCTTCGCGGTCGGATGCAACTTATCCCGCTGCATCAGGCTTGGGTTCGTCGCGACGCCCTCCAGCAGGAACGGAATCGCGGTTAGTTTGTATTTGGCCTTTAGCCCGGCATAAATGCGCTCGAACGATTTGATGTAGTCGGGTCCATAGTTGGGTGGGAGCGTCATGCCTGCCAGCACCACTTTGACGTCCGCTTTCTGAAGGGTCGAAACCATCTGCTCGATATTTGCGCGCGTGGTTTCAATGGGCAATCCGCGTAGTCCGTCATTGCCACCGAACTCGACGATGACGATGCTTGGCTGGTAGGCGAGTACCTCTCCCAACCGGTTCACTCCGTCGGTGGTTGTGTCGCCACTCACGCCCGCGTTCACCACCCGCCACCGCAGACCATCGCGGTCGAGATCTTTCTGCAGGAAATCCGGATAGCTATTGCCCGGCTCAGCGCCGAATCCGGCAGTCAGGCTGTCGCCGAACGCAACGATGACCGGACGCGTGTCCACCGGCGCAGGCTTTTGGGATCTTTCTTCACTGCGTGGCGCGGCATTGTCTTTCTTGGAACCGCCGCAGCTAAATTGCGTTAAACCCAATGCAAGCGCCAGCCATCCAAGTATTAAGATGAACCTCACCCAATGCCATAATAGAGAATTGCAGGGACCTCCCACCCAGACCCCGGCTATCCGTGTGTCGGCTCTTACCAAGAGCATCCAAACCGCCACTCACCGCGTGGACATCCTGCGCGGCATCGACTTCGACATCGAGCATGGAGAGTTTGTCGCCATCATGGGGCCCTCCGGCAGCGGCAAAAGCACCCTGCTGGGGCTTTTAGCCGGCCTGGATACGCCTACCTCCGGAAAGATTATTCTGGACGGCGAGGACATAACCGGGCTTGACGAGGACCGCATGGCGCTGCTGCGCGGCCGCAAGGTTGGGTTCGTTTTTCAGTCTTATCATCTACTGCCGACCTTGACCGCGGAAGAAAACGTCCTGCTGCCGCATGAGCTGACCGGCGGCAATGGATCCCAAGGACGCAAACGCGCGCGCGAACTGCTTGAAAGCGTTGGGCTACTGGAGCGGCGCGATCACTATCCGGTTCAACTGTCAGGTGGCGAACAACAGCGAGTCGCTCTGGCCCGCGCTTTCATGGTGCGTCCGCCCATTCTGCTGGCCGACGAGCCGACCGGTAACCTGGATAGCCAGAACGGCCAACATGTTCTCGAACTCATGATTGCGCTGAACAGGCGCGAAGGCACCACCATGGTTCTGGTGACGCACGACCCCGCATTATCGAGCCGCGCCCGCCGCCGCATTACCCTGCGCGACGGGCTGGTGGTTTCCGAAGATTCCACCGGGTAGGCCTCGCCATGAATTTCTCCTGGGCCACCGCCTTCAAGATCGCTTGGCGAGAAGCTCGCTCCTCGTCGTTCAAGTTTCTATTTGTCATACTCGCAGTCGCGATTGGCGTCGGCTCCCTGACCGGCGTTCGCGGATTCAGCCGTGCCTGCCGTGAAATGCTCCTGGCACAGGCGCGCACACTGATGGCGGCCGACCTTTCGCTGCGCGTCTTCGAATTGCCGACTCCGGAACAGAACGCCGTCATGGACGATTTGCTGAAGCACGGCGTCCGTCGCACGTGGATTACCGAAACCTTGACCATGGCCAACGGCGGTGACTCCAAGCCCCCGATGCTGGTGTCCATCAAAGCCGTGGATCCGAAGGTGTATCCGTTCTATGGAGAGATCCGAATCTCGCCGCCGGCGTCCCTTTCCACTGCACTCACGTCCAACACCGTTGCGGTTTCCGACGATGTTCTGATGCGTCTCAACTTGCGCGCGGGCGACGACGTGCGTCTTGGCGGGCAGCTATTCCGCATCATCGGACAAGTTACTTACGAGCCCGACCGCATGCTGGGATCCCTGGTTGTGGGACCGCGCGTGATGATGACCCGCGATGGACTGGATCGCACCGGCCTCATGCTGCCCGGCAGCCGCGCGGCCGAGCGATTCTTGTTCCGGCTGGAGTCTGGATCGCCCACTATCGCCGATGTCCGCGGCCGGCTCAAGAAAGCCTTCCCGGAGGCATTGATCGCCGACTATCGCGAGACGCATCCCATCATCACGCAGAGCCTGGGCCGCGCGACCATGTTTCTCAGCCTGGTGAGCCTCATCACGTTGATCGTCGGCGCAATCGGAGTTGCGACGGCGATGCATGCTCACATACAACAGCGCATGGACTCTATCGCGATCATGAAATGCCTGGGCGCGCGGTCGAGCCACTTGATGCGCATCTATCTGATTCAGACGCTGGCCCTGGGCCTCGTGGGTGGACTGCTGGGCGTGATATTCGGCCTGGGAGTTCAGGGATTTTTCCCGCGGTTCGTCGCGCGTTACTTCCAATTGACGCCTTCACCCAGTTGGGACTTCATCACCGCCGGCCAGGGAATTGCCATCTCAGTTCTCGCCACGCTGCTTTTTACGCTGCCGCCCCTGCTGAACATACGCCGCATCCGTCCGAGTTTGATATTGCGCCGGGAGATGGCGGAAACGAAGCCCGCTTGGCGATCGCGTCTGCTTCAGGCGCGCGCTTCGATTTTGGCCAGCATCGTCATCGTGCTCGGCATTGCTGGAATCGCCATGTCCTTCGCCACCGGAACACAAAACGATATTTGGAAGACTGGCGCGTACTTCGCGGGAGCGCTGGTGGTCAGCCTGGGCGTTTTGTCCGGGATCGCATGGGTGCTGTTGCGCGGGCTAAAAATAGCCAGCCGGCGCGCGCTGCCTACTTCTATCCGTCATGGCATCGCAAACCTGTATCGGCCGGGGAATCATGCTCAAACGGTATTGGTGGCCCTGGGAATTGGAGTAATGTTCACGCTGACCGTGTATCTGGTGGAGCGGGGAGTGATCGCGCAAATGAGCCGCACCGCGCCGCCAGGCATGCCGAATGTCTTTCTGATCGATATTGCGCCACAGAATCGCGATGCCGTCCAGGCCTTGCTGAAGCAGCAGAACGGCATCGAGGGCGCGCCTGAATTCATCGGTACGGTGGCGGCGAAACTGGTGGACGTCGATGGACGCGAAATCGAGAAGATGGGACTAAAGGGTTGGGGTCGACGATTCCGGTATCCTCGCTCCGTAACTTCGGCCACGGCGATATCGGGCCAAGTCGAGGTATTGCAGGGGAGCTGGTGGAAGCCGCGGGAACCGAATCAGAGTCCGCAAGCGTGCGTTTCAGAGGAAGCCGCGAAGACTCTCAAAGTTGAGGTCGGGTCCATGCTGCGCTGGACCATTTCGGGCAGAGAATTGATGGCACGCGTCACGTGCATCCATCGCGTGGACTCGATTCATCTGGCTGGGCGCGTCGAGTTTATTTTTAGCGCCGAAGCACTCGACGGTTTTCCCGTCATTTACTACGGAAGTCTTCGGGCCCGGCCCCAAAGCGTAGCGGCGTTGCAGCAGTCGCTCTACCAGCATTTTCCGACGGTGACGGTTGTGAATATGGCGGACGTGCTGCAAATTTTCCAGGGTGTGGTGGACCAAATCGCGATGGTGATCCGGTTCATCTCGATGTTCGCGATTCTAGCCGGCGCCATCATTTTATCGTCGAGCGTGGCAGGCACGCGTTTCCGCCGCATGCGTGAAGTGGTAATTCTAAAAACGCTGGGCGCTACCCGCGGGCGCGTCAGCCGGATTTTTTCGGTGGAGTTTCTCGTTCTCGGAGCCGTGGCTGGGACCATGGGCAGCCTGCTTGCGAACGGATTCGCGAATCTGCTGCTGAAGCGGACGTTGGACGCGCAAATATCGTTTCCGATTCTGCCAAGCTTGCTTGCAGTGTTGGCCACCGCGCTGATTGCGAACGTGGCCGGGTGGATGGCCAGCTTCCGTATTCTGGGCCAGAAGCCGCTGGAGATTCTGCGGGACGAATAGTTACCGCGCATTTTGTGGCGCGCGTACTGTTGCGTGCGGGGTCGAGATTCGTCTCGACCCTCATACAGGAAGAGCCTCGAGACGAGTCTTGAGGCCGCAGACAAGAGTGTCCCCGCCACGGAATCATCCTCACCAGAGAACCATGCCATGTAAAATTGTGTCATGGAGCTGCATCGTGGAAATCTCGCGGGAGCCTCAAGCGTCGAAGCAGAAGGGGACGTCTATGAAATCTGCGTTGTTGGTGCTGCTGCTCTTGCTGATCGTGGGTTTGACCGCTAGCGCCCAGTGCGTTGGGTTGGATAGTAGCGGGAACAACCTGTTGCTGGGAAAATACTATTTTCGGCACGTGGTCTACATCGTGGGCGACAACGCCGGCGATCTCAGCCGCGCCATTGCGCTGTATGGAAACATCAATTTCGGGGGCGACGGGACCTACACAATTACCGGCTCCTCCATATTCGATACCAATGCAGGGGTCGCGCAAAATTTTACGGCTAGTGGGACCTATTCCATCTCGTCGACCGGTTACGGATACATCAGTAGCGCGGTTACCGGCAACGTGGACTGTATTTACGGATTGGTTGCAAATGGGATTTTCGTGGGCAGCAGCACCGAAACGCAGATCGGCTATAACGACCTTTTCATCGCCGCGCAGCTTTCTTCGCCCGCGCCCTCGAACGCGACCTTCCGGGGACCCTACTCGGTTGCCTACATGAATTTTGCGGGAACCGTCCTCAATAACTATGACGCGCTGTTCCAACTGAATCCGGATGGCAACGGCAATCTGGGAACGGTGAATTTCACCGGGTACATAGGTAGCAGCGGAACCACTCCATTTAACCTGTCGCAATCGTCCGTAAAGTATTTTTTCAGCAATGGCGCCGCGGTCGTCACATTTCCCATTGCCAGCACGGCCGCTATCACCGGACAGGAGTACTTATACTTTTCGCCGGACGGCAACTTCGTTTTTGGCGGAGCGCCGAATGGCTTCGACATGTTAGTTGGAGTGCGGCCGGGTTCGTCGCCGGCGCTCTCAGGTCTGTATTACCAGGCGGGACTCGAATCGGATGAGTCGACGCTGGGAAGCGGGTTCGCGACGCTGGACACCTTTTACGGATCGTTCAGCGCGAACGCCGGCACGATTGTGGGTCACCAGCGATTTACCACGGGTTTCAGCTCGGCGCCTCTGGGATTCACGTATCGCGGTGCGTATGCGGTGAATGCCAACGGGACATATGACGATTCGGTAACGTCCACGCGCTACATCGTCGGGCCGTCGGGAGCGGTGCGGATCGGCTTCGGACTCGGGCCGTTCCTGGGAATCACGGTTGCGGTTCAAGCGCCGGGTCTGAGCGGACCAGGTGTATTTCTCAATCCGGCGGGCGTGGTAAACGCCGCCAGTTCCGCGCCGTTCACCGCCGGCATCGTGCGCGGCGAGTTCATCACCCTTTACGGAGTCAACTTGGCGCCCAACGTTCAGACTGCCTCGACTGCTCCCTTTCCTCCGGCCTTGAACGGGGTTCAAGTGCTGATCAATGGCAAGCCAGCGCCACTGTATTTCGTTAGCCCGACTCAGATTTCGGCCATCGTCCCGTTCGGGACCACTACCGCGACTGCGCAGATTCAGGTGATCAACAATGGAGTTTCCTCGAATATCGTCACCACGTTCGTCAACCAGACTTCGCCGGGTGTCTTTACAGTGCCGCCGGGCGGTGTCGGCCAAGCGGCTGCGCTGCATCCGGATTTCTCGTTGGTAACGACGGCGCGTCCCGCGCAGATAGGCGAAACGATAGCTGTGTATTTGACGGGCCTTGGGGACGTGACTCCTGCCGTCCCAGATGGCGCGCTTGGGCCGTCGAATCCACCAAGCCTGACCACCAACAACATCACCGCATTCGTCGGCGGGAAGATGGCGACGGTGACCTATGCGGGACTCGCGCCGCAACTTGCCGGTCTCTACCAGGTGAACATAACGATTCCGGCGGGTGTCAGCGCGGGCGACAACGCGCTGGATATATCCGGACCGGACTCCTACACGACGGAGTCGGTGATACCGGTGGGCGCTGGCTCGGCATCAACCCCGGCCGCGAATCAGCCTGCGGTCAGGAGACCGGTTCGGAAACAATGAGGTGACAACCACCTCATTGTTTAATGACGATCTCTGTCGCGGTCCCGATCATGGTCATGATGCTCGCGCCAATCGCGATCCCGCTCACGGTCCCAATGATGATCGTGCTCGAATCGCCCGCGGTCGCCGTCCCAGTACCCTCCATAGAAACGGTCTCCGTCATGACGAGGCCCCACCCAGCGCGCACCGCCATAGGGCGGGCGAGTCCAGTATCCGTTATGCCAAACATAACGGTTACCCACTGGATACCAGTAGCCGTCCACCCAGTAGAAATCGGGGCCCGGAGCCGGTGGCCGGTCCCGAAATACGCGCGGCGGTGGTGGCGGGCCAATTCTTATTCCGATTGAAACCTGGCCGAACAAGCATCCCGCGGCCAGCAGGATTAGTACAAGCAATTTCCTCATTGCTATTTCTCCTCAATTCCAGTATGCACCCGATGTTTAGACCGAGCGACGGGTTATCGGGTGTGGGACATACACGCGATACCGCTCCCTTACGGAGCTGTGAAAAAAATCGCTCTACGATCCACACAGTAACGGCTCGGAATCGGCGTTATCGCGTGGCAGAGGCCGGAGCTAGCGACAAATCAGCCAGCCATAGCTCTTTCCACTCGACGGCGTTCTTGCCGGTGGAACTTTGCAGCTCCGCATCGAAATCCTTGGCGTCGAACACCGGGCGGAGCTTGAGCAGCGTAACGCGCTCCACTAAGAACTTCACGAAGGACTGGGCCATGACGTAAAAGGGCGCCGCCACATTGGCTCGATCCCAATCGATGGACGGAGGTTCGCCGTGAATCCCAAGAAACGGGACCACTGCCTGGCCGCGGTCCGATGCCAGCCAACGCCGGGCGTCCTGATTAATTCCGCGATTTCCCCGGCGCGTAAAGATCCCGCCATCATAGCCGCCGGTGTGCTCACTGACGTAGCTCTGGACGTAGGACGCCAAGCCCTCGCTGAACCACATGGGACAATCGTTGCAGGGAGCCAGCATGTGCGTCGTTTCGTGCAGGTAAGGCGCGGTTTGGTTTTTCACCTTGGCCAGCGGTAAATATATTGCCCGCCAATTCGAGTGTGAAATCTGCACTTGGGTGCTGACGAAGTAGCGAATCTTCCGGCCGCCGCCTCTGTTTGGATCCAAACTGTCCGCTACCAAATAGGATTCGACATCCAGAATCCCCTGATTTGCCAGATCGGCAAAGGCGATCATCTCTTCCGACGAAAGGACTCCAGGCTCGAAAAAGATAGTGGCGCGGGACCTCTCGAGCCCAATTCCATTGGTCGACAGATCCGCCGAAAGCTCCCGATCGGAGATCCAATCTCCTTTCGCCGGACCTGGCTTAAGCAGAATGCCCGCCACGAGTGCCAGAACACAAATCGTTGCTGTATAGGTCATCGCGTGGCTCAAGTATAGTTGACGACGGCATTCACCGATAGTTACCCGATTTACTAAATTAACGCTTCCTGAGCTCGCGAACGCGAACTAATACCGATGACACGCCGCTGGGAATGTCCAGATGCATCAAGTATTCGCCTGATTCTACCGGTTGGAACTCCATTCGCAACTGAGCCCAATACCGTCCGGCCGCTGGTGCGAGGGTTGCTTGTTTCTCGACAAGAATCTCGCCCTTGTGCGTTCGTACAATAAAATGCAACGGTATGGGGCCGGTGGCGTTCTTCCCGTATGGCGCGCGCGGCGTGAGTTGGATCTCATGCGGATATTCAGGATTGTTGACAAAATATGGAAACTCACTGATCGCGTACGTCTCCCGGCTCGAGGGACCAGAAACCGAATTAATATAGTCCGGCGGCGCATTCCAATCGAACACGTGCGCGGCGATATTCAATCCGACAGCCAGTATTGGGAATCCCGCAATCAAAACCGCGAAGAGCTTCAACTTGCTTTTTCTAAAACGGATGGCGAGATACCAGAGCCCGGCCCCCACGACGAAGCCTACGAGTATCGGTATCGCCGCGGCGATTAGCTGCGCTTGCACCGAGTCGTCAGTCGTCATGCGTATTCCCTTGGACGTGTCCTGTCAATATATATACGATATGCAATCACAGCTCATCATCGCCGACCCCGGTCATTTCCACGCTGCTCTTCTGCAAAAACAAATGTATCCCGGGCTGGCTTCGCGTGTGTCGGTTTATGCGACTCTCGGCCCGGACGTTCTGGACTACCTGAAGAGGATTTCTCTTTTCAATTCGCGCCGGGACAACCCTACCCATTGGCAAATGGATGTACACCTGAGCGAAGATCCGATGGCCGAAATGTTGCGGGAACGGCCCGGTAATATCGTCGTGTTCGCGGGACGCAACCGCGGCAAGATCGATCGTATCCTGGCGTCGCTGGAGGCCGGACTGAATGTTCTGGCGGATAAACCCTGGATCATTGCCCCCAGCGAGATGCCGAAGTTGGAAGAGGCCCTGGCATTGGCTGAGAGCAAACAACTGGTGGCCTACGACATCATGACGGAGCGCTACGAAGTGACTTCGGAATTACAGCGTGTCTTTGTGAATGACGCCGGGATTCTCGGCAAACTGGAGAGCGGGACGGCCTCCAACCCTGGGGTGCAGGCCCGGAGCGTTCATCATGTCATGAAAATGGTGGCGGGCGTACCGTTGCAGCGGCCGGCTTGGTTCTTCGATATCGCGCAGTACGGCGAAGGACTCGCCGACGTGGGCACGCACGTTGTGGATCTAGTGCAATGGACTGCTTTTCCCGATCAGCCGATCGACTATCGAAACGAGATTCAACTGATCGAAGGCCGCCGCTGGCCGCTTTCCATTTCGAAGGAGCAATTCGCGGCGGTCACCGGTGAGGCGGATTTTCCGGAAGCCATGAGCCCAGCGGTCCACGACGGCAAGCTCGATTACTACTGCAACAATGCGGTTTACTACAAGCTGCGCGGAATTCACGTGAAGCTGGAGATTCTGTGGAATTGGGAGGCTCCGCAAGGCGCGGGCGACGTGTATGAGGCGGCGTTCCGAGGCACGAGGTCGAGTGTTGAAATCAGGCAGACCAA
>CATPCJ010000017.1 GCA_955652915.1 uncultured Bryobacteraceae bacterium
AGCGTGTTATTTGTTTTTGTGAGATAGTCCAGCCGGTTCCGGACATTGACGTCACGGTCATGCCGGTGGGTGGTTTCTCGGTCATCGTCACTAAACCGATGGTGGGCGGGGCGCCGGCGGTGTTGCCCACGGTGATGGTGTATTGTGCGTTGGTCTGTCCCTGCACAAAATTGCCGCTATGCGTCTTGGTAATGGTCAGCCCGGCAACCGTCGTTACCATTCCAGCAGTCAAAAAGCGCTGGGTGCCCGAAGGCGTGGTGCAACCAGTGTCGGCGCAGTCTCCCTCCAGACCGACAATGGGGGACGATCCTCCAGCCGCGGTCAGGGGGGTCTGGAACATCATCGACAGACCTGGCATTCCGGTTTGATTGAGGGCTCCCGACGTAACATACAGAACTCCGGTACCGTCGGCCATCAATCCGCCGGACATAGTGTTATAGCTAGCCCCAGTCCGCGTGGCGCTGGTGGTGGTGATGTTAACGTTGCTGAACGTATTCGTGCTTGCATCGAAAACGAAATTCCCAGTGGCGGTGGCGAGATCCGCGAATTTCACGCCGGACAGGAACCAGGTCTTGGGCGACGGAGGAGCCGCGGCATTCACCGTTCCAGCCGAGATGTTGCGCATGATTCCGGACGGCGCGGTACATGCCGCGTCGGCGCAATCTGCTTCTTGGCCAGTTAAAGTGGACGTTCCAGCAGCGGCGGTAAGTACCGGCGAGAAGAGCAGCGACAAACCCGGAAGTCCTTGTTGCGACCCTGAACCCACAGTGACGACCAGGACTCCACCGCTATCGGGCACAAAGCCGCCGGACACGGAATTATAGGTCGCTCCGAACCGGCTGGCGCCGGTAGTGACTATGTTGACATTGCTGAACTGCCTGGTCAGGGCATCGTAGGTGAATGTTCCGCTGGCGGTACCGGTATCCGCAAAGGTCACGCCGTTTAACGTGTACGTCATCGGCAGGGCATACGCTCCGGCCGTCAACAGCAACGGCAGGCACAGGAACAATCGGGATGGCTTTAGCATTCTGCCGCCTTTCGCATCGTCTTGGGTGAACCGCTGGGTCATTTTCATTACCATTCTCCTAATTGCGCTCTCTACTGCCGGTCTACAACAGCCTTCCATACCGTGATGCCACCGCCGCTGGAACAACGATCCCCGGCGGTTCCGAATGTCACCGGCTCATCCGCGAACGAAGCTACAATTTCATCGCGGCCGTCGCCATCCACGTCGGCCAATTCCACATGAGCCCCTCTGCACCCTCCACCGTAAACTGGCAGCGAGACGGTGTTTCGCACCAGTCCGCCATGTCCGTCGGCCAAGTACACCATCGTCTCGCCCCGAGTCGTGAGAGCTACTAAATCACGCGTTGCTTTGCTCAGTAGATGGCCGCTGGCCAAGGCCACGATACCCTCCGTGGAGGGCTCCCGGAACACTGGGCGCCGCTCCCATTTTCCGCCGGCGCGAGAATAGAACAGATCCAGCGCCGAATACCAAACGTCGTTTTCAAGACAGAGATATGCCACCGCGAGATCGTCTTTTCCATCACCGTCGAAATCGCCGGCCGCCACCGCCTTCACATATTGGTGGACGCCCGGAAGCTCGATCGAAAGTGTCGCGGCGGCGCCTTTTGCGCGCCACAGGTTTACCAGGTCTTTACGGTCGCTGACACTCGAGCCGGTAGCGATATCGAGATGGCCGTCACCGTCGAAATCTCCGAGAGTGATGGAGTCGCTGTAGACTCCCTTACTCAGCTTCTGCTCGCTTCTGAGCCAGCCTTTGCCGCCCTGGTTGAGATAAATTACGATCCCGTCACGGTCCGCCAAGCTACGTGAACTCCCGGGCCCGGGACCTTCCGATACCGCGACCAAGTCCGGATACCCATCTCCGTTCCAATCCGTGGCGCGGATCGCGCGGGACGAAAAACTCGCCGCGCCGCCCGCTTTGGATTCCAAGCCGGCACTGGAATTCGTGAAGTTGCCGTGCCCGTCGCCCAGCAGTACAAAGAAACCGTGGAGATGGATGGCCAAGGCGATATCCATATGGCCGTCTTTATTGAAATCGGCGACTTCAACATCGCCGTAGTCATAGGCCAGCTCCGGGAATCGCGCCTCTTTCCAGCGCGCCCACGATCCCTTTCCATCTCCCAGGAAGATTATCGGTGTTGCCGCTTGCTTCCGCGGCGGACCATGCACGATGTCGAGGTGGCCGTCACCGTTCATGTCGGCAATCCGGAAGCCCTCCCGCCATTGTCCGGACGTGGGCAATCCTGCACCGAACGGAACAAAACGCACGGCGGCCGGAGTCAATTCCGCCTTGGCTTTGGGCTGGCCCGCGCCCCTGGCGAAAAACGCCACCATGGCCAAACCGGCGAGGATGAGGCTGTTGAGTTTCAAAGGCCTGTTGTCAACTTTTTAAGGAATCTGGTGATTCGCCTTAGTGGCGCTGTCCAACTGCTGCGCGTTATGAAAAACACCGTACTTCCCGTCGATCACCTGCACCCAGCCCTGTGCGGCCGCCATATCGCCTGTTGGGCCTACCGCACCTATTACGACCGTATTCAGATCGAGATAGATAATTCCCGAAGTGGCAGTCACCGGCAGCGCGGCTCCCCCGACTTGCACCATTTGCGTGGCCAACCCAAACGGCGTCCCTGACGAAAAGGTTTGTGGATGCTCTTGCTCATCGAAAGCGGTAATGTTTTCCTGGCCCAGCGGGTACCACGACGGCGTCGTGTTGCAAGCGAACGGAGCCTGCGCAACCTTGGGGTCGCGCCAAACGATCAGCGAAGCCCTGCCGGGGGCTGGACCCATAGGTCTCCAGCCACTGCTACCCGTTCCCCCCGGGTTGTAACGAGCCACGAAGTTAGTCGACAACGGCTGGCGCTGATCGCTGGCGTTGAAGCCGTTCAACCGTCCGTAGAACGTATAGTTGCCGGAAGTGGTGACGAGCGGATCAGGCGTAGCCGGGTTCGACTGGCCACCGATGTCGGCATGAATTTGAACGGCGTTGCCGCCACGAGAGATAGCGTTGCTCGGATCGACGTAGAAAACCTCGCCGGTCAGATGGTTCTGATTTGTCGTGTCGGTTGTGAAGTAGCCCGCATCACCAGGATTCTTTGTGGTGCAATTGTTCACCATGTCAACCGTCACATAACCGCGGGCGACATTATCGTTGTAAATACTTGAGCCGGAGCATAGTGTGGGGGCCGGCTTCCCTGTCAGCGCCGCGGTCAAATTGCTTATGTCTGTTGGGGACAGCGGCGGCGGCGGAAGCTTGCCAGGAATCAGATTCGGAGAACCAGTCGGCAAGGTACCGGTGCAACTGGCGAAGTTGATATCCTGCGACAGAGGGCCCTTCGGACTGATGGTATCGCCGGGGTCCTGTCCCGCACTGGCCGTACGCGGCAGAGTGCCTGCCAGCACATTCCGCATATTGACCGTCTCAACGTCGTAACCCGTCAGATAGACGTTGAAATTGAAGACCGGTACACCCAAATCGCTCCAAATCGTGACATGGGCGAGGACTGCAGTCGGCGTATTGTTGTTAGTTCCAGATGGCATGCCGTTAACACTAAAGGCGTCCTGCCGGCCACCCTTGTCGATTGTAAATATCGTGTTCCTTCCATTGGGGTTGTTGAGATCAACCTCGAAATACGGCACCAGCAGGGTAGCCCCGGCAGTTTCGCTCACCGCGTTAAAGGGAAGCGGCGTGATAGGCGTAACTACAGTTTGAGCGCGTGCCGGTCCCGATCCAAGAAACGCAGCCGCAATGAACAGAGCGGTGATCAACTGGTTGTTCAGTAGAGATTTCGTGTTCATGTAAGATTCCTTTGTTTTCGCCTGTCAATCCTTCAAGGATTCGTGTGGGTCGGCTTAGTGGCGCTATCCATTTGTTGCGCGTTATGCAAAACGCCGAATTTCCCGTCGATCACCTGCACCCAGCCCTGTGCGGCTGCCGGATCGGCCGACGGTACTGGAGCGCCCGCTACTGTCGTATTCAAGTCGAGAAAGAGAGAACCCGCGACGAAAGTCACCGGCAGCGCGGCCCCACCCACTTGCACCAGTTGCGTGGCCGCCCCAAAGGGCGCCATTCCCGTAATGCTTTGGGGATGCTCTTGCTCGTCGAAAGCGGTAATGCCTTCCTGGCCCAGCGGGTACCACGGAGGCTTCGAGGCGCAAGAGAACGGATTCGTTATCATCTTGGGATCCCGCCAAACGATTAGCGAAGCCCTGGCGGGCGGTACCGCCGGAACTCTCCAGGAGCCAGTCGCTTGCCCCGGGTTGAAGCGAGCCACGAAGTTTGTCGACAGCGGCTGGCGCCCATCGCTGGCGGTGAAACCGTTCAAGCGTCCGTAGAACGTATAGTTGCCGGCGGTAGTGACTATCGGATCCGGGGGACCAGCACTGTTGTCGTTCGAGTGAATGTGAACGACATTGCCACCGCGAGCGGTATTGTTGCTTGGATCGACGTAAAATACCTGGCCGGTCAGATGGTTCTGAAAAGTGACGGTGTTATTGAAGTAACCTACGTCCCCAGGGTTCTGTGTAGTGCAACTGTTCACTACGTCGACAGTGACATAGCCCCGTGCAACATTATCGCCGTAAGCTAACCCGGAGCATTGCGTGGGGGCCGCCTTCCCGGTCAGCGCCGCAGTCAAATTGCTTATTTGTGTCGCGGTCAGCGATGCCGGCGGAAGAAATCCGGTACAACTGGCAAAGTTAATATCCTGCGACTTGAGGCCCTTCGGACTGATAGTGTCGCTGGGGTCCTGTCCCGCGCTGGCAGTTCGCGGCAGAACGCCTCCCAGCACATTCCGCATATTGACCGTCTCGACATCATAACCTGTCAGATAGATGTTGAAATTGAGCACGGGGACGCCCAAATCGCTCCAAACCGTGACGTGGGCCAGGACTGCGGTTGGAATATTGCTGTTAACTCCCCCCATACTAACGGCATCCAGCCGCCCGCCCTTATCGACGGTAAAAATTGTGTTCCTTCCGTTGGGGTTTGTGAGATCAACCTCGAAATAAGGCACCAGCAACGTTGACCCGGCAGTTTCGCTCACGGCGGTCAATGGTAGCGGCGTGATAGGTGAATTTTGAGCGCGAGCCGACCCCAGAAGCGCAACCGCAATGAACAGAGCAGTGACCCACTGGTTCTCTGGAGATTTCATGTTCATGGTTTAATTCCTTTCGTTCGCCAGGACGGCTAGAACATCTGATTGATCGATCAAAGCCGAATCATGGAGTATACACGCCCGCAACGCCATATGCAAGAGGTTCGCCTGGCGACACGAGTATGTCATCCGTGCGGTTTAAGCAAGTGGGGTGGTGACACAGCCACCCCATTGTTTCAGTTCTAGTAGCGCTTCGGCACGATATTCACCCGCACCGGAATTTTCGTTCCATCCGGCCGCGCGAACTCCATCGTGTATTCGCCTATGAAGCCTGGTCCCGGTTGCCAGTAGAAGATTCCGCCCTTCAGAGTGGAACCGATAGGCAGCGCCTGCGCGTCGCCATCCACCAGCATGTTGCCGCTGGCCGCGCCGAGCCGCAGTTCCATCAGCCCTACTTCTTCCATCGTCACCGAGTAGCCGCCGTCGGCATCCTGCGCGACCGCGTCGGGTTGACGGTCGACATCCAGTCCATGACGGACCCGCACGCCTTCCCGC
>CATPCJ010000018.1 GCA_955652915.1 uncultured Bryobacteraceae bacterium
TATCGCCTTCAGGTCGACCCCAACCGCATGCTCCTTTGGGTCTTGCGCGACGACCTGGAACTCACCGGCAGTAAATATGGATGCGGCGAGGGCCAGTGCGGAGCTTGCACCGTGCTCATCGATGGAGCGCCGGTGCGGTCGTGTATCACGCCTGCGTCCAAGGTCGCTGGAAAACAGATCACCACCATTGAAGGCGTTGCCCAGGACGGCCGGCTGCATCCTTTGCAGGAAGCGTTCATTCAGGCTGACGCGATGCAGTGCGGCTATTGCACGCCCGGCATGATCATGTCCGGCGTTGGGCTTCTCCGAAAAACTCCGCATCCCAGTGAGCCCGAGATTCGACGGGCCATGGAGGGCAACGTCTGCCGCTGCGGAACCTATCCGCGAATCGTCGCGGCGGTTCAACTGGCGGAGAAGTTGATGAACGGGGGCCAACATGCTTGAAGTGGAACGCTACGAACTATTCGAGGGTCCAGCCTACCGTTTCGCGCTTGAGCGCCGGGATTTTTTCAAGGTGCTCGGCGGCGGGATCGTACTTCTGCTGCTGTGCGACGAACCAGCCTCGGCGCAGGAATCCGGGCGCGGGCGGGCGCGCGGTGGTGAGGCCCTGCCGCAGACCATTGGAGGTTGGCTCCACATCGCCGAAGACGGCGCCATCACGGTCTATACCGGCAAAGTGGAAATGGGGCAGAACATCCGCACCTCGCTGGCGCAGGCGGTGGCCGAAGAGCTGCGCGCGCCGATCGGCTCCATCAATCTTGTAATGGGGGACACCGACCTCACGCCTTTCGACATGGGCACGTTCGGCAGCCAGACGACGCCCAGAATGGCTCCGCAATTGAAGAAGGTTGGAGCGGCGGCGCGCGAGACGCTGATCGATCTGGCGGCTGAGAAGTGGAAAGTGGATCGGGCCTCTATTTCAGTCAGCGATGGCAAAGTAAAGAACGGCGCAACCGCCGAATCCATCGGGTTCGGCGCATTGACTCACGGCCAGCAGCTTTTGAAAACCGTGGATGGCGCTGCCATTACTCCGGCGGATAAATGGTCCGTTGCCGGCACATCCGTCCCCAAGACCACGGCCCACGACATGGTCACCGGCGCGCATCGATTCACGTCCGACATTGTGCGCCCGAACATGCGCTATGGCCGCGTACTTCGGCCCAAAGCCTTCAACGCCAAGCTGGTATCGCTCGACACCAGACAGGTCTCGGCCATTCAAGACGTGACCCCCGCCGAAGTATCCGTGATTCATGAAAAGGATTTCGTTGGCGTCGTTGCACCCAATGAATTAGTTGCCGGCAAAGTAATCGCCGCGTTGAGGTCCGAGTGGAAAGCCGATCCCCAGCCATCGGGCAAAGAGCTGTACGCATACCTGAAGGGTCACCCGCAATCACGCGGCGGGGGCGGCAGGCCGGCCGCCGAACAAGGATCCCGGGAGCAGGCCTTGCAATCGGCCAGTCACAAATTGGAAGCTTCCTACACGGTGGCGTACATCGCGCACGTACCTCTTGAACCACGCGCGGCGGTTGCCGAGTGGGAGAAAGGCAAGCTTACCGTTTGGACCGGTACGCAGCGTCCGTTCGGTGTCCGGAGCGAATTGGCCGAAGCGTTCGGAATTCCCGAGAAGAGCGTGCGCGTGATCGTGCCCGATTGCGGTTCCGGCTACGGCGGAAAGCACACCGGCGAAGTAGCGATCGAGGCGGCGCGGCTCGCGAAGTTTGTGGAGAAGCCGGTAAAGGTAATTTGGACTCGTGAGGAAGAGTTCACCTGGGCGTACTTCCGTCCGGCAGGCGTGATCGACATTCGAAGCGGGGTAACAGCAGATGGCACTCTGACCGCTTGGGAATTTCACAATTACAATTCGGGCGGATCTGGAATTGAGTCGCCCTACGATGTGGCGAACCGGAAAATCGAATTTCATCCCACGGAGTATCCGCTGCGGCAAGGTTCCTACCGGGGGCTGGCGGCAACGGCGAATCATTTCGCGCGCGAGTCCCACATGGACGATCTCGCCGCCGCGGTAGGCATGGACCCGCTGGAGTTTCGATTGAAAAATCTGAAAGACGCCCGGCTGCGAGCCGTGCTCGAGGCCGCGGCGGCAAAATTCGGTTGGGGAAAGAGCAAGAGCGACGCCACTCGCGGCTTTGGCTTATCGTGCGGTCTCGAAAAGGGCGGCTACGTAGCTACCTGCGTCCAAGTCTCGATCGCGCAGCCGGGTGGAAAAGTGAAGATCGATCGCGTCGTAACCGCGTTCGAGTGCGGCGCTGTCGTAAATCCCGAGCATCTGAAGAATCAGATCGAGGGTTCAGTAGTGATGGGAATCGGCGGGGCGATGTTCGAAGCGATCGAATTCGAGAATGGCCGGATCTTGAATCCGTACTTCGCGAAGTACCGGGTGCCGCGTTTCAGCGATACTCCGATTATCGAGACAGTCCTGGTAGATCGAAAGGATCTTCCCTCGGCCGGGGCGGGGGAGACGCCCATCGTGGGCCTCGCCCCGGCGGTTGGCAACGCGATCTTCCACGCAACAGGAGTGAGAATCCGCGCATTGCCGATGGTCCCAAACGGCTTACCAAGTCCGCATTCGCAGCCCACAAGCTAATAACTAATGTAGTGTCCAGTAATTAACTGGACAGTGGGGCAGGCCATCGTTTTCCGTGGCTTGCCTGTTCCACGCCTGGTTGCAGACCAGGACTTTAAAGGAACGGGGCGCAGGCACGGCACGCCAATGTAGGGCAGGTTGATAACCTGCCGCCGATTGTAAATCGGCCTATCGCTAACAGGCCGATTGGCAATCGGCCGACAGGATACCATCCTGCCCCACAGGTAACGGAACCGGGCGATGTTCCTTAGAAGGCGAGCGTCTGCTCTACCAAGCTGGCCAAGTTTGTCCAGTTAATTCCTGGACACTACACTAAACTAAGCTAACGTGGCGTACGCATGGGCACAAGCGTCCTCGACGCCTCTACTTGTCCGCTCACAAGCTGAGGTTTCGAATATGCCCGTCGCCATGCGTGCCGCATCGTGCCTCGTCTCGACGCCTCAAAACTAGCGGACATCCCTTAACGTTCGCAGATCCGACAAATCCCTAGCCAGTTCATCACGATCGTGCGACTCCAGCGTATTATTCTTCACCACATTCTTCAAATCGTCGATCGCGTCGTCCAGCTTGCCTTTATCGAAATGGCCTTTCCGCAATTCACGGTCAAATTCCGAAAGATGATTTTGTACGTTGTGATACCGCTCGCGCTCCTTCTCGTTGTTGCGCACAAACTCGGAGGCGCGCTGCAGATCGGCCTGCACCTTCGCCACCATGTCCCGCGGGCGATCATAGTCGTCCCCAAATGCCAGAGCGCCTGCCCCCGCGATCGCGAAGCACAGTAAGCCCCTCCCCGCCTCACGTCTCGTAAGTATCATTCGGCACCTCCGCTGGTATGACTCCTGGGCGAAATTATGGTTTCTCTTTTCGGTTCTGCACATTCGCTAACCTGAAAGGGTGCTTAGATATACACTCCTTGCTGTTTTCGCCTCCGGCCTCGGATTTGCCGAGGTGCATTCGCTGACTCTTCGCCAAGTCGTCGAAACCGCCCTCAAGGAAAGCCCCGATCTGGTGCTGGCTCGACTCGACGAGCAGAAAGCGCAGGCCGGTGTGCGCGTCGCCCGCGATCCGTTTGTGCCCAAGGTCTACGCGGGCAGTGGACTGGCGAAGACGTACGGCTATCCCAGCAGCATTGAGGGCGCCGCTCCCTCCATCTTTCAAGCCCGCACCGACATGGCGCTCTTTAACCGCCCGAAGAGTTTCGAAGTCGCGCGCGTACGGGAAAATGCGCGGGGCGCGGCCATCACGGCGCAATCCAAGAGCGATGAAGTCGTCTATCAAACCGCATCTCTGTTCCTGGACGCCCAGCAATTGGCGCGCAGCGCACAGTCGCTGAATCTGGAGGTGGACAGCCTGGAGCGTCTCTCGGCGGCAGTGAAGCTGCGTGTGGACGAGGGACGCGAAATACCCCTCGAAAGCAAACGCATCGCCGTGAATCTGGCGCGCTCCCGGCAACGCGTGGAAGGTCTGGCGGCGGATCTCGAGTATGTGCAGGCCACGCTCGCGGTGGCGCTCGGCTATCCCGCGGGCGACCGCGTCCAACCCGTGGATGACGATCGCAAGTCGCCCGAACTGCCCGCGAACGAGCAGGCCGCGCGAGAGCTGGCGCTGCAAAACAATCGCGAAATCCGCCGCCTGGAATCGCAACTTCAAGCCAAAGGTTTTGAGTTGAAGGAGTATCAATCGGTTCGTTGGCCCATATTGGACGTAGTGGCGCAGTACTCGCTTTTCGCCAAGAGCAACTATCAGGCTTTCTTCACCCATTTCCAGCGCAACAATGGCCAGGTGGGCGTTTCGATTCAGATTCCCCTGCTCACCGGCTCCGCGCCCAAGGGCTTGGCGTCGCAGGCGCAAATCGACATCATGCAATTGCGGACGCAGATGAATCAGACGCGCAACCGAATCGAG
Source organism: uncultured Bryobacteraceae bacterium (assembly GCA_955652915.1). Lineage (GTDB taxonomy): Bacteria > Acidobacteriota > Terriglobia > Bryobacterales > Bryobacteraceae > Palsa-89. The sequence continues at coordinate 4,508 of CATPCJ010000018.1, forward strand.
CTGGACACGCAAAAAAGTTTTCAAGATGTCCAGAAGGCCCTGGCGGCGAACGAGGTGGCCAAGCTGGATCTGGATTACGGACGAGAGCAGGTTTCAGTGCTTCTGGCCCAATTGGCGGAAGGCCGCGTCAACCAATTGGCCGTGGACGATGCCCGCCTGATCGAGCAGGAAAAATGGATTGCATTCTACGACGCCCAGCACGGATTAGAGAAGGCCAGGCTGAATCTCTTGCGCCAGACCGGAACGCTGCTAGCCGCCCTGCGCTGAAATGTGGGGCAGGATGGCATCCTGCCAGTGTTTTTAAGCTTGTGGGGAGAGGCCGATTGCCAATCGGCCGGCAGGTTCCTGCCCACCGGTTTCACGGAACTTAAATTGCTAACGAATTGCTTGTGACCTTGACCCTGAAAACCAAACACCTCAAGCGTTACAAGGACGTAGCGGCTTTGCTCTGGAAATACGGGCGCTCCGATATCGTCAAATCTGCAGGTCTGCGGGAAGCGTTTTCCGGTGTGCCCGAAGCGGAAGTCTCATCCGAGAGCAATGGTGCGGGAGCTGAGCTGGCCGCCGACCTGGAACGCCTCGGCCCCACTTTTATCAAATTGGGTCAGGTACTATCCTCACGTCAGGACCTGCTTCCACCCGCGATCATACAAGCCTTGACCAAACTGCAAGACAAGATCGAACCGTTCTCGTTCGATCAGGTGGAAGCCATCGTTCAGACCGAATTGGGCGTGCGCATTTCGAAGGCGTTTGACCATTTTGAAGCCGACCCGATTGCGGCCGCGTCGCTGGGGCAGGTCCATCGCGCACGGTTACGTGACGGACGCATGGTGGCAGTCAAGGTCCAACGGCCAGGAGTACGGGAACAGGTTCTCGAGGACACCGAGGTTCTGGCTGAAGTGGTTGAACTCCTCGAGAAACACAACGAGGTGCTTCGGCGTCATGGTGTGAAAGATATGGTCGCGGAGTTCCGCGCCAGCATCCTGATGGAGTTGGATTATCTGCAGGAAGCACGGAATCTCGCGACGTTGCGGCAAAACTTGTCGCAGTTCCGCCGCATCCTCATCCCCTGCGCGATCGGCGACTACACCACCGCGCGAGTGTTGACCATGGAGTATGTTCACGGCGCGAAAGTCACCGCGCTTACTCCGCTGGCCCGGGTCGAAGTGGAAGGTTCCGTCATCGCGGAGGAGCTTTTCTACGCCTACCTCAAGCAAATTCTGGTGGATGGATTCTTTCACGCCGACCCTCATCCTGGAAATGTCTTCATAACCGATGACGGAAAGTCCGTCGCGCTGCTGGATCTGGGCATGGTGGCGCGTATCTCGCCGGGCATGCAGGAAAAGCTGCTCCAACTGCTATTCGCGATGAGCGAAGGCAACAGCGATGAGACCACCGGCATCGCCTTGAAAATCGGCGAGACGATCGAAGGTTACGACGCGCGAGACTTCAGCCGTCGAGTGAAGGCGCTGGTGGACGCGATGCTCAATACGTCAATTCAGAAACTGGGAGTCGGCCGGCTCATAATGCAGGTGACCACGGCATCGGTGGAGTGCGGCGTGCGCCTGCCTGCTGAACTGACCATGCTGGGAAAGACGTTGCTGCACCTGGACGAGGTCGCCGCGACCCTCGATCCCGAGTTCAATCCCAACGATTTCATCCGCAAGCATTCGATGGAGTTGATGGGTTTACGGATGAAGCAGAGCGCGCGCGCCGGCGGCTTGTTTCGAGGCCTGCTGGAAACCAAAGATTTCGTGGAGCACCTGCCCCGGCGCCTCAATCAGATCATGGATCGGGTGGCGCAGAACGACCTATCGATCCGGGTGGATGCGATCGACGAGCATCGCTTAATCTCCGGAATGGAGAAAATCGCCAACCGCATCACGTTGGGACTGGTCCTGGCCGCGCTGATCGTCGGAGCCGCCATGCTCATGAACGTGCCGACGACATTCAGGATTTTCGGTTATCCCGGAATCGCGATGATCTTCTTTCTCACGGCCGCCGCCGGAGGGTTGTTGTTGGTGGTCAATATTCTGATGAACGATGCTAAACCGCATAACCGCGTTTGAACCTTCTTATCCAGTAGGCGGTCAAGCTGTACACACGCTGTAGGTGTGTACATCGCAGGGCCAGACGCGCACTGGCGGTACTGGGGGCCGGCGCTATCGGCCCCGTGGTCAGATTCTATTTACATAATGCGGAAGGTGTGCCAGCCGGTGCCGTTGTTGGACCACTCCAGATCGTGGACGCGTTGATCCGAACCCACGTAGAAAACCATGCGGTCAGGATTCATAGTGTCAAGAAAGCTCGTCAGCGATCCCCCATTGGCAACATTCACACCGCCTGTCAAGGCAGAAAGGTCAAAGTTGTGCCATCCAGCACCGTTATTGGACCATTCCAGATCATGGACGTGTTGATCGGAGCCCACATAGAAAATCATGCGGCTAGGATTCATAGTGTCCAGAAAGCTCGTCAGCGATCCCCCATTAGCAACAGCCACGCCGCCTGTCAAGGTAGAAAGGTCAAAGTTGTGCCATCCAGCACCATTATTGGACCACTCCAGATCGTGGACGTGTTGATCTGAGCCCACGTAGAAAACCATGCGGTCAGGATTCATAGTGTCCAGAAAGCTCGTCAGCGATCCCCCATTGGCAACATTCACACCGCCTGTCAAGACAGAAAGGTCAAAGGTCTGCCATCCAGCACCGTTATTTGACCACTCCAGATCGTGGACGTGTTGATCTGAGCCCACGTAGAAAACCATTCGGTCAGGATTCATAGTGTCAAGGAAGCCCGTCAGCGCCCCATTCCTTGCGACGGTTGGCGGACGGATGAGGTGAGATTTAGTATTTGCCACATCGCCGCTTGACTGTTCCAGCGCTGAGACACAAACCTGGCTACACGTGAGCATCAAAAGACTGACCGAATAGATAAGCTTTTTCATAATGGTTCTTCCTTTCAGAGTTTGCGCCGCAGGAGCCCTTAAAACACGGATTTCCAACACGGGATTTCCGTTTTGGCTTCGGTGGCCGCCATCGATTATACATCCAATCGCCTCTGTTGGAGTTGTTTTTTGGCACCCTTTTCATTCCGAGCGACGACGGCGACCCAGGAAGGTATCAACTCTGACTCTGCAGGTGATGGAAACGCGAAAGTGTCTGATTTCAAGCGATTTCTCATACACCTCAGCCCCCCACACGCACCTCGTTGAACCGGAATTGGTGGCAGCTCAGCCACGCCTTCTTCCCCGATAGTTTTCGCGGTGGCGATCAAACTCGTGATTGATCGCGGCCAACCCGGCGGGATTCTCTTCTTGGGTAAGCAAGTAGGTCTCGAGGGACTGCAGCCCATAAGTCAGCGCCGCTCCACCTCCCCATATCTTCACCCAACCGATCAGCCGGGTCGGATCTTGACTGTAATGGACTGATTCTGTTTCTCACCCATTGGGTATCGTCCTCCGGACCTGTCAATCGCGTTCAAACCCATAAATAAAGGGGCCGGAGAACTCCGAGGTTTTCAGTAAGTGCTCAAAACGGGAATCTGGGGCTAAACATCGTGACAAGTGAATACCGTGTTCGACGTGACGCGAAACGTTACGTGCCCCCCGTAGCCTCTTACTAGTGTGCTGTCCAAACTCGGAGGAGATATCGATGCCCCAATTTAATTCGCAATCCCGGCGTGTGTTCATGAAGATCGTGGCCGGCGCGAGCTCGCTCGGTCTGGCGAGCCTCAACGCGGACGACGACAATAATGACAACAACGACAATAACGGCGATCCACCCAAGGGATTAGGGAAAAGAATTCAGCACGTAGTGGTGCTTACCATGGAAATGTCAGCAATCATCTGAAAACGTAGTTTTCTGAAGGCCGGCCGTAAGGCCAGCGACATCATCGCGCCGAAGGCGCAATCATCCGTCCGATCATCCACAACTGGGCTGCCCGAAGTATCTTGTCTCAAGGGCGGGAATAGA
>CATPCJ010000019.1 GCA_955652915.1 uncultured Bryobacteraceae bacterium
CCTCTGCCGGGGTATTAGAACCACACAGCCGAAGCCATGCGGACCTAGACACTCCAATTATGCGCTCAAGGGCTGTGATTTCTCAACAGGAGATTTCACGCCATGACCTGCCATTCCTGCCGTACCGAATGCCGTAAATTCGGTAAGCGCCAAAATCGTCAGCGCTACCAATGCACGCAATGCCGCAAGGTATTCACCGATGCACGCAACAACACGCTTGACGGCATGTATCTGCCAGTCGAGAAAGCGGAGATGGTCCTGAAGCTCCTGCTCGAAGGCAACAGCGTTTCGAGCGTGGTCCGATTGACGGACGTTCACCAGAAAACGATTCTCAAGCTGCTCGTACTCGCTGGCGAGAAGTGTGAGCGCATCATGGCCGAAAAGATTCGCAACGTAAAAGTACAGGACGTGGAATGCGATGAGCTATGGTCGTGGGTTGGCTGCAAGCAGAAACGCGTTCGCCCCGAGCATGATCCAGGCTTTGGCGATGCGTACACCTTCGTTGCGATTGAGCGGAATACCAAGCTCGTTCTCAATATCGCTCTTGGCAAACGTGACCAATCAACCACCGATGTTTTCATTGAAGGTCTGCGATTAGCTACGTCGCCGTCGCATTTCCAGATAACGACTGACGGCTTCGCGCCGTACCGCTCCGCCATTACCACCACGCTGCATGACCGCTGCGATTACGCGATGCTCATCAAGGTCTATCGTGCTGCTAGCGAGGGCGAAGCCCGTTACAGCCCTGCGGAGGTAGCGTCAACGGAGGTTGTCCCAGTGATGGGCCAACCTGATCCCGCACGCATTTGCACTTCGATAGTCGAGGGGTCGAATCTCAGCACGCGAATGGGCGTTCGTAGATTCACCAGATTGACGAATGGTTTTAGTAAGAAATTCGAGAATCACTGGGCTGCTGTCGCGGTGTGGTTCACCTTCTACAACTTTTGCCGCGTTCACAAATCGCTGAGAGTTACGCCTGCGATGGAAGCTGGGATTGCTGATCACGTTTGGAGCGTACGCGAATTATTGGAGGCGGCTTGATCCGCCTTGGAGGATTCCCACTATGGCCCAGACCACCTTCAAACCGATCAACCAACATTTACCTGACTACCGCCGCGCGCGAGTCTGTCCAGAGCGATGCTAAACTGCCCACTGGGGAAGCGTGAGCACATCTACGGCGCCCATCCAAAAGAAATTCACCGAAGCGCTCGATGACCTCATCGCGCAGGTGAAACAGGACCGGTCTATCCTCGCGGCCATTCTCTGCGGCAGCCTCTCGCACGATACCGTCTGGGCGAAATCCGATATCGACCTGGCGCTCATTACCATCGACGACAAGAAGATGGATTCCGCGCACTTGGCGCTGTACGCGGGCGGCGTCAACGTTCACGCGTTCCTGATGCCGCGCGCGGAATTCCGCAAAACGGTGGAAGGCGCCATCCGAAATTCGTTCATGCATTCGCTGCTGGCCAAGGGGCGGCTGCTCTACACCCATGACGAGACCATCGCCGGCCTCTGCGCCAGGTTGCACGAGATCGGCGAGCGTGACACGCAGGTCCAACTGCTCAGCGCCGCGACGCACTCGCTGCCGCCGCTGTACAAGGCTCACAAATGGTTCCTCACGCGCGCCGATCTGGACTACACCGCGCTCTGGATTCTATACACGGCGTCGCCGCTGGCGCGGATCGAAGTAATCGGCGCGCGTCTCCTGGCGGATCGTGAGGTGATCCCGCAGGCGATGAAGCTGAATCCGGTGTTCTTCAAGACGGTGTACACAGATCTGCTGAACGCGAAGAAGACGCGCAAGAGCGTGCAAGCGGCGCTGGACGCCATCGACGGATACCTCTCAGAGCGCGCGGCCACGCTCTTCCGGCCGGTGCTGGATCATTTGCAGGAAGTGGGCGAAGCGCGGTCTTGCACCGAGATTGAGGCCCACTTCAAGCGGAACTTCAACATCGAAGGGGTCACCACGGCGTGCGAGTATCTGGCCGACCAGGGGCTAATCGGCAAAGCCTCAACATCCGTTCAACTGACGAAGATGAGCAACGTCCAGTTGCAGGAACTGGCTTTCTTTAAGTCGTGAATTCCAAGGTCTCAGCGCGCACCACCATCGCCGTACAAGGCGCGCGCGTCCACAACCTCAAGAACATCTCGGTGGAAATCCCTCGGGACAAACTAATCGTCATCACCGGACTTTCTGGCTCAGGCAAATCGAGTTTGGCTTTCGACACCATCTATGCTGAGGGCCAGCGACGTTACATGGAATCGTTGTCGACCTACGCCAAGCGGTTCGTCGCTCAGGTGGCCAAGCCTGATGTGGATTTCGTCTACGGCCTATCGCCGGTGATCTCGATCGAGCAGAAAACCATCGCCAACAACCCGCGCTCCACCGTCGGCACCATGACCGACATCGCCAGCTATCTGAACCTGCTCTATGCAACTATCGGCCAGCCGCACTGCCCGCGCAGCGGCGAGGCGACTCCCAGCAGAACGGCTAGCCAGATTCTGGAGGCCATCCTCGCATTGCCCAACGGCGCCGAGATCGAGCTGCGAGCGCCCGTGTTCAAGCAGTACGGCGAAGAGCTGGACTACGTCTTGACGGAGGTGCGGAAAAAAGGCTGCCGGATTCTGATTATCGATGGCAAGCCGGTAGATATATCGGCGGAGGTGGAGCTGGACGAATCGAAAGTGAAGGACATGGATGCTGTAGTCGACCGCTTCGTGGTCAGCGGCAAGCACGAAAAAGCCATCAAGGCCGGGATCGCCGCCACGCTGCTGGTTGGCGATGGGCTGCTCCAGATCCACGTCGTCAAAGGGGTGGCCAAAGCAGAGGCGGAGCGCTTCTACCGCGGGCTGTGCAGCAAAACGCACCACTTCGTTTATGGCGATATCCAGCCTGAGTACTTCATGTTCAACAACCCCGAGAGTGCCTGCCGGACTTGCGGAGGCCTCGGCGTCCACAAGCTAACTCATCCGGAGCTGCTGGTCCCGGACCTGCGGCGCAGTATCAGTGGCGGTTGCTTCGTGCGGGAAGCGTTCAAGTACAATCCCGACACATGGGATGGACGGATGATGTACAGCCTGTCGAAGACCTTGCGTTTTTCGCTCGACACGCCCTGGGAGAAGCTGCCCGAAACGGTGCGGCGCGTGATCCTAGAGGGGCTCGACGGCAAGAAAATCGTGATGAGCGTGCCGCCGGATGCAAAGGTCAAGCGCGAGGACTCGGAAGGCAAGGAGGTGGGCTTCGGCGGGATCGCGCGGCGGATCGAGCGTCAATATCGCCGCTACCGCCAGCGTGGGGAAGCAAGCAGCGGCATGGAGGCATGGCTCGATAAGGTTATGGTCGAGCACACCTGTCCCGATTGCAACGGCGCGCGCGTCCGCGCTACCAGGCTGCTATTCACTATCGAAGGCAAGACCGTCAACGACGTCGGCCAACTGCACTTCGACGAGCTGCACGCGTTCCTGGGAACGATCAAACCCGTGGGGCGCGGCGCCGATGCCGGCCGGCAAGTACTGAGCGAAGTTCAGGGTCGTCTGAAGCTTTTGCTGGGCATCGGGCTCGACTATCTGAGTTTCAATCGACGCTCGGGGACGCTGTCGGGAGGCGAATCGCAGCGCATCCGTTTGTCCACGCAGATCGGCTCGGGACTGATGGGGATGCTCTACGTTCTCGACGAGCCGAGCATCGGCCTGCACCCCAAGGACAACGTGAAGATGATCGCAACGCTGGAGAGCCTGCGCGACATCGGCAACACCGTCATCGTGGTGGAACATGACGAGGAAACCATCCGCGCGGCCGACCATCTCGTCGAAATGGGCCCGGGGCCGGGCGTTCACGGCGGCACCGTCGTGGTGCAGGGGACCCTCCGCGACTTGCTGGCGTGCAAGGGCTCGCCGACCGGACAATACCTCTCGGGTAAACGGTCCATCGAGACGCCCCAGCGACGCCGAAAAGGCAATGGCAAGATCCTCAAAGTGCGCGGCGCGCGGGAGAACAATCTCAAGGCCGTGGACGTGAGCTTCCCGCTCGGCACGCTGGTAGCGGTGACCGGCGCATCCGGCTCCGGCAAGAGCACGCTCATCAATGAGATTCTTTACAAGGCGCTATGGAAGCGGCTGGTGGACACGCGCACGCTGCCCGGCGAGCACGATGGCGTGGACGGCATGGAGCATGTGCACAAAGTGGTCAACATCGACCAGTCGCCCATCGGGCGAAACAGCCGATCGAATCCTGCCACTTACATCGGCTTCTACGACAACATTCGCGACTTGTTTACGCAGGCGCCGCTTTCGGTGGAGCGGGAGTACAAGGCGGGACGCTTCAGCTTCAACGTCAAAGGTGGACGCTGCGAGGAGTGCCAGGGTGAGGGCGTGATCACGACGCAACTCTACTTCATGCCCGACGTGGAGGTGATGTGCGGCGCTTGCAAGGGAGCCAGGTTCAATAGCGAGACGCTGGACGTGACGCTGCGCGGAAAGACGATCGACGATGTGCTCAACATGTCGGTGGAGGAAGGCGTGGAATTCTTCGCGGCCGAGCCTGCGATCGGCAAGAAGATCGAGGTGCTGAGCGATCTGGGACTGGGTTACCTGACGCTAGGCCAGTCCGCCACAACCCTTTCCGGCGGCGAAGCGCAACGCATAAAAATCGCGACCGAGTTGAGCAAGCTGCAGCGGTCGAAGCACACGGTCTATATTCTCGACGAGCCGACGACGGGCCTGCACTTAGCGGACGTCGAGCGTTTACTCGAATCGTTGAATCGCTTGGTGGACGCGGGCCACACGGTGCTGCTGATCGAGCATCACCTGGATGTAATCAAGACAGCGGATCACGTAATCGATCTGGGTCCGGAAGGCGGCCACGCGGGCGGGGAAGTGGTGGTAACGGGCACGCCGGAAGATATTGCAGCGTGCAAGGCGTCGCACACGGGACGGTTTCTGAAGGCGCATTTGCGATAATGAAGGTGATCCTATGACGCCTGTGCACCCTCGCATCACGATCGAAGCTGACAAGCGCGACTCGATAGGCTCGGCGAATCCTTCTCGATCAGAACCTCTCGCCGAAGCGTTTACAACGGTAATCGGATCTGTCATCTTCGATTGAACTCGCAAGTTGAAATTCTGTGCATTGATCAGTTCTGACAGAGACTTCGGAGCATCGAGACGAGTCTCGATGCAGCAGCCTGAAGGCCGCGCCACAAGGCAAGCAATCGAGGAGTGCGTGGCGCGGACACTTTGTCTGCGGCCTCGAGACTCGTCTCGAGGCTCTTGGCATACACAAGCTACGGCCCGGTCAGTGCCTTCAAATACCGATAATAAAAATCAACCCCATCGTAATAAGCGCTCACCCGCACTCGCTCATCCTTCCCATGCGCCCGTATATCGTCATGATCGATTGCTATTCCGCCGATCCCGTAGCTCGGCATCCCCGCAGCCACCGTGTAAATGCTGTCGGACGCGCCATTTTCC
>CATPCJ010000020.1 GCA_955652915.1 uncultured Bryobacteraceae bacterium
ATGATACAGCAGATGGTAGGCAAATTCCCGCCAGCCGATTTGCCGGAGATAAGCCTCGCATGCCGCGTCGTTCCTCAAACTGATTACTTCACGCCAAATCTGTCCGGGACTAATCTCACCGAAGTGTAGATGCGGAGAAAGCCGCGATGTGCCAACCACGCCGGGCGTATCCCGGCCCGCGGAATATTCTTGAATCGCTTCGTCGCGAAAACGTTTCAATTGATCGTGCGCGCCGGATTCGCCGGGTTGCCAAGTCTCACGAAGGCCGCCTGCCCAATCGACTGCCGGCGTCAACTCCAGCTCCGGCAGCGCCAACGAGTGCGGCCAGTTTTGAGGCCGGGGTAATTTCGCTGGAGCGTCTTTGGAAGCCGGCGCTGCAGGCTTACTGAGGCATGCTCGCCAGAATGCTGTAAAGACGCTGAAAGGCTGCCCAGTGCTATTTCGAATCATCCAGGGTTCAAACAGCAAGTTGCCATGGAAGCTTTCGGCGGCGCGCCCGCGCTCGCGAAGCGTCGCCTTCAGTATGCGGTCGCGCGCAATTGCCGCCGGTTCATAACGGCGATTCCAGAACACCGCAGCAGCGTCTGATTCCTCTACCAGACCACTCAATGCAGCAGCCGCCGGGCCACGGCGAATTATCAGCCGAGAGCCCCGCTTTTTGAGCTCGGCATCGAGAGCGGCAAGCGAACGGTCCAACCACCACTTCGATGCGGCACCCGGTGGCCAGGAGCCTTCTTCTTCCGGCGCCCAGATAAAAACTGGAATCACTGGACCACCGCGCTCGGCGGCAGCGGCTAGAGCTGGGTTATCCGCCAGGCGTAGATCCTGACGGAACCAAACCAAGACTGGCGTTGCGTTCACGTCAGTCACTTTTTTGAGTCATTGCCTGAATGAGAAGAAAGAACGTGCACCATTGCGAGATTTCTTACTCTATCCTACCTACACTGCTATGCTGTCGAGAGAGTGAAACAGGTCATCACGCAGGCCGATGTCCCGATCAGTGGGGAACTGAAGGTTGCGCCCGGCGCCATTATCACGCCGTCCGCGCGCGATCTCGCTAAGGACCGGGGCGTTCAGATCGTCGAAGTACCTGCCGATCAAATCAACACAACCGCGGCGCCCGAGAAAACTGTTGCACTCGGCTCCGATCACGGCGGCTTCGCCCTCAAAGAAAAACTCAAGCCTGTTTTCGAGGAGCACGGACTGCACGTCACAGACATCGGCGTGCACGAAGAGAAGCCGGCCGATTATCCAGATATTGCGCGGCAGGTCGCGGAACTGGTGGCTCGCGGAGATGCGGCGCGGGGCGTCATCGTTGATGGCGCGGGCATCGGATCGTGCATTGTTGCAAACAAGTTTCCGGGTGTTCGCGCGGCACTGTGTTATGATAAAGCTTCAGCCCGAAACAGCCGGGAACATAATGATTCTAATATACTTACGCTCGGCGGCAAACTGTTGACTGGCACCCAGGCTGAGGACGTTTTGCGCGTCTGGCTCACCACGCCGTTTGGCGGCGGACGGCACGCAGCGCGCGTTCAGAAGATCGCTGAAATCGAAAAGGCATTACGGAATTGGACGCCACGGAGTTAGATCGATTAGTCGCGCAGATCGGCGAGGAAATTCTCGCGCGCACCAATCGTCTGTCCGGGTTGCCACCCAAGGGTGAAGGCCTCAACATTCCGGATTTGGTGTGCCCCGGCTGCACGCAGCGCTGCCCGCAGACATGTGCGCGCAAGGCCAAGGAGATCGTGAAGGCGGGGGCTTGCAGACTTTCCGCCAGCGATAAACTCACGGCCATCGATCCTTCGATTGCGAGTCTCATCGATCACACACTGCTGCGTGCGGACGCCACGCGTGACGACATCATCAAGGTCTGCCGTGAAGCGCGCATGTACAGTTTCGCTAGTGTTTGCGTGAATGCATATTGGGTGCCGCTGGTGGCCGCCGAGTTGGCCGGTTCGCCCGTGAAGGTGTGCACCGTGATCGGCTTTCCGTTGGGCGCGACATCGACCGAAGCGAAGGTCTGCGAAACGGAAGCGGCTCTGCGCGTTGGCGCACAGGAGATCGACATGGTGCAGAACGTGGGCGCGCTGCGCAGTGGCGATCATGACGCGGTGAGGGCCGACATTGCGGCCGTCGTGGCTGTCTCGCATCGTGCCGGAGCGATCGTGAAAGTGATTCTCGAGACTGCCTTGCTGGACGACAATCAGAAAGCCATGGCCAGTATGCTGGCGAAAATGGCCGGGGCGGATTTTGTGAAGACATCCACGGGATTCAGCACGTCCGGCGCGACGGCGCACGATGTTGGGCTGATGCGAATGGCGGTTGGTCCGGACATGGGAGTGAAAGCGTCGGGCGGCATTCGAACACTGGACGACGTTAAGACCATGGCCGCTGCCGGGGCTTCGCGCATCGGCGCCAGCGCCAGCGTCAAAATTGTGGAAGCGTCAAAAACTGGAAAACAGGAGCCGGTGACCGCCGGCTACTAGATACTGTGTTACAAAATATTCTTCATTCCGTGGTTGTGGGGCAGGTTGGTAAC
>CATPCJ010000021.1 GCA_955652915.1 uncultured Bryobacteraceae bacterium
AGTTCGAAACAAATTTTCATCTTCGTTTCAATAGCTTACGCGCATCCGCCCCTGAACCAGTTCAGACCCCAATGGTAGGTTCGAATCGAGAGAGAAGTGCGAAAAGGAATTCAACAATGGACAACACGGGATCGGATTTCAACAAAGTTTACTGGCTGTCGCAACCTCCTGAGGTGCGGGCGTTGGAGATAAACACCACGCCGGACCAGGATATTCGCATGAGCCGCGGCGTCGAGCTTGCCGTCAAAGGCTTCAAGATCGATGTGCCGATTATGCTCTGGGGATGGGATCCCTACAAGGTGATGAAGCTGCGCTTGGATTACGGCTACACCTGGGTCCCCAATGCACTGCAGCCACCCGTAGGAGCGGCGCCTGGGCTGACTGGCCCGGGAATCACTCCCTACGATCCGAACCATCCTCCGGGCGGCGCAATCAAGGTCAGCATAAACCTCGCCGACTTTCCCCCATTCGATCCGCCCATCCCGCTGCCCCCGAGTCCGGCGCAGCAGGGTCCCGTCGGCGTGTCAACGCTCGGAAATTTGTACTACTCGGTGCCGGGAGAAACTTTTCTGGACGGCCAGAAGTTCTCCGACGCGCGCGGAACTTTTCTAAAGCACATAACGATCACGCCGTTTGGCCGGTCGCCGTATTGGGAGAAGATCGCGTAATCTCATGGACTCTATCGAAATCAAACTCTCTATTGGACTCGACCCCTCGCTGTGCTCACTGGTGCAGGAGGGGTTCAACACATTACACCGCGCTAACTGTGCGGACAAAACGGCGCTCGACCGAATCGAGCAAACCCTGCAACAAATTCTATTAAAGGAGAACATTATGTCACAAGAACTCGACGCGCTGATCGCGGAAGTAACACGCAACACCACGGTGGAGAAATCCGCTCTTGCTGCAATTCAAGGATTGTCGGCCAAGTTGACGGAAGCCGGCAATGATCCTGTCAAGCTCGCGAAATTGCGTGCGGACCTGGCTGCCAACGACGACGAGCTGGCCGCCGCCGTAACCGCAAACACGCCCGTAGCTACTCCACCGAAGGCGTAGTCTGGGGACTGGGGGTTGGCGTGACATTGCTGAGAAAGTGGTGACAGGCTCCCACTGTCCCAAGCCGCCGGGATCTCGAAGCACGCGCCTACGTTCCACGGCGCGTGGACAGTGGTGCCTGTCACCACTTTCGGTAATCCCCAATCCCCCAGCCCCGAGCTATACTCGTAGAAATTGCGCTGGTCACTCACACTATTCATCATCGGCGCCGCCTTAGCTCAAACGCCGGATCCAATCGACGATCCGGTTTTGGGCAAGAGGCTTTTCGAGTCGCAGTGCGCCTTGTGCCACGGGCAAACTGGAGGCGGAGGCCGTGGTCCCAACCTGCATCGTCCCCAGCTCAACAAAGCGCCTGACGACGCGTCGCTCCGCAAAGTCATCTCGCAAGGAATCCAACCGGAGATGCCCGGCGCGTGGCAATTGTCTCCACGCGAAGTCAAGAGCGTGGCTGCGTACGTTCGGACCCTCGGATCGATCCCGTTGGAACCCCTGCCCGGAAATCCTTCGCGGGGCGAGCGTTTGTTCAAGACGAAAGCCTGCGACACCTGTCACATGATCAGTGGCCAAGGCTCCGGCTTCGGGCCTGAGCTCACTGGCATCGGCTCCAAACGCAGTGCGGCGTTCTTGCGCGAATCGTTGGTGGCGCCGGAAGCGGCGGTTCCCGATGAATTTTTGCTGCTGGACCTAGTCACAGCTTCGGGAGCCACCATCCGCGGCGTGCGGATGAACGAGGATTCCTTCTCAATCCAAATCAAGGAACTCAACGGCGAATTCCACAGCTACCGTAAAGCGGCTCTTAAGGATCTGCGCAAATTGCGTGGCAAGAGCCCGATGCCGTCCTACGCCGATGCGCTCAAGCCGGAAGAAATGGACGACCTCATCGCATATCTCGCCAGCCTCCGGGGGAATTCATGAAACGATCTTCACTCTTCCTGTTGGCTTCGTTTTTGCTGGTGGCTTCGTTTTTGACGGCCCAGGTGCGATACGAACGAATCGCCAACGCGGATAACGAACCCGGCAACTGGCTGACGTATTCGCGCAATTCGCTGGGCCATCGCTATTCGCCGCTCAACCAGATCACGCCCGCGAACGTGACCGGTTTGAAAGTCAAATGGGCATATCAGTTTCCAGATCCAAGAACGGAAGTCTCGCCGATCGTAGCCGATGGCGTCATGTATGTCACTGGACCCAACAGCGCGGCTGCGCTGGACCTTCAAACCGGCAGACCGTTCTGGAAGTGGAGCCGGCCGATTCCGCCGGACTATCAATCCATCGGCTTCGGCCGCGTGAACCGTGGGCCTGCCATCCTGGACGACAAATTGTTTGTGGCCACGCTCGATTGCGATCTGGTCGCGCTGGACATAAAGAGCGGGCAGGAACGATGGTCCACGAAGGTGGCGGACTATAAACCTGGCTACAGTTTGACGATGGCTCCGTTGGTGATTCCCGGCAAGGTAGTGGTGGGTGTCAGCGGAGGAGAGGCTGGCATCCGCGGCTTCATCGATGCCTACGACGCCAAAACCGGAAAGCGTGCGTGGCGTTTCTGGACCATCCCGGGCCCCGGTGAGCCTGGTCATGAAAGCTGGTCAGGCGATGCCTGGAAAACCGGCGGCGGATCCACGTGGGTAACGGGATCGTACGATCCGCAATTGAACCTGGTCTACTGGGGTGTCGGAAATCCGGGACCGGATTGGAATGGCGACGACCGGCCCGGCGATAATTTGTACACTTGCTCGCTGGTCGCGCTGGAGGGCGACACCGGCGCCTTGCGCTGGCATTTCCAATTCACTCCGCATGACACGCACGATTGGGATGCAACCCACGTGCCCGTGCTTTTCGAAGGCGAGGTCCGAGGCAAGAAACGCAAACTCATCGGCGTCGCAAACCGGAACGCTTTTTACTACGCTTTGGATCGCGAGACAGGCGAGTTTATCGCCGGCCGCGCCTACGCCAAACAAACCTGGGCCAATGGACTGGACGATCGCGGCCGGCCCATGGTCATTCCCGGCAACGAGCCGAGTGAAGAGGGCAAACTGGTCTGGCCGAATCTCAATGGCGCGACGGTGTGGTTCAGCCCATCCTACAGTCCGCAAACAGGATTGTTCTATGTGGCCGTCCGCGAAGTGGGGGCAACGTATTTCAAGCGCGAAGCAGACTTCAAACCGGGAACATTTTTTGCGGGTGGCGGCGAGCAGACACTGGGAGGCGATGACGAGTGGGGCGCGATTCGCGCACTGGAAGCAACCACCGGCCGCATCGCGTGGGAATTCCGTTTGAAGTCCGCGCCATGGGCCGGCGTACTTTCCACGGCCGGCGGCCTGGTTTTCGGCGGCACCAACGAAGGCAACTTTTTCGCGCTGGATGCGAAAACCGGCAAGCCCCTTTGGGATTTCCAAACCGGTGGACAGGTGGCCGCGAACCCCATCGCGTTTAACATCGATGGCCGCCAGCACATTGCCGTCAGCGCCAACCGAGTGCTTTACGTTTTCGGTTTATAGAGATTATGTGACCAAACAAATTATTATTTCCACGCCCGCTTTTTTTCATCGGGAGATGCCCCAGCGAATCCGCAGCCGTACATCACATTTGCTGTTGGCTGTAGGTCTAGCGGCGATTCTGCAAGCCCCGTCGGCAATGGCGGCGGACTGGACGCAGAAGCTGCCCGTGAACAGTCCTCCGGCGCGACGGAATCACGCCATGGCCTACGACGCTGCTCACGGACAAGTCGTTCTGTTCGGCGGCAGCGTCCCCTCCTCCAACGGCAGCAATGATCGCGTGCTGTCGGACACCTGGACATGGGATGGTTCCAACTGGACAAAAAGGTCGCCTGCCAACAGCCCGCCCGCGCGGGCGTACCACAGCATAACCTACGATTCATTGCATCAGCAAGTAGTCTTATTCGGCGGGACGACGCGCTTTGGCGCCTCCCCGTTCTCCGATACATGGGTTTGGGACGGCACAAATTGGACTCAGAAGTCCACCGCCAACAGCCCGCCCGCTCGTATCAACCATGCGATGGCCTATGACGCCGCTCGCGGGCAGGTCGTCCTGTTTGGGGGTTGCTGTGGCGCTCCGAATATCGATGTTCAGGACACATGGATTTGGGACGGCTCCAATTGGGAACAGAAGTTCCCAGCGAATCGTCCCGGGGTGCGGCAAAACCATGCCATGGCTTACGATTCCGTGCACGCACAAATAGTTCTGTTTGGCGGTCAGTTAGACGATGGAGCCCACTACGGAGCCTATTCGGACACCTGGACTTGGGACGGATCAAATTGGACCCAACAGTCCCCGGCGAACAGTCCGCCGCGGCGTCGTTACCCGGCCATGGCCTCTGAGCCGACCCGGGGGCTCGCTGTGTTGTTTGGAGGATTGTATCTAACCGACCCTCCTGGAGATTTCGTAGGCACGGCTCTTTCAGACACCTGGATTTGGGATGGCAGCAACTGGAAACAGCAATCCCCAGCCCACATCCCCCAAGCGAGAGCAGGTCACGCAATGTCTTACTCCAGCACTGGGCAAGCCGTCATGTTTGGTGGTGGTGGTATTTACGTGGATCAACTCTGGTCCGACACCTGGGTTTGGACTCAGTTCATCTCGCTAAGCCCGGGCATACTAAATTTTGGTTTCAATGGATCCGTCATTACGAGTCCACAGCTCGCGACGTTAAGCTTCACTGGTCAAGCGTCGGCGCCCCCCTGGACTGCCTCATCAGACCGACCTAATATCACCGTCTTTCCAACCTCGGGATCCGGAAACACGACGCTAACCATCACAGCAAGTCCGGGGCTCAATGGAACAGTGACGATTACAGCGCCGAGCGTGCCGGGCTCACCCCAGCAGATCCAGGTGAATGTCGCCGGTGGTCCGCTTGCGATTCCTTTCGGCAGCTTCGATACGCCTGTCGACAACGTCACCGGAGTAGTGGGTGCAATCCCCATCACTGGCTGGGCGCTGGACAACATCGAAATTACCCACGTGGATATTGTACGGGAGCCGATTACAGGTGAAACTCCTGGAGATCTCGTATTCATTGGCACGGCGGTTTTTGTGGCCGGTGCGAGACCGGATGTGGCAAACCAATTCCCCACCTTCCCCCTTCAATCCCGAGCCGGTTGGGGTTATCAGATGCTCACCAACTTCCTGCCGAATTCTGACGGTACCGGCGCGCCTGGCAATGGCACGTACACGATCCATGCCATCGCATTTAACAAATTGGGTCTGCGACTCGATCTGGGAACCAAGACGATCACCGTCGACAATGCGCATGCCGCGAAGCCTTTCGGCACCATTGATTCACCGACACAGGGCGGAACAATTTCCGGCGCCGATTCGGTGAACTTCGGTTGGGCGTTGACGCCCCAACCTGCCATGGTCCCCTTGGATGGGTCGACCATCACCGTCGTAATAGACGGCGTGCCGGTGGGACATCCGGCTTATAATCAGTTCCGCTCCGACATCGCGAACACGTTTCCCAACTACAAAAATAGCGGCGGCGCAGTGGGCTTCTTCCACCTCGATACCACTGCACTCGCCAACGGCGTTCACACCATTTCCTGGAATGTGTTCGACGACCAGGGACATGGCGAAGGATTGGGTAGCCGCTACTTCAATGTGCTGAATACCGGTACTAACGCCGTGATGGCTCTGGAAGACGTGATCGACGAATCGGTTCCCAGGGAAGACGTTCGAGTGCGGCATGGACTGAACATCAACCGTCGACTCGAGCCGATCGCTCAGGATGCCGACGGCGGCTACTCGGCAACGATGGAAGAGGTGGGCCACATCCAACTGCATCTCGGCGCAGCGACCGGCAACCTGTTGCTCCAAGGCGAGCCGCAGGCGTTGCCGGCCGGGTCAACCTTGCAGGGTGGAGTCTTCTACTGGCAGCCCGGTCCGGGTTTCCTGGGCGAATACACGATGCAGTTTGAGCGGCCGGATGGAGTTCGGATTCTGGTGCGGGTGAAGATCGTGCCCAAGCGCTATTAACGCGTCTAGGCTTTTCACGAAGCGCCGCGCTAAAATTACTTTTATGCGGACCGAATGGATTACCCCACGGCTGAAGGATCCGATCCGGACTCAGATGCACTATGCCCGCAAGGGCACGGTTACCGAAGAGATGCAATATGTCGCCCGGCGCGAACGCCTGGAGCCGGAGCTCATCCGATCCGAAGTCGCGCGTGGACGCATGATCATTCCCGCGAATATCCACCACGCCAAGTTGGAGCCGATGTGCATCGGGGTGGCTTCGCTTTGCAAGATCAACGCCAACATTGGAAACTCCGCGACCACCTCTAACATTGATGAAGAAGTCGCCAAGCTGCACTACGCCGTGAAATATGGCGCCGACACCCTGATGGATCTTTCCACCGGTGGCGACATTCCCCGCATTCGGCAAGCGATCATCGACGAATCGCCGATCCCCATCGGCACGGTGCCCATCTACGAAGCGCTTTCCCGCGTTCGCCGCGTGGAAGATTTGAACATCAGCGTGATGCTGGAAGTCATTGAGGAACAAGCCGAGCAAGGCGTCGATTACATGACCATCCATGCCGGCGTGCTGGTGCAATATGTGCCGCTCACCACCAAGCGCATCACCGGAATCGTCAGCCGCGGCGGAGCGATTTTGGCCGAGTGGATGGTGAAGAATCACAAACAGAACCTGCTGTACGAGCACTTTGACGAGATCTGCAAAATCTTCCAGAAACATGACGTCAGCTTTTCGCTGGGCGATGGTCTGCGCCCGGGTTGCCTTGCCGACGCGAGCGATGCGGCACAGTTCGCGGAGCTGAAGACACTGGGCGAGTTGACGAAAAAAGCCTGGGAGTACGATGTGCAAGTAATGATCGAGGGCCCTGGGCATATTCCCATGGATCAGATCAAACTGCAGGTCGATAAAGAATTGGCGTTGTGCCACGAGGCGCCTTTCTACACCCTGGGTCCCCTGGTGACGGATTTCGCTCCGGGCTACGATCACATCACGTCGGCGATCGGCGCGGCGATGATCGGCTGGTATGGCGCGTCGATGCTGTGCTACGTCACTCCCAAGGAACACCTGGGCCTGCCGAATCGCGAGGACGTGAAGCAGGGCATCATCGCTTACAAGATCGCGGCGCATGCGGCCGACATCGCCCGGCACCGCGTGGGTGCGCGGGATCGCGATGACGAACTTTCGCGTGCACGCTATAGCTTCGATTGGCGCCGCCAGTTCGAGCTGTCGCTCGATCCCGAAACCGCCGAAGCCATGCACGACGAAACGCTGCCCGAGGAAGGTTTTAAGGACGCGGCTTTCTGCTCCATGTGCGGCCCGAAATTCTGCTCCATGAATCATTCGGCAAAAACCGAGCAGTTCACCGCCGAAGACGCCGAGGCGGTGCTCGCTGCCCAGAATCTGGTGAAACTTGGCGAATAAAATTGTGAAATCCGACGAAGAATGGCGCAAGCAGTTGACGCCCGATCAATATCAAGTGGCGCGGCAGAAAGGGACTGAGCCCGCTTTCACCGGCAAATACTGGAACCATCATGAGGACGGCACATACACGTGCGTCTGCTGCGGAAATCCGCTGTTTCAAGCGGAGACGAAATTCGAATCCGGCACCGGCTGGCCGAGTTTCTTCGCGCCTGTCGATCCCGATAGTGTGGCCACCGAAACGGACAGCAAGTACGGCATGCGGCGAGTTGAAGTAGTGTGCAACAAGTGCGGCGCGCATCTGGGCCACGTCTTCGAAGACGGCCCCAAGCCGACGGGTTTGCGCTACTGCATGAATTCGGCGTCGCTGAATTTCGAGAAAAAGTAACTGTAGGGCGGACCCCCGGGCGGACCCCTGGAGTCCGCCCTGCTAAATACTCGGCACCATCTCCACGCGATCCATCGCCAGAAACTCTCTTATATGTGGATGATCGCTCTTCTCTAAATCCTTGACCGGCCCGAAGTAGATCGCTTTGCCTTCGTACAGAAACATTACCCGGTCGGCCACTCTGCGCATCAGGTCCAGATCGTGCGTTACCACCACGGCCGTCAACTTGAGATCGTGCTTCAGCTTGAGCATCAGGTGGATCAAGACATCGGACATGATCGGGTCCACCATGGTGGTGGGCTCGTCGTATAGAATGCATTCCGGCTGCGCCGCCAGTGCCCGCGCGATCGCCACGGCGCGTTTGTGGCCCGTGGAAAGTTCGGTCGGATAAACATCGCGGAAATGCAAAAGGTCCACCATGGACAACAGCCCGTCCACTACATCTTCCTTGTTCTTGGAGTCATAATCGCTGCGCAGCTCGAGAGAAAACAGGATGTTCTCGGCGACTGTCAGAGAATCGAATAACGCGCCCGACTGGAACACCATCGTCACTTTCTTGCGAATCTCGCGAAGTTGGGCTTCGGTGAAATCCGTTGTGTCCTGGTAAGACACGATAACCCGGCCCTCATCGGGTTTGATGAAACCCATGATGTGGCCCAGGCTCACGGACTTGCCGACGCCGCTGCGTCCGATGATCGCCAATGTTTCGCCCGCATCAACATCGAAACTCACATCGACTAAAATGGGGTGATCGAACGTCTTATAGACATGACGGAACTCGATGTAGTGGAGTTTTTCACTCATCCTTCTTCGAACTCCTTCCATTCGGCGGGAGTGTTTACATTAGCGAGCGCGCCAGGCTCTACCACCTGGGCCTCGGCATCGAGTTCCCTCACTAAATCCTTCATCCTGAATCTCTTATCCCGAAGTGCGCCGGCCAAAACAGGCAGGCAGTCACGGTGGTAAACGGCGCAAAGCGGCTCCCGTTCACCATGATTTCCCTGGGCTGTAACGCATCGCCTGCTCGATTTGGCGGCTCTGTCAAGCAGCGCCGTCAAAACTTGCGCCGAAATTCCTGGCATGTCGCACGCCACCACCAGGTTCCAGTCAGTCGTGGAAGCGCGAAGAGCCGTGTAGATTCCGCCCAGCGGCCCCCGGTCTGGCACACGGTCCGGGACAACCGGATATCCCAGGAAGCCGTAGCGCTCAGGATTCCCGACCAGCACCACGCTACCCGCCGCCTCCCGCACTGCCCGCGCCACGTGCGATATCAAAGGCGTCCCTTGAAATTGCAGCAGGGCCTTATCCTGGCCCATCCGCGAACTCCGGCCACCCGACAGCACAAATCCGGAGCGGAGCATGAGAGAATAATAGCATTGGCAACTGGTTGTATCGGCGGTTCCCGCGGCCGGTGTCCTTGCGGATTGGAGAAATCCGGTTATAATCGGATAAAACAATAAGATGCACTTTTGTTCGCACGCAAAGCTACGGATGGCGGTTGTGGCGGGTGCGGCCGTGCTCAGCCTCCACGCCGAAAACGTGCCCGAGGAATCGCATAAGGTTGCCGTTGTTCCGCGATTCGTTTCCGTGGTGCATGCCGATGCGCGGACCGGCCGCCTGGTACGTAGTATCGTGATTGCTTCGAAACCGGTACCGAGCCGGGTTGTTTCCAGCCAGCCTATGGAAATTGAGACGCTCGCACCGGCCGCGGCGCCAGACTCCGCCGTCCGCGGTTTGGTGGAAGAGACCGCCAAGACATTCGACGTGAGCCCGGCGCTGGTGGATTCCGTCATCCAAGTGGAGAGCAACTACAATCCAAACGCCGTTTCTCCGAAGGGTGCGCAGGGCTTAATGCAACTGATGCCCGCTACCGCGCGGCGATTCGGAGTGAAGAATTCGTTCGACGCGAAACAGAACATCGAAGGCGGCGTCCGGTACCTCAAGTTCCTGCAGCAAACGTTTAAAGACGACCGTCTGGCTATTGCCGCCTACAATGCGGGCGAAGGCGCGGTAACCAAATACGGCAACGTGCCCCCCTATCCGGAGACCATGAATTACGTGGCGAAGGTGGGGAAGAAATACGGCCAAGCCAAACGCGCCGCCGATAAGCAAAAGGTAGTGGCCAAAGTTGAAGAAGCGCCGAAGCCGGCGGCCGATGAGCCGCGTCACATCCTTCACTACGTGGATGGGGACGGGAGGATGCACATCGCCACCCGATAGCCCCGACGGATATGCCGCACCTCCCCCCAGACTTGACACGGCTCCGAACGGAACCGCGCGCGTTAGCAAGCGGTATGCGCTGCCGGGGCGTGATACCGGCGCTGCTTTGCGTCGCCTTTCTGTTGCCTGCCGCACTGCGGGCCGGCGATCCCAGCGAAACTCATCGCGTCACCGCCGTGAGATTCTGGTCGCTCGGCGACGTCACGCGCATCGCCGTGGAAACGGATGGCCAGTTTGTACTTCACTCGGATCGGCTGGAGAATCCCATCCGGCTTTTTTACGATCTGGTGGGCACCAAGCCCAGTCTCGGTTCCAAGGCCATGACAGTCATCCCGGTTTCGGACCGGCTGCTCCGTCAGATTCGCGTTGCGGAAACGCAGCGCAATGTCACGCGCATAGTTCTGGATCTGGAAGGGATTGCGGAAGCAACCACGTCGCGTTTGGAAGATCCCAACCGGTTGATCATCGAACTGCGGACGCCCGGCGTTAAGGCTTCTTCCAAATTGTCCGCGAAGATTCCCGCGGTGGAGGCTGAGCTAGTTCCACCCACCAAGCCCATCGAGCGCCGGACTTTCGCGCCGCCTCCCGTAGCAGCGGCGCCGGAGCCAATGCAGCGACGCCCGCTAACCTCCATGGATCCTCCGCCCACTGTGGCATCCGCGTCGGCACTGCCAGCGGTTGCAATGAACCTGAATCCAGGATCTCCGCCGATTGCCACGCGGCCCCCGTCGCCGGTGGTCCCGGCAAAGGTGAGTGCACCCGCGGTGACCGCCGGCGTTCCCGCCGAGACCGCGCTTCCGGCCAAGAGAAATACATCCGGCGACCGGTCCATGATCCGCGTACTGGGCTTGAAGGTCGGACGTATTGTCATCGATCCCGGCCACGGCGGACACGATGTCGGCACCACGGGTCCGGAAGGCCTGCGCGAAAAAGACCTGGTGCTGGATGTCGCTAAACGGCTGGGCGAATTGATCGAGGCGCGGATGGGCAGCGAGGTGCTCTTCACCCGCTCCGACGACACGTTTGTTTCGCTGAGCCGGCGTACCGCGATTGCGAACGATGGAAAGGCCGACCTGTTCCTTTCGATTCACGCCAACAGTTCCACGCTACGCAGCGCCGCGGGCGTCGAAACTTATTATCTGAACTTCACTACCTCGAAGAGCGCGCTGGAAGTTGCGGCGAGGGAGAACGCCGGATCTCAGAAGACCGTCTTTGAGCTGCAGGACTTGCTGGAGAAGATCGCGCTAAAGGACAAGGTGGAAGAGTCGCGCGAATTTGCCTCACGCATTCAGTCCTCGTTGTTCAGCGTCTCAGTGAAAAACGACGCGCACGCCAGGGATCGCGGCGTGAAGAAGGCGCCCTTCGTGGTGCTGATCGGAGCGTCCATGCCGGCGGTGTTGGCGGAGATCGGCTTCATCAGCAATGCTCACGATGAAGGCATAATGCGCCGTTCCGAATACCGCCAGCGGCTGGCCGAAGCGCTATACAAAGGTCTGGCGGCCTACGCGAGCACCTTGAGCCACTTTCAGGTGGCGCAGCGGCAGACCACTCCCTAACGGGG
>CATPCJ010000022.1 GCA_955652915.1 uncultured Bryobacteraceae bacterium
ATATATATCACCTCAAGTTTCTGTTGCCGTACTTTTCTGAAACACCGGTTCTGTGGTTGACCAAGTCATTCGCAGACGACTTCCGGCGGGCTCGGAAGACGCGGAATCCATCCATCAAGGATGCGACGATCAACCGGGACTTGAGCGTGCTCCGGCACATTCTTTACTGGGCCGTGGATGAGCAGCTCGTACAAGCAAATCCGTTGGCTCGGCTCAAAATGGCCCGCGAGCGGCGCACTCGCCGTCAGGTGCTGAGCGTCGCAGAGGAGCAGTTGCTCCTGCCTGCGGCGACAGATCACCTGCGCGCCATGACCATGGCCGCACTCGACACCGGCATGCGGCGTGGCGAAATCACCAGCCAGCGCTGGGAGGATATCGACTTCCCGCGCAAGCTGCTGTTCGTCACACGCTCGAAAACTCCCGAAGGGGAGTCCAGAGAAATTCCCTTGACGAATCGCTTGCTGGAGTATTTGCTTCAGCATAGGAAGCCCGAAGGACTGGTCTTTGACTACAAGGGCCGACCCGTCCGCATCGTGAAGCGCGCGTGGAAAACGGCGTTGAAAAATGCCGGAATCCGCCACGTCCGCTTTCACGATCTTCGCCACACCTTCAACACGCGCCTAATGGAGGCCGGAGTCCTGCAAGAAGTTCGCATGGCGCTCATGGGACATTCCGCAGGCTCGAAAGTTCACGCGACTTATACCCACATTGAGTTGCCGGTAAAGCGGGAAGCCATCCGGAAACTCGAGCAATGGGTCAACCAGCAACGACAGCAACTAAAGGAGACAGAACATGCCAGTACCGAAGACACCGGATACGAAACCGTCGGCTCCGAAAGCGAACCCGGCCCAGCCGGAACGCAACCCGTGGAAGAAGAAGACGCCCGTGGAAGTGGTTCTGGAGCAAGCCGACAAGCTCAAGGCCGAGATCGCCGAGACGGAAGAAGAGCTGAAGGCCAAGCGAAAGCAGCTTCAAAAGTTCGAAGAAGCCCGGAAGATCTTCGAGGCGAGCTAGCGCCATGAAGCTGTTGACCGATGAGCTGCGCGCACGTTTGCCGCCGCTTTACTCGCAAGAGGCTGAGACTGATCCGATGGTGCATGCCAAGTTCTTTCTACCCGGAACTGGGTCGACCTGGTATGTGACAGAAGGCCAGGAACAGGATGGTGATTTCATGTTCTTCGGCTTCGTCATCGGACTGGAAAGCGAGTTCGGCTACTTCCTGCTATCGGAGCTCGAGTCCGTGACTACACGGCTCGGGCTTCACGTGGAGCGCGACCTGGCGTTCCGCGAAGGCAGGTTCACTGATGTTGTGCCAGCGCGCGATTTGTAAGGGCGTTGGCGCACAGAGACCAAGAAACTTCTTGGTCTCTTTTTCGTGGCCCATCTCGGGCTGCGCGGGCAATGACTGTAAACGGGAGAGGATCTGCCTCCCAATTTTGAGACTTAAGGAGAAACCCGTATGAAGAAACTATCCGTTGTAGTGGCCGGCACCGGCCAGATTCGTGACGTGGAGATCCAGCCTGGCACAACTGCAGGCGACGTACTCCACCAATTGTCCCTTCCGGACTACCTGCTCAGCAAGGGTCCGAACGAACCGTTCTTTGCCGCCGCCGAGTCGATCTACGACAAGGTGAAGGATGGCGAGAAAGTGTTCGCCTCCACAAAAGCCGAGGTTGGCATCGTGGTATGCGCATAAAAGACCTCGGTACCCGGCCTGCTCCCGCCTCCCTCCGCGAGCTTCTCTCGCGGGCGGTGCGGGGGCAGACCCCCTCAATTCCGGTTCAGCGCCGCCTGATTCCCTATTGGCAGGAGCGCGGCTGGACCCGGCAGGGTAATACTTACTCCGGCAATTACCAAACACCGTATGGCGCGTTTCAGGGCTGGATTGAGCAACAACGTTCTGGCCATATCGACTTCTACCTCTACAATCCTTCGCAGGAAATCCAGAGCCACAGCCACTGGACCTGCTTCCAGCACCGCGGCAACGACTGGTACCTGGTCCATATGGGTAAGCAGCCCAAGGATGTCAGCTCGGGAATCATGACCATCGAACGACTTATCAAGGAGGCATTTGAACAACAATGAACACGGTACATCTACTGGACAAACGCAAAGCCTTGCTCGATCGGCGCGACAAGCTGATCGAAAGGTTTACCGAAGCTACGCGCCATCGGAAAAATACGGCGCGCACGTGCGCCGAAATCCGAAAGACTAATGAATTCCTGGCGAGCCTGGAGCAGATTGAGGCGGAGAATACGGGCAGACCGAACACCGGTCCCCGGCGCTACGCGGTCAGCTCTCTTTTTCTGCATGACTGTTACAAGAAGTTGACGGCGGACAAGAACGAGCAGTTTTTCTTTATTACCGGGTCGGAAGTTGAAGAAGTGCTCGTACTCGATCAGTGCGCCGAATTCGCCCACCAGCGCCGCACTCCCATGGGAGTCGTTGGCGATTTTCCTTCGACGCACAACGTGTTGATCAAACTGGAGCAGTTTGGGCACAAGTTCCTGGCGCACTTTCACAGCCATCCGGGAACTGGCCCGGACGCCACCCACCCGTCGGGCACCGATGAACGCTTCCAGAAGCGGCTGGAAAGTGGTGGGCACCTGGCGCTGA
>CATPCJ010000023.1 GCA_955652915.1 uncultured Bryobacteraceae bacterium
CCCACTGCAAAGAGGCAAGGATGGCTGTTCCACGTCGATGCTATCCTCGCTGTCAGGACGATAGATGGTTTTCCGTCGCACTTTTTGGCGGTTGAGTATCGGCATTCTTCTGCTCACCACGCTGTATGCGTTCCAACGTCCATTTCGTGTCTACCCGAGTTTGGAGCCTTACGACGACGTTCCGATGCCTCCCGATTGGCAGGAAAAAGCCGAGTGGGTCCAGAGCCGGTTGATGTATCCGCAGCATCCCAATGCGCTGTTTGCGCGCTATCGTTTCGGTGCGATGGATTGGCGCGAAGGCGGGACTAGTTGGACGCAGGATTATCCGCGGGCGGACCGGCATTTCGCGACGGCGCTGCGGCGCTTGACTCGCATCCATGTGCGGTCGGTGGAGCAGCCTGTGAATCTCGACGACGGCGACGATGTTTTCAACTGGCCTTGGTTGTGCGCCGGCGAAATGGGCGACTGGAAGCTGACGCACGCGCAAGCTGCCAGGCTGCGCGACTACTTGCTGCGCGGCGGATTTCTGATGCTCGACGATTTCTGGGGACCCGAAGAGCATGCGAGATTCATGGAGAGCATGAATCTGGTTTTTCCGGACCGGCCCATTGTGGACATCGACGATAAGGATTCCATCTTTCACACAGTTTATGATTTGGACGATCGCTATCAGATTCTCGGTCAATGGGCGTTTCGGGGGCGGATGAGATATCGAGCCGAAGGCACCGTCCCGCACTGGCAGGGAATCTACGACGACCACGGGCACATCATGGTGGCGATGACGTTCAACTCCGATGTTGGCGATTCGTGGGAGTGGGCGGACGATCCCGGCTATCCGGAAAAATTCTCGGCTCTAGGAATTCGGATCGGAGTGAACTATGTGGTTTATGCAATGACACATTGATGGGTCGCGCTAGTCCTCGATTTTTATTGAAGGGCCCTTCTTGCCTCGCTCCTCGGTTGCCCGCCGCTCCACTTCCTTGGCAATCGCGGTGAAGCCTGCCGCATCGTTTCCAAGCGTGACCGGGCTGCCTGAATCGCCGCCGATGCGAACCGCGGGATCGAGCGGCAGCTCACCCAGGAAATGCACGTTCATCGCCTCCGCGGTTTTCTTTCCACCGCCATGACTGAAGACATCAATGCGCTCCTTGCAGTGCGGGCACTCCAGATAACTCATGTTCTCCACCAATCCGAGAATCGGCACGCGCACTTGCAGAAACATGTGGATCGCTTTGCGCGCATCTTCGAGAGAAACTTCGGACGGCGTGGTGACGACTACGGCTCCGGTGAGCGGCGCGGTTTGGATCAAAGTGAGCTGTACGTCGCCCGTCCCCGGAGGCAGATCGATGATCAGGTAGTCCAGCTCGCCCCAATCCACGCCACGCAGGAACTGCTGAATTACGCTGTGGAGCATTGGTCCGCGCCATACCAGCGGCTTGTCGCCAGGGTTCAGGAAACCCATGGACATGATGCGCACGCCGTTCTTCTCGATAGGCTGAATGCGCTCGCCGATGGCGCTGGGGGCGGCGCGAACGCCCATCATGAGCGGCACATTCGGACCGTACACGTCGGCGTCGAGCAGGCCAACGGTGTGGCCGAGACGCGCAAGTGAGATCGCCAGGTTTACCGATACGGTGGTCTTTCCGACACCGCCCTTTCCCGATCCGACTGCGATCAAATTCTTGACGCCCGGTATCGGGAGCTTGGGCTGTTCGCCCTGCGTTGATTGAGGACCCATCAATTCGATCTTAGTGCATAATCCCATTCCTTCGCGGCGCGATCGCGAAGTTTTGGAATATCCCGATCAAGCAAGTAACCCTGATCCACTAGTTTCTGCGCTGCCGACGTGATGCGTTCGAGATAGTCACGCTTACTCTTGTAGCGCTCCTCAATCGAAAGCCTGGGATCCTTGTTGTTCTCGCGTTCAGTCTTGTTTACCGGGAAAGGAATCCACGATCCAACCATGCTGAACAGCTCGCCGGGCGCGCCGATCCTGGAACCGCGGAGGTTCCAGCCGGTGTAGGAAGCCAGCGGCACTTGGATCTCAGGCATCCGAATTCCGGAGGTCTCGTTGCCATCCTGATCCACTTGGGGAATCAGCGTAGGATACGCAGGTCCTACCTTGGGCGGTTCAACGGAAAAGTCCAGACGATAGGCTTCCCGCTTGCGATGTGGCGTGAGAAGATCCACGATTCTGGGGAATGCGAAGGCGCCGATCGACACCAACTGGTCCTTCCCGACCTGCGGATACTGGGACGGCGGCGGTTCCTTGCCATCCTTGAGCCAGGCTTGCATCGCGATCAAGAGCGCGCGCATTCCTGTTCGATAATCGTTGGCGCCCGCAAGGTTGACCGCTTCCACTTTGCGCGGCGGAATCGAGCCGGCGCCGTGTTGCGATCCCGCGAAAAAGTAGATATGCGTGTCCTTCGCGAGTGGCGCGTCCTGCTTGCCGTCGGGCGTGGTGTGAATCAATGACGCGGCGCGTCCCCAGTATTCGTAAGAGCCGTTGCTGTAGAAAATCTTCGGCACGACGTTGGCTTGTGTCGCTTTTGCCAGCAGTCCATCGTTATCGGTGAATGGTGGAATGTCCACGGGATAGGCGACGTTCAGGAATGGATGTCCGTCGCGCGACGGTTGGGCAAAGCGGGCGTTGAAGCTGCCGCGTCCGGCGCCGGCCACGTGAGCCCAGACTCCGTCGAAAACGCGACGGTTCTTTTCATCCTGGTTGAAGCCGTCATACAGGAAGGTCCGCAGAAAGCGGCCGCTCTGCGAAACGCCGAAACCTAAAGCGCGCTTCAGGTATTTCCGCTGATCGCCCAGCAGCGTTTCTTCGCCGCCATATTTCAAAAATGAAACCACGTCGCGAACCGCCGCCGGACCAAGGCCGGCGAGTACCGGGTCCTTCGCCTGGTAGACTACTTCGTAGATTTTGCCGGGCTCAAAGCCATCGTCCATGCTGACGTGAGTGGCGTCGGAAAATGTCCACTTGTTGCGCGCGATCGGCCGGCGCTCGCCATTCACGGTATCGCGCACGAACATTTTGTTTGCCGAATGATTTTGATCGGCGACGGGATAAGCAACCTGGGTCCGATCTCCGAGTGAAATTGTGGTGACGCGCTGATCGCCTTCCCACTCCGAACGCACCAGCCCATAGATTGGCTTCCCTTGATCGCTGGCGATGGGCGCATAGAGATGCAAGAGCTTGGGCGATGGCGGAATGTCGAATTCCCAGCCGACCCACACCATGGTGAAGCCACTCTCCAGCAGGAAGTTGTCCCCGAATTCAGCCTGCGCGCGCGGGTCGGTTGAGCCCGACGCGAGATCGAACATGCTGAGCAAACCCTTGCCGCCACGGTTCGAGATCTCCACCAGCGCCGTGCCGTTGCCCTTGGCCGAATCGCGCGGTTTCAAGATGTAGAGGTCGGCGGAGAACTCTACTTCGCCGGCCTCGTTGCGCGGCGCTA
>CATPCJ010000024.1 GCA_955652915.1 uncultured Bryobacteraceae bacterium
CCACCTTGTACACCTCCTGGTGTCCCACAAACACAACTACCCTGTAATGTTCTGGAACTGAAGTGTGGTGGTCTACTTTTCGACCGCCACAAATCGCCGCTCCGCGGCGCTTCGTGGTCTATTATTGCTCCGCCGTTTACAACCGGTGATAACATGCATTTTCATGGATCGATTGGGGGTTATGGACTGGACTAGCTGCGTAACCTTAGAAGGAACGTTCGACTAGGCAGGGAAAAATAGGCTCCACCCCGTGAGGAAACAAACGGCATAATACCCCGATCGGTGGTGGCTGGCTTTCCCCAAACGCGAGGCCAACGGCGGTCGCCCTGGGGTCCGAGAATGGCATCAGCGCCTGCCGCTTCTTTAGGAAACGCGAGGTTCTCCACCCACGACTGCATTAAGAACTCGAATTGATCCTGAAGATCCCGCTGACAACACTGAAATAGAATCCCGACCCCATCAGTTCGAGGAGGTTCGACGTCGGGATTGTAACCGTACGTAATGGCCCGCCGAGCAATGCGGCGGAATCGTTCCACGTCGAATGTCCCGTCGGAGGTACCTCGCGGATTGACCTTGCGGATGTGTGCGGCAAACGGGCACCGGTTACCGGAAGGGTCGATGGTATTGAGAAACTCATTTGCCGGAGTAGTCTCACCCTTGGCGGCGTCGGTTAGGATTACCGGAGTGCCATCTTGAAAGCGGCCGATAAGGTACGCTCGGGACAGATCGGCGCCGATCTGAAGATCGGCGGCAAGACTGTCCACTTGTTCACGAAAAGCAGCTATGTGTTCTTCCAGCTTCCAGAACACGAGATAAGAACTACAATCATTGTCGGAACTCCCAAGAGGGTCGGGGCAGAGCACCTGCTTCGGCCACGCAGCAGGGTTCCAGGCGTGTGGTCTGGAAAGCGATGGCAGATCGCTCTCGTAGAACAACGGCTGACTGATGCCATCCAGAAAGCCAAAATGCTCCACGGGTTTGTTGGTCTTCAGATCGCGGATCACGTGACCCCACTCTGTCGTACAAGTTGCAATGTCCTGGAACTGGCTGCGAATAGAGGACTCAGTTTGTTGGAGGCTACCGTTATTACGGTGAGCGAGAATGACGATGCAATGCGGATCAATTAGGTGTGGCTCCCATGGATCCGAGGGGATTCCGAGCTGGTCGGATGTATAGCGAAGTCCTTGCCGGAATGACTGAGGGAAATTATCCACCGGCTTCCCGAGTAATCGATATCCGCTACTGGCAATACCCAGCCCTGTGAAAAGGTTGTCGCTGTTCCGGTCGGCAAGGGTCTCTTGTAGTTGGCGCCATGCCGAAGTTACCGTGGGAGCGACATCGGCCAGGCGTCGGCGAACGATCGCTGGGTCTATTCCAGGCTGGAAATTAAGTACCACATGTGCGGCGTGGTTTCTGCCGTGACTTTTGAGAATGTTACCTTGGATGGCATCAAGCGCGCTACTGTAATCGTCTGGTGACGCGATTGGGTTCTCCAGCGCGTGAAGTGGTGTTAAATGCAAATCCTGGGATGACTGGCCACTAGCTACACTCAAGGAGTGCCGCCCTTGATCGCGCTGTACATGCCTCCGCGATCTTCCACCGTCACGTTTCGACCATACGCCTCCAAGATCGATGGCCGGAGATTGCTGGATTGCTGGGTCGAGACATTCGCTACCGGATTCAGCGCCGACAACATTGTGATACTTTATCACGATGAAATAGATCGGAAGACGGTGGAGCCTTTCCAGGCATGGGGAGCGCTCGCAATCCAGAGCTTCCAAACTTCGCGGGTCAAGGCTCTGGCGGAGGTTGCGGTTACATTCCCGCAATCGACTCTCCTAACCGCTCAAGTGGAGTCAGTGCTTGCCCCTCGGAGCTTGCCTGAACACGTCTTGAGCATTCACCGTGAGGAGGGTAACCACTTTACGTACACAAGCGGTATTCCGCTCGAGGTGGGGATTGAGGTATTTGAACCGGAGTTGCTATCCGCTTTATGGAATATCGAGTTTGTGCCGGGAATGGACCTTCGCACGATTGTCCTGACGTGGGCAGCTCTTCGCGCCGGTGAGATAGAAAACAAGGCCATCCGGACAGCAGCCGTTCATGTGGCTGTCTCATTACCGGATGGTGGATTCCCGGCGAGAGTTCTTTTTGGAGATGTCGATGACGCAGCCAGAGCGCTAGACGTTATGACTGGCGTTTGCGACATACATCGTCTGAGGTCATGGTGCAACGGTGAAGGACGACCGGCCCATTTCGAAATCCCTCCAGTTCCGAAAGAGAGACACCGGCCGCGCGTGTTGTACCACTCACCTTCGTCCGGTTTCAGTGGCGCCGAGGAGAGCCTTTGCCTTGCTATCGAATGCATCGACAACATGGAGCAGATAGCGGCCGTGAGTTTCGAGGGGTTATTCACCGACAAGCTGCGAGCGCTGGGATGTACAGTTATGTGTCCAAACAGAGATCTTGCGGCCGCGACGGAAGCAAACTCCGCTCGCTGTCTCGCGCTCCTAACTCATGCCTCCCCCGATGTAGTGCATTGTAACGACTACCCCGGTGAACCAATGCTCGAGGCACTCAGACACCTTGGCATCCCTATGGTACAGCACGTGCGCCTTCATGAAATTCCCGCCTTGAAGCGCTCCCTTTTACAAGCGGACGCAGTGGTTGCGATTTCCAACTGGGTAGCGGATAGGCTGAGAGATATGAACATCGATCAGTCGAAAATACATCTGATTTACAACGGCATCGATACCGAGCGGTTTCGGCGCGACCGATTCGATAGAGACGCCGTGCGCGAGTCATTTGATCTTAGGGCCGGGGACTTTGTAGTTCTCATGGTCGCGCGATTGGAGCCGTACAAACGGCACGACTTGGCTGTGAAAGCAGCGGCGTTGCTCCGGGACACCTATCCTCATCTCCGAATTATATTCCTGGGCGAAGGATGGGACAGTTCTTACGGTTGTGTCATCGGGAATCTGATCCTGCTCCATGGCCTGGAAGACACTGTCATATGTGCTCCGTTTCAGCAGGATGTTCGCCCACTCATGGCCGCGGCGGACGTGCTTCTATTACCCTCGGACGGCGAACCTCTAGGGCGTTGCATTCTTGAAGCAATGGCAATGCAAGTACCTGCGATCGTGACGCGAGATGGAGGTCAACAAGAGTTGGTAGTAGACGACTCCACCGGTTTTGTGCTTCCGAACGGCGATGAAAAAGTTATCGCAGATGCAATTGGCCGGCTGATTGAGAACACGGCTTTGCGAGTGCAGTTTGGTGCTGCAGCGCGGTCCCGGGTGGTTTCAGAGTTTGGAGCCGCAAAGTCTGCCTTGCGCTTACAGGAAGTTCTGTCGGGAGTCGCTTCCCGATCCGGAAAGCTGGAACAGAAGTAACAAGCAAACGCCGGTCGAAAGTACGAGGTAAACCATAAGCGATTGATGGCACACCGAGGAATTCCAAACTCTAGTAGTTCGGGTGCACGTAACCGCTGTAGTGGATTAGCCTTCCCGCGCAAGACCCTCCGCTCCACATGAGGCTGAAAAATTGCTCCGACTTGAGTGCGGCGGGTGAACCGGACGGTGTCTTATCCTTCAGAAACTTCGCCTCCTGCTGCGTCACCGCGAATCCTTTACCTTGAAGCAGACCACCGGGATCGCCGGATGCCGAGAGATTGACTCGGAACTCACGGTCGCACAATAGAACCCCGGCCGCCTCAAGGAAACCATCCGTGGGAGTTCCTCCCGGCTTTACGTGCGACCAAAAGTCGGTCAGGATGGCGGGTATCGCATCCGACTGAAGCCATCTGTTGATCTCGGATAATTGATAAAGCCCCAGTCGAAGTTTATGCTGGCCATTCAGAATCTCGTCAAGCTTCTTGATAGCATCCGCAGTAGGCTGACTGCGCCGTTGTGGATCGGTGTGGACAATTTCTTTAATGCCCTTTTTCTTAACGTACTTCGCGCACTCGTCTGTAACATTGGGATTTGATCCAAGGAATGCGAGAGCTTTCCAAAGTTGAACCATGCGTTAGGACTCCTTAGCTAGACGTGCCCGTTCCTCGAAGGCCTGTCGGACGAGCGAGAGCTTTGGGCTCGTATCCAGCCAATAATACAAGAAATCGTTGTACAATGCCAGTCCCTTCTGTATTTGTCCGATCGAGGTGTAACAGCGCGCAGCATAAACACGACTAAGAAGCCAACACATTATCCCGTTCCAACGGAGAGCCGTCCCTTTGTGCAGTAAAATGTCCACATAATGCTCGATGGCCGATTGGTAATCTCGAACTGAATGGAGACATTCGGCGAGGGAGAATGCACTTAAGATGTCGGACCAGAGCGCGTTAGCGCGTGCGAACTCGCGTCTTGCATTCCGGTGTTCTCCCATGCTCGAAGACCGTATGCCCCGAGCTTGGTTAAGGAAACCCTCCGACCGCGTACTTGGATAGTGTAGGTAAATGGCTTCCAATTTGGTCACCGATTGCTCGGCTAAAGCAACTTCTCCACTTAGCCCGGCGATCAAACTCGCGTACCTGCAGGCGAGGAGATTCGAAGGAAGATCAGGTCGCTTCAAAAGCGCGCGAGCCTGCGCGATCGCCAAGACCCTTTCACCCGCCAGGTGATAGACCTGTCCGAGCCAGAAGCGGCGCAGCTCCTCCCCGGGCAGGAAAGACCTTGCTAAGTCTACAGCGAGCCGGCTTTCCAACCTCTCGACTGCTTTGGACAGTTCGCCCTGCACCAGCAAGCACGCCTCCAAGTACTGATGACCTTTATTTTCGTAGCCTGGGGTCTTCGAAAGCGTTTCGAAGATCTCTCTTGCCTTGCCGAAGTCTTGTTTCATTAACGAGGCTAGCCCGAGAGCCCACCCTGCGATGGGATCGCTTCGCTCCGTGAGGCCAAGTGATTCCAGATGCCGGAGAGCGTCATCAGGCTGCTCCGATTCAAGCAGTACCAATGCGAGATTGACTTCGTTGACGACACTATGGGGTGCCAATTCCGTTGAGCGCCGGGCACAACGCAACGCGTCGCGTGTATTTCCAACCAAAATGTAATTGTGCGCCAAATGCCTTTGAGTCTGGGCTTCGTCCGGGTAAAGAGCGACCAGCGACTGATATCCGTCCAAGCTGCGCTGATAGTCTCCTCGAAGCACGTGATATACCGCTTCAATCTGCAGACGCTCCCGTTCCGTAGTACGGCCTCGCAAGCCGTATGCGCGCTCGGCGGGCTCAAGACCAAGGTGATCTTCTCCCCGGGCCGAGCGGATGATAGCCTGATATTCGAACGCGGTTGCGAATGCGCCGTCGTGCTGGACTGCCGATGCGAGCAGAGAAAGCGCATCGTCGTAGTTGCCATCGATATTATACGCGTACATCGCTTGCACGAATCGGTCCAGGGCCGGCATCGAATTGGTGGTCACTTGGGCTAGCGGCCGCGAATCCGACCGAATCGATTCGGGCGACTCTCCTAGACTTAAGCGCACTTGAGAAGCAATTTTTTCCGATGGTCCATTTAAGTTTCCGTCACGGAGAACCTTCTGATTAAACTGTCCAAGGACATGTTGGGACGATGCTTCAATCAAGCGTGCCGACAGGTGAAACAGATCGTCAAGTCTTTCAACCGCTCCTACCACCACGTATAGAACTTGGTGGCTCATCGCGATTTGGCATGCCTCTGGCAATGTCAGTCGCGACCGCGGACGGCGGGAATCGGCGAACACGCGGATAACATGCGATTGCTCAAGCGAAATGGACAGCAGATACCGAAAATCCTCAGCCTTCCAGCGGTCTTCCGCATCGCTCTCGAACGCCGCCAGCAGTATCGTAGGGCGCCCTCCCCGCAGCGGGGGCTTGGACCGGGAATAATATACCCAGAATGCGCCGAAGGAACCGGTGGCCATGACCGTACCTGCGATTAGGCTGCGACGCGTGTAAACCCGTCGCATCGCACTTGGCAAGAACACAGACGGGCGAATTACTTGGTCTCCACCTATTAGCGCTAACAAGTCATCTGCACGCTTAGGCCGCCGTCCCGGATCGCGGTGAAGGCAATGCAAAATAGCCTTCTCCCAGTTAGCAGGAAGGTCTGGCACGAACCGCCGAGGAGAAACGGGCGGTTGTGTGAGCCGCATAGCGGCGCCGAAGAGCGGGTGCCCGGCGGGAAACGGACGGTTGCCTGTAATCATCTCGTAGGCCACCAACCCTAGTGCGTAGACGTCCGATGCAGCCGTGCATGGCTTACCCTCCATTACCTCTGGTGAAAGGTAGTCCAGCGTGCCGGCGATTTGGCCATTGGCGCTCGACTGGGTGACGCGTGTACCCTCGAGTTGGCGAGCGAGCCCGAAGTCGGTAATGACAGCGCGCTGTTCTGGTGGGTTCACCAGGATGACGTTAGATGGTTTCAGATCGCCGTGAAACAAGCCTGCGCTATGCGCGGCCTGAAGACCAGCGCAAAGGTCGTTCAAGATGGCGAGTGCTTCTTCGAGCGACAGTGAACCATTTTGCTGGATGCGGCTTTCCAAAGTAGCGCCGGATATAAGTTCCATCGTGAAGAACGGCCATTCGATACCGAACGGTCCTTCTGAAACAAACAAGTCGTAGATCCTGCACACGTTTGGGTGCGTGACTGTCCTAGCCCGACGAACCTCACGCGCGAAATTTCGGGTGACGGCCTCATCTCCGGCCACCCCGATTCGTGGGGTCTTGAGCGCAATGCTATCGTTTAGCCGCAGGTCCATCGCCTCATAGACTTCCCCCATCCCCCCAACTCCAAGTAGGCGCTCGATACGGAAACGGTCGACCAGCACCTCTCCTATCTGGAACCTCAGTTGCTGTTGCGGTGGGGGGGGACCTGAAATATCGATCAATGGCTGGTCCAAGATACCCTTGACGTGGTCGTGGCCCTCCAGCATTCGCTTCAGCTCGATTGTCACCTCGGATGGCTCGGAGAGCGATTCCAGGAAGCGGTCGCGTTGCTCACCTTTCAGTTCAGAGGCCGCTTCGAACAGGGCTTTCACGTGACGCCACAATTCGGAAGTCATAGGCCAACGCTTAATAAAAGGCCGTCAACTTCTCGGACCATCGGATGCCTTCAATTGCGCATAAAGCCAGGCACGTGCAGCCGCCCACTCGCGTTTTACTGTTCGAACGCTTACTCCGAGCGCTTCCGCTATCTCGTCCTCGGTCAACCCTCCGAAGAATTTCATCTCTACAATAGAGGCTTGACGGGCATCCCAGATGGCCAGCCGGCTAAGCGCTTGATCGAGTGCGAGCAGATCGGTTGTTGGAAATTGGGCCAGGCTGGTCTCGTCAATGGAGATTGTCGAAGTTGGACCGCCACGCTTACTTGCCGTTCGCTTTCTCGCATGATCGATCAAAATGCGGCGCATCAACTGCGACGCGACTGCGAAGAAGTGGGCCCGATTTTGCAAATCCGGAGCGCTTGCGCCCATGAGCCTGAGGTACAACTCGTGAACTAGAGCTGTTGCTTGAAGCGAGTGTCCCTGACGCTCTCTGCGCAAATACCGCGCAGCTAGTTTTTTAAGATCGCGATAAACCACTTGTATAAGACGTTCCCTGGCCGTTTGGGAACCATCGCGCATATCGTGGAGTAGCCGGGTGACATTGGACGAACCAGTCTGCATAACTCCTCGTGATTTAGAATTGTACCGCACCAGTGGTCACTGTCTTCGGTGGTTATATCACCGCATAAGCACCGCGATGTCCCCCTTTCCTGCCGGATCGCGCTTTTTCAGTTGAAGGTTAGCGCGGGCGAAGAGCATACGTTATGGAAGCCGGTCCGGTCAGGCCGACCTCAAGGGACCATGAAATAGGAGAAGAACAAATGCCACAACAAGACGGCGTTCCCGCTCTTGAGAGTCTACGCTTGAGGCACGTACTAAGAATCACTCTCACCGGATTTGGATTGATTCTTGCGGTTTTCGGATGTGCCGTTTGGAGGATGCAACTACCCAGCGAGATCGCGGCGGTCGTGGGTACCGTATCGTGCCTCGTCGGCACGGTCGTGGGAGCCTTCGTGGGCGTGCAGATCGGAAGCTCAGGGACTGAGCGAGCGGAAATGGCGCGGAAGATCGCGGAGGAAATGGCTCTTAGTCTAGCTGCCTCGACCGATCCTTCCCGAGCCGCGGAGGTGATGGACGCTCTTCACAAAGCACAGACGCTTGCGAGCAGGATGATGCACGGCTGATCGAACCACGAAGACAAAGGTGCGGAATGGTCTTCAGCCGATACAATCCATGTGCAATTTTCACGATTTTGCGCTTCGGAAGTAGAAGGTGTCTTTCAGATATCTATAATTTTATTTCGCACATAGAAGCATTTTCAACCTCCATACGCGCCCATCCGTTCGTAGATCGGGCTTTCTTGATGTTGCCGGACGTTTTTTAGCGAAGAACCCGATTGGCCAAAAATACATCGGCTGTGCACGAGAATTCCGATACCGGAGGTTCATCTGACTCTAAGCTCATACAGTGAACGCCAGAATGAATGGTCGATGGTAGCAAGCGCTGCCGGATACAAGAGTCAGGCTGTCCGCGATTCCTTTACCCCGCTAACCCCGGATCTGCCAATGCAGAACGTAAATGAATCGGGATCTAAACGCAAGCTGAGACAGAAGCGAGGACCAAAAACTTTGGCTCGTCCGGGGAATCTGTGGGCTATGCAGGTGGAAAGAGGAAGCGGTGGAGCTTACGGCAGGTCGAGTCGAAGGAGCGCTGCTGTTCCTCCGAACCGTTGTGGATGGCCGGTCCGCCGTATTTATGGATGGCCTGA
>CATPCJ010000025.1 GCA_955652915.1 uncultured Bryobacteraceae bacterium
AGATCCGTTGGACTATTCCACCGTCACGCATCACTCCAACATGGACGTTTACGATCACGCGCAAGCCGGCGATCTGATGCAAGCCGCGGCCGTGATTGCTTCAGTGGTGTACGATGCGGCGATGCGTACGGATAAACTCCCGCGCAAGCCTCTGCCGAAGGCGCAGCAATAAATGGGAGGGGCGATCTATTCGTTGACTTGGAAAGTGCCGACGAACGAACCGCGATTCCCGCTATAGTTCCACACCGTGCCGAGGCCTTTGCCGGAGAAGCCATTGGTGACGGTGTAGGCAGGCATCGCATGCTCAACCGGTGTGAGCGGCTCATACCAGACTTCTTCGTTGTGGCAGACCTGATCGCCTTCGGTCATGGGACGCGTTTCGAGTTTCACCATGTTCCCGGCGGTCATGATCGCCTTGCGGCTGTGGACGCTGTTATCGGCCACGGAAAACTCGATTGGCTGATATTCCACGCGAACGACATCGGCCAGCAGTTGCCCGCCCATCTTCTGAGCAAAACCCTTGAGGGCCAGACGCTGCTCGGCATTGGCGCGGTCGTCGATCACCAGCACGGCCTTCACCGGATAGGCGGTCGCGGTAACGTCGCCCAGCGTGTTGCTGGCGCGGATGACGCCCATTACCGAAAGCCCATCCAGATTGACGCCCTGAAAGCTGCCCTTTTCGATTTTCCAGCCCATCACAGCCAGATCGCCCGTGAGCCCGACTTCGGCGTTGGCGAAACAAGGACCCGTATAAACGTCGGCGGTCCGGGCTTCAATATACTCGCCGCGAACATGTGTCGACGGAAGATTGGCGCTGACTGCAAACGAAGCGGAGATGCACAGCGCAACGGTCGCACAAAGGATAGGTCTCATTTAGAATCTCCTGGTACTGGGTTTCTACTTGTAGTGTACCATCGCGGAGGTAGCATGAGTCATGGTAAAGGATGCAGCGGATGTGCTGAGACATGCACTGGCGCTTCCAGCCGAGGCTCGCGCGGCGCTGATTGGTCCTTTGATCGAGAGTCTTGATCCCGCGATCGACGAGGGCGCGGAAGAAGCTTGGCGGGAAGAGATCTATTGCCGTCTTGAGCAGATTGACCGCGGCGCCGTT
Organism: uncultured Bryobacteraceae bacterium; assembly: GCA_955652915.1. Classification (GTDB taxonomy): domain Bacteria; phylum Acidobacteriota; class Terriglobia; order Bryobacterales; family Bryobacteraceae; genus Palsa-89. The sequence continues at coordinate 1,112 of CATPCJ010000025.1, forward strand.
GAGCAGGACGCGCGGCGCCGGCGCCGCAATCGACTCGATCGGTGACAGGCCGGTCCGTTCGAGTTCACCCCGAGCGAGCCGCCGAAATGTTCCGGGATGAGCTTCACCGCGCGATTGAGCGAATTGCCGAGCACCCGGACCAGTTCCCCATACACGATTCGGAACTCGTAGGATCGTGTTTCGGAGATTTCCATACGTCCTTATCTTTCGTGAAACCAGTGTCGGCGTGGAAATCATTGCCGTAGCTCGCGGCCGGCGCCGACCGGATTACTGGCGAGATCGGGATTGAAGGATGCCCTCACTCCGAGGGGCGCTGACCGGTTGCCACCGGCAATTATCCAGACCTCGACCGGCTGGGCAGGTGCTGGGTTGTATCTGGCAAGACGACGGCTCGCGGGTACAGAGCTGAGAAAGTTTCAAATCAGCGGTTAAACGGCCTCTCATTGATCCAGTGGAACCCGCGGTTCACCAGCAGGAGCTTAGATGGGTCCACTTTTCGAAGTTTCACGCTTAGCGCGTCATTCAGGAGAGCGCCTGTAAGAACCAGGTGATTTGGGTCCGGCCAGGAGTATGCGAATACATTTTTCCTCGTTTTGTCGGCGGCAGCTATTAGTGTGATGCTGCGGGGCGCATCGTAGCTTGTGGAATAACCGCCCGGCGAGTCGTCCATCATGCGGATCCACATCGCCGTCGAGGATTGAACGATGACGCGTTTCCAGCGAGTGGCATCGGTGGTCAAGGGCGGCAGCTCCACGCCATTCCGGATGAAGCTTTCCACTTCATACAAGCCGTACAGCGGCGGCTTTGGACCACCTACAATGAATTTCCTATAACCGTCGAAACTCTGCTTCGCGGTAGAGAGGATGAAATAACCGACGAACAGTACCTTCAACGCCACCGTTGCCAGCCTCATCCACCGCTTGGAAAATGCCGGCCAATCCAGGTTCGCGGGCTGGGTGGGCCGATCGAGCACCAGCAAGTTGGTGAGACGCCCCAGGTCGGGAGCCATGAGGAAGATAGCCATCAGGAGCAAATTGGCCGAGTAAAGTTTCACCGGGACGTCGTAACAGAAATTCAGCATCACGATGTTCAGCAGGACGGCGGCCGAGGCCATGGCGCCTAGTGTCGTCGTCCGCCGGAACAGCAGTAGCGTTCCACCGATCGTTTCCGCCAGTCCGGAAAAGACCACATAAGCCGTCGAATATCCCATGAAGGTCCAGAGCAGTCCCATGGGAGAGAATTCGCCCAGCGGCTCGATCAATCTGCTTAATCCCGGGAAGGAAAACTGCGTCGGAATCACTTTCGCTAAGCCGTAGCTGAACAACGTCAGGGCCAGCGCGTACCGCATGAAAATCCGCAAGCATATGTGGAGCCGGACATATTCTCCGCGTCTGCGATCGAGGATCGACCAGACCAGTGTTACGACGGCCGCCAGCACGACGAAGCAAAAAACCTGGACGTAGTCAAGCGTAGTATCGCCACTCCCGTTGATGGGCGGATAGACGGTAACGGGGCCGCTCAAGTGGAAAACATGGATGGCCACCCACGGCACGATGGCGTGCCACAGGAGGTTATACGCATTCGTCAGGATACCCATCACTGGAAACATATATCCAGCAAGAGAAAGATTGTAGAGAGTGAGGTACGTGCAGACAAATCGGAAGAGAATCCGTTGCGCGAGGTTCCAGGCGGGAGGGGAGATTGACTGAGGGCGGTCCTCAACGCTTGCAGCCAGCGGCTGTAGCTGCGCGCCTGCCATTGTCAGATCATAGAATAATTTTCGCTCCCGCGGTGCTTAGCTCATGAGAATCGGGCTTAACGCTCGGGGTGTCGAATCGACGTTAGGCTAAAACACGATTTGAACGCCAGTTCCCGGCGGGCAGGCCAGCCGGGCCGCATGGTGAGAATGGGCGGTTAGCGATCGGGTGATAAAATATACGTGGCCTCTGCGTCCGCCACGGAGTTATCCCGTGCGAATTGCAACCTTACTTCTTGTTTCCGGATTGTGCGGTCAGGCTCAAATTCGCGAGCTCGCAACAACCTATGCCGGCGATCAACTATATTTCACGTCGCAGCTTGGTTTGCGGGACGTGGATTCCTTGCCGAACTCCAAGATCATGCGCTGGTCGGTGGACCGCGGGTTCGAGATTTTCGCGCAACGTCCGAATCAAGGAAATCTAGGCGCGGGCCTTTCAAATCCATATCAGCTCGGTTATCCCAACGTGTCCGGCGATGGGAGCCTGATAACTTTCGCGGCGATGCGCGACTGCTATATCGCTTTCAAGTTCGGATGCCTGATTCCGAATCCCCCGCAGACCACGATCACTAGCTCGGGTTCCGAGACGCAGGTCGACGGGCGCTACCAGCTCAGCCCCAACGGGCGGTTTGCCCTGCGTTCCTTCAGCGCGCGCGAGTTGACATACACGTTGATCGATCTAATCTCGGGTATCGGCACGGATTTGCCTCTTTCCATAGGCGTCTCGAATCGGGGCGCCGTGACCGATGACGGCCGGGTTGTCTTCAATCTCCAGAGCGTTCTACATCTTTGGTCACCAGACAACGATCGGCAGTTTCCCACGGACTTTCCGATCGACTCGGCGGTGATCTCCGCGGATGGAAGGGTTATCCTCTATTCGCGTTTTGAGTTCACGTCAACACCGCACTTTCACCTGTACTCTCTTATGACAGAGACCGGTACGACAACCGCTTTCCCTGGCGACAGCCGGAGCGCCAGCATCGGCGAAAACGGGACGTTTTTCACGTTTCTCAGTTCGGTTGCCGGCCTCACCGGTCCGCAGTTGTTCGTGGCTCGGCCGGATGCGTCCGCCGTGTGGCAGATCACGAGCTACCCGGAAGGAGTCCGCGATGCAACGATCTCCGGCGACGGCCGGATCGTTTTCCTGATCCTGGAAAGCAACCGGATGCTGCGCTACAACGTGGAATCGGGTGACATGCAGGAGATTTGTCCGCGTGTGGCCTTTCCGTTTCCGAGCTCCTTTGTGGGCGTCCGCGGATCGATCATGACAATATTTGGCACAGGTCTGAGCGACGGCGTAGAACAAGGGACGTATCCATTGCGAAGCTCAATCGCAGGCGCGGGTGTGGAGGCCGATGGAATGCCCCTGCCGCTGATTAGCGCCGAGCCGGGCAAGATCATGGCGCAAATTCCGTTCGAGATGAGCGCCGGAAAAAAAATTCTGAAATTCACTGCTCCGGACGGGCCTCTGATCGCGACCCCGCTGCAAGGGGTGGTGGCGGACTTTCTACCGCGCTGGCAGAACGGTGGCTCGAATGGATTTGCGCTGCACAACGATTTGAAGAGAATGGTGACCTTCAATGATCCGGCGGTTCCGGGGGAGGTGATGCACTTTATTCTGTCGGGAATGGGAGAGGTGACACCACCTTTACAATCGGGCGTGTTAGCACCCGATCAACCGGAAATGCAAGTGACACGGCCCTTCCAATGCGTCCTGCGCGGTTCCCGTCAGGAGGTAATCGACATGCAGGTGGTGAAGGCGATACTAATTCCGGGGACCATCGGCTCGTATCGAGTCAGCGTCAAAGTGCCGGATGGAAGCCTGATGAGTCCGGACGTGAACGGCTTTTTCCTGGGAGCTATTTCGTTCGAGCCCGGCGATCCGCTGGTGGGCACGTTTCAGATTCCTTTTGGTCAGGTCCCGATTAAACCTTAAGTGGAGTCTGGGATTCGACCAACTTAGGGAAGTCGCTTTCGGCGATACCGGTGTAGTGGAGCACCTCTGTTTCGACCATGCCAGGGTTGAGCGAATTGCCCCGGATCTCTTTGGGACCAAGCTCTTTTGAGAGCGCGATCGCAAGATCGAGCCATCTTCGACGCCGCTGAGTCTGACGGCCTCTTGAGTGGTGAGAAGCGGGCCGGCCCGGGCTGTTTTAGCGATTCGCTGGATAGTTCAGCAGCCAGATGTCCTGAAGGCCACCATAGCTCGAATCGTAGTATAAGGTCACAATATGCTGCTGAGGTCCGTCCGATTGACGCTGAAAGCGAGCTCGAAATCGCTCGCCGGGATTGACTGGAGAGATCGGGACATACTGACCGGATTGTACATACACAACGAGCATCCACTCCCAATAGGTGCCGTTATACCGCCAGACATCTATGGCCGCGAGACTTGCCATGCGGTTATCGACGATAAGACGAGGTGCTCTCCCGTCGAAGGCCAGAGCCGCGAATGACATCCCGGCAATCAATACGATGAGCAGCAAAGTGAGTGCGCGCCTCATAATAGCCTCCTTGCTTAAAACTTATATGCTCCAGTGTTTTTCAGTTTTTCTACATTGTCTTGCTTCGGCGACGCGACCGCTTTGCCCGCCTTTGGCGAGCCCGTGTAGACGTTGGAAGCCCAGGCGATACAGATCAGCATGGCAGCAATGACTGCGATCGACCCGGCCGCCGATTTAGCGCGTTGCGAGAGGAACTGCCTGGCGTTGTTTCGAAGGTGAGCAATGCGCGCCGGGGAAATGGAAGAGATTAGTCCGTCCGGAAGAGAGCGCAGACGGCGAATCGTCGTGATGCCCGCATCGTACAGTGCCTGTTCCTCCTCAAAGGTCATCTCTGGAACCTTCATTAACGGCTTGCCGCGGTCTCTGAAAGTGATCATCTTTACCCGGCAAATGGATTCATATAGCGAGCCGAGGTCCATTTCCGCCTGCGTCAGCAGCTCCCTGCGCAGCGCGTCAAGATTCTCCTCGGATGGTTTCGAGTTGCCCGCCCAGGCCAGTTGAAATCTGCGGCGGAGAAAGTTCTCGAATGTTTGTGGGTCTGCCCTCACGGCGTCAATCACGCGGTCCACCCAGGTCTCCACCTCGCGCTGCAGATGCTCATTGATCGATTTGAGCTTGGTTGTGCCCAGAAAGCGGTCTCGCAACCCGGCGATGCTGATGGGCATGTCTTGTTTTGAACTGATGCCGATGTTCGATAGCTTAGGCCAGAGGAAGCCCATAAGCACGAACGAAATCGGATAGATAATAGCCCACAAACCCTGGTAGGATTCGCCCAGGTTGGAGAGCAAGGGTCCAGTTATCTTTTGGCTCCCGAAGATGGCGAACGGTAGCGCAATCGATCCAAATAGAAGGTCCGATACCCAGAAGTATCGAATACAACAGCAGCCATAGCGTAGGGACAAAGGCATATGGTACTTTAGGCCGGCCGCGAGGTTTCTATCGGCCATGGCCCACGCGGCAATGAAGTAGAGAGGAAAATACAAAGCGCCAATCGGAAACGTCATGATCGCTCCTCTTAGGGATCGGCTCAACCTTTGGGCTGATTGTTCTGCTGATAACTA
>CATPCJ010000026.1 GCA_955652915.1 uncultured Bryobacteraceae bacterium
AATCTGTCGAACGCTTTCAGAATCCGGAAGCCTGGCGATGTTGAACCGCACCGAGTCACGGCTCGAACGCGCTTACACCCGCGCCCTCAACAACTTGCTTCGTCTCCGCGGCGCCCGAAACAAATACTATGCAAAACGAACGGTGATTATGTACTTGACTCAGAAGACGATTTGCTCCATGCTATATATAGATGGCAGGCAAAACACACCGAATCGGACCAAGCATCATAGACACCGCAAGGGTTTTCGCGTCCGAAGAGAACTGCCATACCTACCTGGAAGCTGCCCGCTGGCCGAACGGCGTTACCTGTCTGCAATGCGGTCATAGCAAGGTTTCCAAGTTCACCGTCAAGGGTCAGGTCCGGCAGTACGCCAACGGTGAAGTAAAGCCAACACCGGATCGGTTCATGTACCAGTGCCTCAACGCGGAATGCAAGTACCAGTTCGCGGCAACTACCGGCACGCTCTTCAGCGACACGCACCTACCGCTCAACAAATGGATGATGGCCGTAGCGCTCATGTGCAACGCGAAGAAAGGTATCTCCGCGAAGCAGATGGAACGCGACATGGGCGTGTCGTACAAGACCGCGTGGTATTTGAATCACCGCATCCGCAAGGCGATGGACGAAGGCGTAGGCGACCTGTTTACGGGCGTTGTTGAGATCGACGAAACGTACATCGGCGGAAAATTCGACGAGCGGCGCAAGCGTCAGAAGTACGACAAGCCCCCAGTATTCGGAATTCTGGAACGCGGTACCGAGGACAAGCCATCACGCATCCGCGCTAGCCACATCAAGGCCGCGAATCACTATTTCATTGGACCCAAGATCAAAGGCCAAGTATCGCCGGAAGCAAAGGTGATGACCGATGAAAGCAGGTTGTATGAAGCATTGGACAAGTTTTGCGATCACGAGATAGTAAACCACTCCGGCAAGGAATGGGTTCGCGGTGACGTTTCTACCCAGGGCGTCGATGGCTTCTGGAGCCTTTTGAAGCGCGGCATCATAGGCAGCTTTCACAAAGTTTCCGTGAAGCACCTGGACCGCTACATCGGCGAGTTTCAATTCCGATTCAATAATCGCGAAGAGCAGGAAATCTTCGCTGCCGTTATCATTGGCCTTGTGATAAAAACGGCACTGCGCTACAAGGCGCTGACCGCGAAGACGGCTAACTCTTTGCCTTCCGAGATCGAGTTTTCGGACGAGCCTTTTTAGGGCTTATCGAATCCTTGGGCATCGGTGCGCTGCTGAGCAGTTTGGTTAGTACCGCATCGAACCGCTGCTTATCAACCTTCACTATCTCTCCTCGCATACAATAGTCTCTTTAACGAAAAGCCCGGCGCGAAGCCGGGGCCTTTCGATGCGGACGTTAGACACCCTCATCGTAAACCCTCTTCGCGCCGGACGCAAGGGAGTTACGACAATTCTTCCCCCCGGCCTTAGGCGGCAATTGGCAAAACAGCAGATAGCTAGGGATGCCGCGCTTAAAGTCTTAGAGTCCCAACCGGGTTTTGTTAGCGCTCAGGTTAAAATGCGCGATGACTTAGCGGAATCTGACAAGAAGATTTCCAATGAGGCCAGCCGGTTAGGGACCAAGGCCCGCTTTGAGTACGCTCTGAATCGATTTGACATTCGAGTCAGGCCGTATCTGGAGCTAGTCCGAGATATCACGGTTCAAAACGCCTTCATTGTGTGGCTTCAAGCATGCGCGGATCTAGCATGGCGTGAGTACCAGGGCGATCCGCCATGGCTCTTGCAGCCAGTGAACATCGGGGAGGGGTCTGATGCTTGGGTAATAAAAACAAAAACGAATGAATGGACTACAGAGGGTTATAGGCGGCTTGATTCACTTCAGCAGCAAGCAGCGGCAGACAGCCGCGTAGAAAGCGCACCCTCATCGGAATCTCTAGATTCGCGCAGCTGCAGCTATATAGAGAGGTCTATAAGAACGTATGGAAGAGCACGCGAGCAAATCGAATACGAAAGACTGCTCGACGAGATGCGAAAAGCAGAGGAAGCGAAAAAAACAGTGCCGTCACGCTCCGTCGATGCCACGATGGATGAACAAAAAGGGGGAGTAGAAGAGATCCCCAATTTAGAGGAACTGCCCCGAGGAAAAGATGACGTAGCAGCCAAGCGTGGCGTACTCCTCGCCGAGTACAAGAGAAAAACCAGCGCTTCCAACAGAAGCATCTATCAGGCCAGGAACTCTGGCATCAACAAACCCGAATTCTACGCGTGGCTCAGTGGCGAACTGCCCGAAACCTCAAAGACAACGATCAAGTTTGAAAAGTTTCTACTTAGCTCAAAATCTCCTATCCCTAAGAAACCTAAACACTAAGGTAAATTTTCCTACCATGGTAGACATGGTAGGAAATGACTCCTACCAGTTGAGCACCTTCCATGGTAGCCAGCGACACTTGGGTCATGAATAGACCGCGTGATTGGATACCACTAGCCCGTGTGCTTTCACTCACCGGCACACGGGCCAAAATGCGAAGGCCCCAGCCAGCCCGCTTTCTAGGGGCGACTGGTCGGGGCACGTGGTGGACCTCTGGCACTACCGCGCGTTCAGCTTGCGATGGCCGCGCTTGTGGAGGGCGACTAGTTGGCGCTAGAAGCGGTCTTATAAGCCGTGATGCCTTCGGGCATGGGTCCGATCCCCCCGCCCTCCGCCAAAACCAGCATAACAGCGCAACAGCGGTGCTCTAGAGTGTGGAGATGAGCGAGGGCGACTACTTCTTTTTACCGTCCTTACCCTTCGGTTGATCAGTTTTCTTCGATCCGTTTGGATTTGGATTGAGTCCGCCTGTGCCATAAGTGGGCACTCCGTTTCCACCATCCCCACTCTTATCCACCTGGTATGGCATTGGCGTATACTTCGGCTGCTTGACTATAATAGTGTCCTTCTTTGGCTTTGGCTTCTTTTTCTTCTCAGCCGCTGACATGGGCGCGAGAAGGAGCGTCAAGATAGCGCACGCCGCGACGATACTTCTGAACATTTTTCGTGAAACCTCCTCATCCCAAGCTATCACAGTCGCACGCTGGTTCCTGAATACGGGTAGTGCGCTATTTGTGCGGTGCTCGCTTGGGGTGGCTTCGCCTTCTACAATTTCTGCCGGATTCATTCCAGCTTGCGCGTCACGCCCGCAATGGAATCGAAGCTCACCGATCACGTTTGGGAATTGGCGGAATTACTCGCGTAGATTTATTCCAGCGGAAATGATAACAATCGTAATCAAAGCCAACCCGTCCACAGGAAAACGCTAACAAACGTAAAACTGCCCTTCCGGCCTGTCACACTACCCATTGTGGTCGCCCAAGTAGTTCTGAGTCAAGTACATAATCACCAAACGAACCGAATCCCAGGAACGGACACCAAACGGAACCGCGCGCCTCAGCAAGCGATTTTCTCCGGGCGGAACTCCTGCGAATCTAAGTCCACCTACGCAACACGAACAGATACCATCCACGCCGCCGCAATCCGTGGAG
>CATPCJ010000027.1 GCA_955652915.1 uncultured Bryobacteraceae bacterium
CCTGCCAGGGTCACAATCGCATCATGTGCAGACTGAAGACGGCTTATGGTCGCCGTGCTGGACTTACCTCTATTCTCACTAACGAAGCGCCCGTTTTCATCCCCTCCAGTGTCGGCGCGCAGCGCCGAAATCGCGGGTCACCGCACCACCTCAGCCCAATCTCCTCCATTTCCAACAGCATCCAAAATCCCACCGTCTCCTCCCTCGACCCTCAGCCCTACTATGAGGTAGCACAAGGAGCACTAATGTCTTCACAACGTAAAATCGAGTCCGCCCGTGTCAACGGCAAAAAATCCCACGGACCGTCACCGAAGAGGGCCGCAAACACTCCTCCATGAACGCCCTCAAATACGGACTCACTGCCCGCACAGTAGTCTTGCCCAATGAAAACGCCGGCGAGTACAACTCCCTCCTCGACTCTTACATTCAAGATCTCCAGCCCACCGGTCCCGTCGAAATGGAGGGCTGCACAGTGGCCCTGCTTGTCCGCTCAGAAGTACTGGTCCCGATGATGCTTGTGGCCAAGGGAGGGCTGCACAGCGGGTCAACGCCAAATGACTCCAACGTCGCCTCAACAACGTCGAGACAGACCTGTTCGAGCAACAAATGAACAAACAAAAAGAAGAGATCGAAGCAGCCTACGAATCTTGCCCTGCAATGTTGAACCGCCTAGGCCGCGCTTACTCCCGCGCCCTCAGTGACTTACTCGCTCTCCGCGAAGCCGGAAAAAAAGAGGGTGAAAAACGAACCGAATCCCAGGAACGGACACCCGGTACGAATCCAAGTCCACCGGCCCAACACGAACAGATACCGCCCGCGCCCCCGCCATCCGTGGAGTTAGCCTTACGCGGAAGCTCCGATCCCGTCAATGCGCCTAGTAATTTTCCCCGATCTATTCCAACTGAACCGCCGTGACCGCAATGTCCCTTCTCTGTGGGCCCCCCGCCTGTCTTCGCCGGCCGGCCTTTCTGGGTAGGCACTCTTGGGAATACAAGCAGGCTGCTGAAAAAAGCATTCTGGACCGCGGATAAGCGCCGATGGATGCAGATAAAGCATTTCTTTTCAATCCGCGTTGATCAGCGTTCACCCGCGGCCAGCAATTTGGGTCCCTTTTTCAGCATCCTGCCAGGGGACAATGCGCGGTGAGCGCCTCGCACTCGCCGAAGGGCGGAAGTATCGCGCAAATGCTACTATTCTTGTCAACCGGGGGGATTCCATGTCGAAAAATGGTTGGTTGATCTGCTTGCTGCTGGCCGCTCTTGTTGCCGGAGAAGCGGCATGGTCGCAAGAAGCCCGCGCCACCATCGGCGGCCGCGTGACCGATGCGCAAGCGGCAGTCGTGCCCGATGCCGTCGTTGTCGTGATTGACGACGACACTGGCGTCAAGCAGCAGACCAGCACCAACACGCAAGGCAACTGGGCCGTTCGGTTCCTGCTGCCCGGCCATTATCGCTTCACAGTCGCCGCTCCCGGTCTCAAGATGGAAAATAGGAACGGCATCACGCTCCAGACCGCCGACAACAAGCAGATCGACATCCAGCTTGAAGTCGGGTCCTCGTCGCAATCGGTGGAAGTTACGGCCGAAGCGCCACTCATCGATACTACTTCGGCCACTTCCGGCACCGTCATCACCAAAGAAGAGATCACGGAAATGCCGTCGGCGTCGCACGTGGCCACATTGCTCGCCACCCTTTCTCCCGGGGTAATTGCGCAGGATCAGAACGGCAACGTCGTCCATATGTGGTCGTATGTCGGCGGCTCCCAGTTCACCTCCGACGGCGGGCGCAACAACATCTACTCCAACAATTTTCAGCTCGACGGCATGCCGAACACGCAACACGGCGGCTACGTCTCGTTCATTCCGCCCATGGAGTCGCTGCAGGAATTCCGCGTGCAGACCAACGCCTATGACGCATCCATCGGACGACAGGCAGGGGCCACCGTCAACATGCAAACCCGAAGCGGCGGCAAGGTTTACCATGGCAGCCTCTACGAGTTCAATCAGAACAGTTTTATGAACGCCAATCTATTTCAGACCAATCTTGTAGGTGGCGTGGTGCCCCCGGTCCATTTCAACGAGTTTGGAGGCACGGTTGGCGGCCCGCTATGGATTCCGAAAGTTTACCAGGGTAAGGACAAGACCTTCTTCTTCTTTTCGTACGACAAAACGCTCAACCAGGATCCCCGCCCCGGAAGCACTCGCTCCGTTCCCACGGCGCTGGAGCGCAAGGGCGATTTTAGCCAGTCGTTCACCACTCAACTCAGCGGTGGCGGCCAATTGCAGCGCTTTCCCATTCAGATCTACAATCCGTTTGTTGTCGACGCCAACGGTAATCGCGCGCCTTTCCCCAACAATATGATACCGGCGGCGATGCTGAACAAGATCGCGCAGAATATTCTCAGCTATGTTCCGTTCGCCAACGTAGCCGGCGACCCTACCGGGAGCGCGGTGAACAACTTTGTTTCCTCCGCCACGCGCCAGGATAAGTTGCCGGTTGTCTCCGTGCGGATAGACCACGCCTGGAACAACTCCAACCACAGTTTCGGTGTCGTACGCTGGAGCCACCTGAACGAATTCATAGACGATTACTTTCACAACGCCGCCACCGGAAACTACCAGCAGCGAGTGGCCAAGAGCGCGGGTCTGGATCACGTTTGGACCATCAGCCCTTCTAAGATCCTGGACCTGCGCCTCAGCGTAAGCCGTTTTGAACAACCCAACTACGATAAGGGTTCGGGCTTCGATCCTACCCAGCTCGGCTTCTCTCCGAGCTTTGTTTCGCAATTGGTGAAGCCCTCCTTCCCGCGCATTGTCGGCATCGCGGGCGATTTCGGGACGGGACAGGCAGGCACCTACTACGACAACACCTACTACACTTTGTCGGCGAACCTGACGCACGTTCACGGCAACCACACCTTTCGGTACGGCGCGGAATATTGGGTGTTGCAGGATGCCGATGGAGGCATCGGCGCCCAGCCCCAGTTCGATTTCAACAACAGCAATTGGACGCGCCAGAACGCCATCACCGGCGGCGGCACCGGCGTCGGCTCATCGTTTGCTTCCTTCCTGCTCGGCCTGCCGAACGGTGGTAACGAACCGGTGAACGCGAACGCATTCTACTCGCAGCGCTACATGGCTTTCTTCTTTCAAGACGACTGGCGCGTTACCGGCAAGCTTACTCTGAACCTGGGCCTGCGCTGGGATTATGAGACGCCCATCACGGAACGCTACAACCGGATGACGACAAATTTTGACCCTACCGCGCTGAATCCCATCAGCTCCACCGCGCAGGCCAACTACGCGCAGATCCTCGCCTCCAATCCCAACAATGTTGGCGTGCAGACCTTAGCTCAGATCTTGCCGGCCAGCGCCTTCAAAGTTCCCGGCGCGCAGCTTTTCGCCGGGGTCAATGGAGCGGCACGTGGCGCGATCAACGGCGATCGTCGTGAATGGGGGCCACGAGCAGGATTCGCTTACCAGCTCCGCCACAACACGGTGATCCGCGGCGGAGTCGGCCGGTTTACACAAGCGTCTTTCGAGAGAGGTGGACAGAACGGCTTCAGCCGAAGCACCCCTTTCATCGCGACTCAGGACAACAACTTCACGCCTTACGATACGCTTTCAAATCCTTTCCAGAGCGGCATTCTTGCGCCCACTGGCGCCTCGCTCGGCGCGCTAACCAACCTGGGCCAGAGTATCAATTGGCTAAATCAGGATGCGGGTCGGGCCTACTCTTGGGAGTACAGCGTACACATCCAACACCAGATCAAGAGCTGGCTGTTCGAGGCCGGCTACTCGCATAACAAGACCTACAACATCTATCAGGACCGCAATCAGAATCTTCCCAGCTTTGCTCTTTGGAAGCAGTTGCGCGCGCCTCAATTTGACGCCACCGGCCGGCCTGTCGATATTCTGCCGTGGGACACGCTGGTTCCGAACCCGTTCAACAAAATCCCGCAAATTTCGGGCGGGATCGGCAGCAGCCAGAACGTCGCACTCAACCAGTTGCTCAATCCAATTCCGCTCTTGAGCAATTCGGGAAATCCGGCCCCTGTCACGCGCAACAGCAATCCGCTGGGACAGAACCGTTATGACGCCTTGCTCACCAAGGTGGAACACCGCTTCAGCAAGGGCTTCAGCATAATCAATTCCTTTACCTGGTCCAAACTCTACGAAGATACTTCGCTGCTCGGCCCTGAAATTTCCGGCCCTACGGTAGAGCATAAGCTCGGCGGCGAAGACCGCACCTTCCATCTGTCGATTGCGCCCATTTGGGAGCTGCCGATCGGACGCGGCAAACCAATCGGCGGCTCGATGAACAAATTGGTGGATGCGCTCGCCGGCGGATGGGAACTGGCCGGCCAATACAACGTTCAATCCGGCACGCCGGTGGCCTTTACGGCAACCGACAATTTCTTTTTTAGTGGAAAGGACTTCTCGCTCCCCAGCGGCAAACAGTCGCTGGAACATTGGTTCGACACCACGCAGTTCCTTCCGTTTCCATCGAAGAATACAGACATTTCACTGTATCCGGCGTGGACCGGCATCCAGAACCTGCCCGGATATAACTATAGGCCCGCGCCTTCCGACACCATCAAGAACGGCGTCTACCAGGACTTCGCCAACTACGTGCGCACTATACCGACGCGTTGGGCCGATGTCCGTGCCAGCCGCGTGAACGAACTGAATATCGGGCTGTACAAAAGCTTCCACCCGGTGGAACGCATGAAGCTGCAACTTCGCTTCGACGCCTTTAACGCGCTCAACCATCCGCGCTTTGGAGGTCCCGACACCAACACGGGAAACTCCACATTCGGTCGAGTCACAAAGACGCAGCAGAACCAAGCCCGCGCCATAGAACTGGGCGCCCGCCTGACATTTTGATGTGGGGCAGGATGGCATCCTGCCGCGGATTGGTAATCCGCCTGGTGTTGGATTCGGAATTACTTACGGGCCGATTGCCAATCGGCCGCAGGTTACCAACCTGTTCCACCTCAGAACACAAACCTGCCGGAGACCTGAACCAGCCGTGGAAAATTCTGCTGCGCGATCGGCAGCTTGCCCAGCCGCGGATCGTTGTACGTGGTCACCGGCCCGCCAAACATCGGCGTATTCGTGGTGTTGAAGGATTCCCCGCGCAGTTGGACCGAATAACGCTCGCCCATCCGGAACGTCCGGGCCAGCGCCATATTCACATTCGTCCTGCCGGGGTTGCGAATCCAGGCGAAGCGGTCGCCCGTGTCTCGCAATGAGTACGCCGGACGGCCCTTGTAACAGGCCGGGTTATTGTTGAACCACTGATCGTGAGTCTGTTGGTCGACGAAGTAGCTGCCGCAAACGAACTCGGCATTCGGCCAACCCGTGGGATAGCCGGAAAACATTGTGAACACGAGATTATAATTCCAATCGGAAACAATGGCGCGAACCACCCGGTTGCTTTCGCTTAAGAAAGCCCGCTTGTTGCCGAAAGGCAGATCCCACACGCCGCTGATCGAGAGATTCTGCGGCTTGTCATAATTGGACAGTTCATGAACCGGCGCTTCCGCTAAATTCCAATTGTCCAACCGATGATTGGCCTCGAAAGACTTGGCGAAGGTGTACGACACAACCAGCAGCAGGCCACCCTTGGCGCGTTCGCCGAAGAATCGCCTTTCCATTCGCGCCTGCACCGAATCGTAACGGTATTTTGACCAAGGCTGTGTTTGAAGCGTGATTCCATTGAATAGTGGATAAGGATATAGCAGGCTCTCGGCGTTGAAGGTCGGGCTCTTGCCGAAGTCCGAGGTCGCGGGAAGAATTCCGTAGAAGGGGTTGGGCACTTTCCTGTTCAGGAAGCTGGGGTCGGTATGGGCAAAGTTGAATTGCGCCGGCGAAACGTAGTCCAGGTTCTGCGCCATGGCATCGTGGACCGTCTGGCTTCCCACGTACGAAACATCCAGTTTGATCCCGCCGGAGAAATATCTCTGCAGGCCGAAAGAATACTGATAGGTGCGCGGAACCGGCCGTTGCCGGCCGTCGAAGTTCACCACGAGACCGGCATTGGTCAG
>CATPCJ010000028.1 GCA_955652915.1 uncultured Bryobacteraceae bacterium
CCGATGCAAAACCTGTTCCGGAATTCGAAGCCAGTGGCGCGCGTCATGGTAAATCAGTAATATAGCTTTAATCATGCTCTTGCGCTTTGGAACATTCGAACGAATTACGGCGGTTGCCGCACTTACCTGCCTGATTGTCGCGGGCACCACCGGCGCGAAGTCACACAAGAAAAAACCGGCCACTCCGAACCAGTCGGATTTTGCCTATTATCTGCTCGCATTGTCGTACGCGCCGGATTTCTGCGACGAGCCGACAGGCGTTAAAGATCCTCGGGAGTGCGGCAAGGGACGCCATATAGGCTTCGTCGTGCATGGGCTCTGGCCGCAAGGCGAGAACGGCCGCGGTCCGGAGAAGTGTGGAAGCGCCAGTCCCGTGTCTCAGAGCATTATCCAGCAGACGTTGAAATACATTCCCACCGAATCCTTGATACAGCATGAATGGTCAACGCACGGAACGTGCAGCAATTTGAGCGTGGCCGATTATTTCACCGCGGTCCGCAAGGCGCGCGATTCGGTTTCGATTCCGAAGGATTTGGACCAGCCCTCGCAAAAGCTGCAACTCAGTCCCGCTGAGATCGAGGCGAAGCTCGCGGCTGCGAATTCTCGTTTCCCGCCTGGGGCCTTCCGGACTTCTTGTTACAAGGATGGCGAGCTGCAGGAAGCACGGATTTGCTTCAACAAGGATCTGTCTCCCCGGCCTTGCACCGCCAGCGCGGGCGAGTGCACGATCAAAACGGTGACGCTCCTACCTGTCCGTTAGTAGTGGTGGTTGCGCTCGCACAACCTAACTACACTTTCGGCTTGAAGAGCCCAATCACCGTGCCTTCCGGATCGGTCATCCAGGCAAAGCTCCCCGTCGGAATCTCGATGGGCCCAACAACCTTTTTACCTCCCAGGCCCTCCGCCTTCGCAAGATACGCCGGGATATCGTCCACCTGCACGTACACCGTCACAAAATTGTGCGGCTCATGGCCAAGCGCGGTGATGTGCCCGTTGATTCCCGTTCCACCGGTCTCAATCATTGCCGCGGGACCAGCCTGCTGAATCTGCCAGTCGAACAGCTTTGCGTAAAACTCCTGCGTTTTCGCGCTGTCGCGGCAGCCGATTTCAAAATGCACTACCGGGTGGCTCATCCGCTAAGTGTAGCAGCAATGCGGCAACTTGAAACAATGAGGCGACAGCCACCTCATTCACCGATCCCAGTGGCCTACCCCCGCAATTTGGATGGCGGTGATTGAGGTGGCTATCGCCTCATTGTTTCAATATACTGGTTGGCAAATGAGTTATGGCAAATCGATTCTGCTGGTTTCGCTGGTGGCGTCCCTCGCGCCGTTCTCAGCGGCTCAAACGATGGTTAAGCGCCCTGCCATTGTCGGCGTGGCGCACATCGGGCTGAGGACTGACGATCTGGCCGCAGCCCGCAATTTCTACGGACACTTTCTGGGCTATCAAGAGCCTTTCACGCTGGACAAAGCGTCCGGCGGATTGCTGCTGACTTACTTCAAAGTCAACGATCGTCAGTACATCGAGATCTTCCCGGAATTGAAGGATGAAACCCAGGACCGGTTGTCTCACATCGCCTTCGAAACCGTAAACATCCAGCAGTTGCGAGACTATCTCGCCAGCCGCGGCGTAAAAGTCCCGGACAAGCTCAAGCTTGGGCTGGACGGAAACATGAGCATGATGATCCCCGATCCGGATGGCCATAACGTGGAGTTCGTCCAATACTTGCCGGGATCGCTGCACAGCAATAACTTCGGCAAGTTTCTGCCGGCCACACGTATTTCCGATCACATCATTCATGTGGGTATAACGGTGCGCGACCGCTCCGCTGCCGACAAATTCTATCGGGAGATCCTGGGCTTTCGCGAAATGTGGCACGGCGGGAGAACCGACGACCGCACCGATTGGATTGACATGCGAGTCCCCGACGGAACCGATTGGCTGGAGTACATGATGAATGTGCAAAGTCCGACGCCCAAGACGTTGGGCGTTATGCACCACTTAGCCCTGGGGGTCCCCAGCACCGCGGCCGGTTATCAGACACTGCTCGATCGCGGCATGAAAATCGACCAGGGGCCCAAGATCGGCCGCGACGGAAAGTGGCAGCTCAATTTATACGATCCAAATTTGACGCGGGCCGAGCTCATGGAACCGAAGCCGGTTCAAACTCCGTGTTGTTCGCCGATGTTGGATAAGTAAATCGGGTAGTGACCGATCCTCATCGAATTGTCATCAAACCAGGCCGCGTGGGAAGCTATCATGAATACTTCTCATGAAGCGTCCGGCACGAACTCTCCTGCTTCTTCTTGCGATCGTCACAGCCGCCTTCGGTGCGCCACCGAAAAAGCCCAAGTTGGTTTTGGCAATCGTCGTGGATCAGTTCCGCTATGACTACTTACTGCGTTTCCGCGACGACTATCGCTCGGGTCTGCTGCGCTTGCTCGAACACGGCGCCGTCTTCTCGGACGCCCACTATTTGCATGCCGCTACCGTCACCGCCGCTGGGCACTCCACATTTCTAACAGGGGCCACGCCATCGGTGAGCGGCATCGTCGCGAACGAATGGTATGACCGGGAGACGGCCCAGACCATTACCAGCGTATTCGATCCACGAACGAAACTGGTCGGCGGAATTCCAAACAGGCCTGGGGCATCGCCTCGCCGCATGCTGGTGAGCACCGTTGGCGACGAACTGAAAATGCAGGCGCCCGGTTCAAAGGTCGTCAGCATTTCCATCAAGGATCGCAGCGCGGTTCTTCCGGGCGGTCACATGGCCGATGGCGCATATTGGTACGACACCGACTCTCACGCCTGGGTCACCAGCAACTATTACCGCGACACGCTTCCCGATTGGGCGGCGCAAGTGAACAAAGAGCGGCCGTCGAGTCGCTTCATTGGGGCGTCCTGGCTGCCGTTCGACGCGAAGGATACCTCGGCAAAACCTTTTTGCACGATGGTCGCCGGCGCCGAGACTCGTTTTTGCGGTTCGCTCGAAGCCACGCCGTGGGGCAACGAGATGATAGAGGAGTTCGCTGAGCGCGCCATGGAAGGCGAGAAGCTCGGCCATCACGACGCCACCGATCTTCTGGCGGTCAGTTTTTCTTCGAACGACTACGTGGGGCACGCCGTAGGACCCGACGATCCGGCAGTACGCGATATTTCGATCCGTACCGACCGTCTGCTTGGCAAGCTTTTCGACGCCGCCGAGCGGAGCGCCGGAGTTGGAAATATCCTGGTGATTCTGACCGCCGACCATGGCGTAGCGCCGGTCCCGGAAGTGAATCAGGCCCGCAAGATGGCCGGCGGCCGTCTCTCCGAGGCTCGTTTGATCCAAAAAATCAACAGCGCCTTGACGAAGCGCTTCGGGCCTGGAAAGTGGCTGCTGCCCAGCGCCCCAAACATGCAATACCTCAACCTGGAGTTGATCTCCACCAAGAAGCTGGACCGGGCTGAAGTGGAGCGCACTGCCGCCGAAGCCGCGCTGACCGAAAACCACATTGCCAGAGTCTATACTCATACTCAATTGCTGCAAGGCAATGTACAACAGGACTCGATCAGCCGGGCCTTCAGTGTTAATTTCTACGGTCCAAGGTCAGGGGACATCATGATCCTTCAAGACCCTTATTACTTGTTCGAAGCAACCGGCACCAGCCACGGCACCCCGTACGGCTACGACACGCATGTACCTGTTATTTTCTTGGGGCCAGGCATCAAGACCGGGAATTACCAGCGAAGAATCGCAGTCAATGATATCGCCCCGACGCTGGCGGAGTTGCTGGGCGTTGAACAGCCAGCCGGATCGATCGGCCGGGTCTTGAGCGAGATCTTCGAATAGCCTAAGGACGGTACTGCGCCCAGTCGATATGAATGGGACTCGCGGAAATGTAGTCCAGGAACATTCCGCCTTCGACGACGGCATGGAATCCCGGATTCAAGATCGACCCCGTGTTCAAGGCGTTTCCCGCCGGCCGCATACCAATCAGAATTGCTCCATGCCGCTCCCGGAAATCATGCGCCAGTAAGCCGAAGGTAAAGCTGTGTTTGCCGGGGGGCACTTGCAGGCACCGCAAATCCTGTCCCTGCGACGACAGAAGCTTTTCGAGCACCTGGGTGATTCCGGGATTGTGAATCTCGCGAACAATCATCGGCACATCGACCGCCTTGATACAAACGACGCGATTGCGATCCACGCGCTCGATGTCCACTTCCTTGCCCGGATCATTGGCCTTGACGACGATAGGCGCCGATTTGTTGATTTCGGTGACTGCGAGGGCGATGGAGATGCTTTCGTAATCGGTGCCGGCATGAATGATGATCTTTCCGGCATCCTTGACACAAGCTCGCGTCAGAACATCCGGATTGGTGGGTTCGCCGCGAACGAAGTCGATGAAATCGGGGAATGGATTCTGCTCGGTCGAGTGTGAGCAGAGGACAATTGCGGTGCCGCTGGATTGTTGGTCGGCGATGAGGCACCGAATCAGTGCGGCCGTCTCAGCGCCCCGATTCCCGAAGATGACAATGTGACCTTTCATATCGAATCCCAGCAATCCCTTTTCACGACGCCTAACGTAATTTCCAATTGAGCTGAAGATTTGACCAAGCGCAACGGCCGCGGCGCCGATGCCTCCGAATGCGATGACGCCAGCCGTCAGCCGGCCGGCCGTGGTGTACGGCACGACATCGCCGTAGCCCACCGTGGCGACGGTCACGATAAAGAAGTATGTATAAGTGGAGAGCGAGCGAATTTGATTGCTGGCCGGCTCCTTCCATCGCATCATCGCATAGCCGAATACGTACAGAGTCGCGAGGAAAACCCAGAGGGTGATCCATGGAGCCTTGCTCCACCATTTCACTATTCCCCGCCTCAATGATACGAACATGCTTTCGTCGGGATGAGTTTACCAGGATACGGCGGCAGAGGCGTAGCGCGGTCACTCGTGTCTGCGGCCTCCAGACTCGTCTCGAGGCTCCTTTCCCCCGAGCATCGAGACGAGTCTCGATGCGGCAGCCTGAGAGGCCGCGCCACAAATGCTGCGATAAAACCATCAGCTAAAATTAGGGAATGGAAATCCCGGGGAACGATGCCGGGTTCCTGGAGGAATTGAATGATCTTGATCACAGGAGCATCCGGCAGCGCCGGTGGCGCTGTTTTGGAAGCAGCCATTACCGCTGGAGCACCACTGCGGGCGCTGTACAGAAGTAAGGAAGATGCCGGCAAAGCACCGCGGGGAGTCGCGACGGTCGTGGCCGACTTCGCCGACAAAGGCAGTCTGCCGGAGGCGCTGCAGGGCATTGATTCGGTTTTCCTGGTCTGCGGACCCGTGCCGCAGTTGGTCGAGCTCGAAGGCAACATGATCGACGCGTGCAAGGAAGCGGGCGTTCGCCATGTCGTGCTGAACTCCGCGCTCGGCGCCGGTGATTTTCCGAAATCGTTTCCGAGCTGGCATTTTCAGGCTGAGCAGAAACTGAAGGATTCGGGAGTGGCCTATACCATTCTCCGGCCCAACGGATTCCTGCAGAACATCGTGACTTACAACGCGGACAGCATCCGCGCGCAAGGCGCGTTTTACGCGGCACTGGGCGACGCAAAAATCAGCCTGATCGACGTGCGCGATGTCGGCGCCGTGGCCGTCAAGATTCTACTTGAGCCGAATCGGCACGATGGGAAAATATACGAATTGAATGGTTCTGAAGCGGTCGGCAATGCTGAAATCGCCGAGCGGATCTCTCGCGTCGCGGGGCGCAAAGTTTCATACGTGGATATTCCGGAAGAAGCGCAGCGCAAAGCGATGCTCGATCTTGGTATGCCGGAGTGGCAGGTAACGGCGATTCTTCAATTGCAGGAATACTACCGAACGGGGCGTTGCGCCACCGTCGATGGAACCGTGGCGAAGTTGCTCGGCCGCCCGGAGAGAACGCTCGACCAGTACCTGCGGGACAACGCGGCGAGCTTTCAAAGCCAAGCTGCCTCAGCGTGAGGCGCGAGCCATGGCTCAGCCGCCTGCCGACGTATCCAAGGACGCTACCATTCAGGCGCTGCTGAAAGAAGTCCATGCGCTACGCGTCGCGATGGAACAGAGCAATTTGATCGGTCCCGGTATCCAGATTGTACTGGCGCGGATACAGCTTCAGGAGGAACGGGTTCGCTGCGCAACGCGTCAACTTCAAGATGCCCGCGACAAGGTTGCTGAATTCCAAGCCAGGAAGACGGAGCTTGCCGATCGGATCAAACAGATCGAAACAGTGGAAGCCCAGACTATTGATCCGGCCGCACGGAAATCGATGGATTTAGAGTTGACAGAAGTGAAGGTAACTGTCGAGCGCGCGCTTGCTCCACCTCGGCAATAGCGACATAGATCGCATTGAATCTCCGTCTCCGCTTCTCCCGCTGAAGCCGCATATGCAGGCGGGATCCCGCCACGGAATCATGTCAAGATGATGCTTTCTCCAAAGTTCCTTGTTTGAAAAGAGCCCGAAAAACGATTCGTATTTGTGCTCTACGCGAAGAAAGCGCCATATTAAGCTCTAAATCGAGTATCATATACGAACCATGGAAACACAATCTGGGAATGCCGGCACGAATAAATTCGCGGTCGGAGCTTACGCGATTCTGGGGATGGATGTGGTTTCCTTCTCCACATTGGACCAAGAAAGCCAGGTGGCGGTGATAAAGCGCCTGATGCGCTACGTCAAGGAATCGGTACATTATCACAGCCTCGCCGAAAGGGACTTCCGTTGGAGTCCCGCCGGGGATGGGGGATATCTCACGTTCGTCAACGCGGAAGCCGGGACATTGGCGATCAATGTTGCGTTTTCCATTTTCGAGAAGGTCGGCGCCGGAGAAGTGGGTGGGGTGTCCCGCGAGAAGTTCACCATCC
Organism: uncultured Bryobacteraceae bacterium; assembly: GCA_955652915.1. Taxonomy (GTDB): domain Bacteria; phylum Acidobacteriota; class Terriglobia; order Bryobacterales; family Bryobacteraceae; genus Palsa-89. The sequence goes on from CATPCJ010000028.1 coordinate 6,882, forward strand.
GCGCGGCATTGCACGCCGGTATGGTGCGGGAGGAAGCCGATCTTGGCCGCGACACCAACATCTGGGGCATGGGCATCAACACTACGGCGCGGATTCTTTCCGTCAGCGACGAAAACCAGTTGCTCGTTTCCAAACAATACTTCGACACCTATATCAAAGAGGGGCGAGAGCAGGAGTATTCGTTCGGCGAGCCATACTGGAGAACGGTGAAGCACGGGGTGGTGGTGGAGGTAATGAACGCCTCGCGGATGGGATCTCCGTGCCTGAACTGCGATGACGCCGGCAGCAAGCGATGGCGCTACCTGGGTGGGCTATGGCGAAAGACAATACAGGAATACGAGTCTCTGATCGCCGACACCATGCGCTCGGGCGATCCGGTGGCCGCCATCGCGTCTGCAAAGTACTTGCTCGACATGGGCGAGGAGCGCCAGGTAAAGCAGCTATGCAAGATGCTGACCCAACATACAACCGATTCAGGGAGCGACTTTCCTCGCCAGCACCATATGCTGTTCAGCTCCATGCCGGCCGACGTTTTATTCAACGTCGTGCGCGCTGTTGCGACGAGGATCGTGAAAGCAGGCGATGTGATATGCGATCAGGGCGAGACGGCGGAGAGCTGCTTTTTTCCGATATCCGGAAGGATAGTAGTCGATGTGCCGGGCCGGGAAGCCCCCTCGCCAGTGAAAAAAGGGCATATCCTGGGCGAGTTCAGCCTGTGGATTCCTAATTTGCGGCGGACCGCGAGGATTCGTTCTCTCGACCCCGGACTGGTGCTTGAGCTTGGGAATCGAAGTTTGAACACGGTACTGCAGCAGCATCCTGATGTTGCGAACGTGGTGTACTCGCTGATACAACGCCGGATCATGGAGAACGTCTTTCTGTCACCGGCGTTGTTTCCGGGCCTCCAAAAGCTGGTGAACGAGAATCTATCCGGCTTCTCGGCGGTCTGCAGGAAAGTGCCCGCCGGCACCACCCTCGACGTATCGGGAGATGCCTTCGTGTTGCTCACCGGCAAGGTGCGTGTTCACTGTACTACCGGCGCCTCGCTGGAGATCGCGGCGGAGGGACGTTTCGATATGCTTCCAGTCGTGGGTTTGTACTCCTTTATCGGCAAGCCCGATGGCGAAACCGCGGAGGTACTGGAGGAGATCGTGGCCGTGCAAGTGAGCCACAAGATTCTCGCCGATCTGCAGCAAAAGTTTCCGGCCGTGGGAAGGCTTTGGAGTGGGTTATGTGGCGAACGCCTGCACGAGGCGCACTGGAGCCTTTCCCCACTTCCCGAGAAACCTGGGGCTGGGTAGTTGACTGCACTCGCCCGCTCTACCCTATCCGCAAGTCGCGAAATATCGCGGCAGCGGAAGCATCGACGAGGCGTCGTTCCCTCGGAGCGCACGATTGCCGGTCCGTCACAAAAGAGGCGGAAGCGTTATGTCACGCACCAATCCCTGGGCCTGCCTGTTCTCTCTAATCGATCCGCTTAGCCCGTCGACGCTGATGACTCCGACTACGATTCCGACGCTCTGCTTTCCGATGTCAATACGGTTGGCGAGCATCTTGCGGATTTCGGAATCCGGTGGTATCCGCGGCTGAGCCGGAGTCTGCGCAACGGAAGGCGCGAGCGCAAGAATCATCAAGAAAGCGACAGCGATGTAGCGGCGTAACATGGTTTTCTGTTTACTCCCAGCCTGTGAGGGCGGTTCGAACCGCGCTGGACCCACGGCTATGATGGTCCGAATCTCCGAGAGACGCCGGTAACCAAGTATCGCAACATCACGCCGTTTTACGTTACTGTTCAGGCGAATGGGGACCGGCTGGCTGGAACACCCGTAGCAAACGAACCGCGCCCAACAGCGTCTGATTCTTTATGCGACGCCTATCGCTTTCCACCCTGCTCCTTACGTTCTGCCTGGATGCAGCCGAGCCTCGATTCGTATACCCTCTGCCGCCCGATTCGGCCGTGTCCGTGCGGCGGGACATCGTCTACCGCACTGTTGCGGGACGAGACCTTCACTTCGATTTGTATCGCCCCGCGAATCACATGACTGGCGCTTCAGTTCCAGTCTCAATATTCATGAATGGCGTCGGCAGCGGGGACATGCGGAGATGGACGCAGTACGAGGGCTGGGGCCGCGCGGTGACCATCGCCGGACTGGCTGGCGTAACTTTCGATTCTCACGAAGGTGGAGTCATCGAAGACGCCGAGGCGCTGATCCACTA
>CATPCJ010000029.1 GCA_955652915.1 uncultured Bryobacteraceae bacterium
AGTTCTGGAGCGACTCCCGCTTCTCGATAGAGCAGATCGGCTGCCGAATAGCCGGTTAGGCCAATGGCGCGGAAATCCAGTACAAGCTTGGTCGGGTCGATCGCGGTCACTCCGCAGGGTCGCAAACGTTCAGGGTCGAGAGCCTTGATCAATCCGGTGGCATTCAACCGTTCCCGCAAGACGCAAAGCGCATCGATTAGCTGCGACAGTCGCGTTCGCCCTTCCTTCACCATATATGCGCTCGTCGCGTCAAGCGACGCCAATAACGCATAGTTGGCGCTGCTCGACTGCATCATTCGAAGCGCGGCGCGCAAACGCATCGGATCGGGCCCGTCCACGGCGCGATGCAGCATTGCTCCTGGCGTGAACGCCTGCAGTGTTTTGTGGGCGCTTTGTACTGCCGCGTGCGCACCACATTTTAGTGCCGGGGCGGGCAAGCGCGAATCGAATATGCAATGCGCGCCATGTGCCTCATCGACTAGCAGCCACAGTCTATTGGCGCGAGCCTTTGCAGCGAGGCCAACTATATCGGCCGCCAATCCGTGATAGGTAGGAGATACCGGCATCATCGCCTTCACTCCATCCAGCACATCGTCTGTCAAACTCTCCACGGCTAGCGGGAGTGCCAAACCAGTATCTGGCTCATATCCCGTGTCGACAAAACGAGGCACAAAATCCCCGAGGATCAATCCGTAGAGAATTGATCGATGGACGTTGCGCGGTAGCACAATCTCGTCGCCTGGCGACAAAGTCGCCAACAGTAGGGAGATAAGGCCCCCTGACGATCCGTTCGTCAGAAAAAAGCTAGAATCAGCGCCGAACACCTTTGCAGCCGCCGCTTCAGCTTGAGCTATGATGCTGCATGGCGCATGCAGATCATCAAATTGCCCCATAAATCCGAGGTCGAATGCGAAGGGATGGGTAAGGTATCCATCACGAAACCGGGCTTCCATCGCTCGGCCGTTCTTGTGTCCCGGCGTGTAATACACGTCGATCTGGCTCGCCGCATGGGCGAGGATAGCGTCAACTATCGGAGTAGTGCTTCGGTTCATTGACGATTCGATAGGGCCAAAGCAATCCCGCGAGGCTTGCTGGCTACACAGATAGGATTCTCTCCCAACTCAAATCCATCTTGCACTCTTCTCGGCGCCTAGTCATCCACTGTAGCAGAGTGTACGCTTGATCAGATTCGGTCCTTCGAGCATTGTGGTCGCAATCCACCATCGTTGATAAGCCAAGATGGAAGTCCATCTCGGTTAACAGCCTGGGTCGTGGTGACCATCGGGCAGGCCATTCCGGAGCCCTGGCTCCCGGCGTTAGGTTCGTAACGGTCGCACGCCACAGCATCTCGTGTGGTGAGGAGGGCCCACCTCCAACAAGTTCTTCAGTTCAGCCGGTATTTCGTAGGCCGTAAACCTAAATCGTGAAAGACAAGGTATCGCCGTCATCGATCCATGCCTGTTCGGACACCTTCTCCCCATTCACAAAGATGTCAGCACGCACGCCGCCGTGTATTGTTGACGGACTATAACGTTGGAATTATAATTTCATTTTAGTCGTCTGTATTATTGTTCCAGATCCTATTGGCTTTCTCGACAAGGGGGCAAAAACACGCCTTGCGTTTTGACCTGATCCCTATTCGCTCGCCGGCGTCAGATCATTCGCATGTTCATCGGGAAGGTGAGTCGCAATCAATTCCCACCCCAATTTTGCCAACACTCCGATGAAGGCCCGGTCACCGCAGGGCCTCTCCTGACGTTTCGGTTGTTCCCCTTTCTGAAGTGATGCGACGATTTCGATCACATCCGTCGCCAGCGCGTTAGCTGGATTCCACCGCAACAGCGACTGAGCGCTGTCTACCGCCATACGAAACCTGTCATTCGCTTGATTGCACAAACCTTCGGATAGACACACAAAGGCGCTTATTAAGTGAAGAAGTGGAGTACTTGTGGGTTCCGGATACTCTTCCGCGGCAGTGATTGCATACCGTGCTGAAATCGACTTGTCTTGCTGAAGACAAGAAACGGCCAACCAAAGATTCGCCATGTTACCGCTTCGACACAGGTTGAGCCGTCGAGCGATCATTGCAGCTTTGCGTGCAGCGGTCTCTGCGGCCGCAGGTAAACCCTTGAGGACATAAGCACGTGCCAACGCGTAGAGTCGGCTCGCTTCGCCGGTTTCATCGCACAGTGCGCGAAAGGCTTCTATAGCTTGAAGCAGTGTGATGATTGCGGCATCGATGTCGCCGCGTTCAATCTGGCAATTACCTAAACCACCCAACCATTCGGCAGAAGCCCTCGGAGCTTCAAGTGCTTCTGCTGCCGCTATTGCTTTCCGATACCACATCTCAGCAGCGTCCAGCCGCGCAAGATTGCGCGCACAATTGGCAAGTCCACCGAAGCATTGGATGTGATCCGGGACCATAAAGTCCAAAGATAGACTGCTCAATATCCGTCGATAAAGGACCTCGGCCTCGCCATATCGGCCAAGACGTCGGTAAACGAATGCCAGTCGGCTACGACACTGATCCATGGGGTCGACATTGTTAAACCTGCTAATCAGGCCTTCGTAAAGCCGCGCAAGCAGGGCATATGAGCCGGAGTGGAATAGAAACTCCTCATCGAGTTCCAGTAATTTCTTTGCCGCGATATCATGTTGTCCCAACTCACCTAGAAGTTCAACTTCTCGAATGGCACACTGCAGGCCATACTGGGAATGATCTTCGCTTGTAGCTACCACGCTTGCAAGATACTGTGTAGCGATACGTATGATGTGCTGGCTGTTCCATTCACTGGGTTCGTCGGCAATTCGAGCCTGCGAAGGGTCTGGCAATCGGCCGCGAGCATATTGCTGATCAGCTTCGTGGAGGTAGTACCTCGAACCTTCTTTGCGAACGAGATGAAGATTGACCAAGCGCTTTACTACTGGCCCGGCCGAAATGTTCAGATGGGCAGTTTTCAGCACAATGCTCACGGCCTCAAGACCAACCGGAATCGCGTACACGGCTAGAGTCTGCATGGCCATCTGTTCAAGCTGGTCAAGGCGACTATATGCCTCCCCAACCAGACACTCAACGACATCTTCCGGCAGCAGTCGATTACTTTCGTAAAGAACTCCGCGAAGGTCAGCATGCCTATCAACTGAAAGAATCGCATAAAGTGCTTCAAGGGCTCTCGGAAACCCATTGGTTCGGCGACGTGCCTCTTCCAGTATTGCGGCAGGAGCATCGCGAAGGCCCAATGTACCGTCAGCGTCCATTTGTCGGAGCAGTTGCTCGGCGTACGGGCTCGGCAGCCCTTGGTCTAAATGTATGTGGAGCTGCCTCTGCGGCATATTGATCGCGAGTTCACGATTTAGCATCCTAGAAGTATAGACAACCTTTATCGGGGACGTCGTGTGATGAAGAATGCCATCCAGAATCGGTACGAAATCGGCAATTTCCGTTGGTATTTCCGGGATGTTGTCGAAAACCACTACTACGCGCTGATTTCCGAGAGAATCGAGAACCAATGACGTGCCTGTTCCAGGATCCAGAGTTCCTTCACCAATAATTCTCTCCAGTTTGGCGGCTTCACTTCGAGCAACAAAAGTAAGAAGGTCCTGCCAGAAGCGCCTGCAAGAAAAGTGTGCCAGATCGTGCTGAGGATAGTAGATAATACCATCAAGACACAGTATGTGCTTATCGAACGTTCGCTGCTTCTCAATGGACTTCAAGAGTCGGACAACCATAGACGTTTTCCCGACGCCACCTCGTCCAACGATGGCCATTACGCACCGAGTGTCGTCTGAAAGGAATTTCGCAGCCAGCTCGGTCTCAATGAATCGGTCTTGAAAGAATTGCGGTACTTGACAAGGAGGAGCGTGGACGATGCGTGTGGCGAATGTCATCGCTGGTACGCTTGTCTGGTCACTAGTGTGAAATGTTCCTGGTTTTGGTCGTTCATCGTCGCGGGGGGCGGTCTTCATCTCCTGGATCCGTTGCGCAAGAAGAGCAGCTTCTTCCGATGCCCTTGCCGCCGCGCTTGGAACAGCCGAGTATCGTGAATCTCGCTCTGCATCCCGCCGGCGTTCTTCAAGCGATTGGGCGATGCCTTGTGGTGATCGCAGCCAGCAAAGATGGTCCACCAACCTTCGGAAGGAATTCTCATAGTCACCGTCGGCGAAGTTGATGTATTGACGAGTATTTAGAAGGAGCGGCGGAATTGCTGCTGCGTGGACTAGCAACGGTACCACGGGTTTCTTATAACGAAGTGAATGAACGATTTCGTGCTTGCAGGGGCTAGCGGGGCTAACGCTATCGGAGGTCATTGCGAAGATTACGCAATCAGCGAGTCGGATCGCTCCACATATCTGATCATCCCAATCGCTGCCAGGTCTCAGACTGAACTTGTCCATCCAGATGTCGAAACCCTCGTGGCGAAGGCCCTCCACCAGCTGGGTGGCAAACAGAAGTCCATCCCTTGTTGAGTAGCTCAAAAAATGCTGTCCCATATACCGCCTAATCGAAAAATGGGTCCGGACCGCTGATTACTGATGATACACGTTCTGAAAATAATATCTTGAGAATTTCCATTCGTGTCGAACTGTTGCCAAAGCTTCGGGTTGCCTATCGCGGCTCGCGGACCGAGGCCAGTTCGCTTCGTTACTCAGGTCGATCTACGAAGTCTTGGAATCGGTGTGTTCCGCACTGATCCCAATCCTGGCCAGACATTGTTGTATTGCCGTCCTCCGCGTGTTCTATCAACGTGACCTTCCGTGTCGTTCATTCACACAGCCCCAAGCCCCGTATTCAATCCTGCGTTGAAGGGGGCAGGTAAAGCACAGAACCAGCTGGTAGTCCACGGGGGTGTGCCGTAGCGCGGTACGACCCGTGAGTTCCGGACTGATCGCGTGACTGGTTGGACGTTCTGATGAAGGTTAAGGGCCCTACCTCTTGGCTTCAACGCGCGAGTCCTGCGTTGTAATTTCCGCGAGACATCAGAATCTGGTTACCTTTGTGTCTTCACTGTTCTCAGACGGGCAGATTGCCCTCTCGCAAACGATGACGAATCCTTGTCGTAAGGAATTGACCAGCTACAGGATTGACTACAGCAATGACTCGTGTTGAATCTGGATGAATACCACAGCTACAAAAATGACTACAGCGGTTTTCTTGGCCCTAAGAAAACGGCTGTATTTCATTGATTCCATTGGTCGGGGCGGGGCGATTTGAACGCCCGACCCCCTGCGCCCAAGGCAGTTTCTCACTTTGTAATCAAACCTACTATTTTCAAGCATTTGTAAACACAAGACTTGTGAGCTTCATATTGACGTCTGTTGAGGATCATTGGATCTGGAGGATACTTGTCACTACAAAATCCACTACAGTGGCTTGGGGAACCTGGACGTTTCCCGCCGCTGTCAACCTGACCGGACCTTGAGCTTAACTAAACATGGCGTCATAAGTAAGTGCGCATTGCCGCAGAACGTGCTCTGCTGGATGCATGAGACCACTCACGATATCCGGGGCCACTTCTGTGTTGGGTTTGCAGCAAGAGATTCAACGATCGGAGGAGTCGCGCTATGATTACCGATTGCACGGAGTGCTATTGGTAGCGCAGGGCATGACGTGTCCGGAGGTTGCTCGCCTGTTGGGCGATGCTCCGCGATCGGTTGAGAATTGGGTTCACCGCTTCGAGCAGGAGGGACTTGCGGGTTTGACGGAGGGAGAACGATCCGGTCGTCCTAGCCGATTGGACGAAGAGCAGGTGAAAGAGATTAATCGGGCGTTGCGTGCCAAACCGAGCGACGCGAGCATGCGAGTGAATCTCTGGGATGGCAAGACACTGTCGGCCTGGATTGACCAGGCCTATGGCGTCCAACTGGGCGTGCGTCAATGTCAGCGGTTGTTCCGGCAGTTCGAGTTCCGCTTGCGTAAGCCCCTTCCGCTATTAGCAGGAGCGGATCCAGCGCGGCAGAAGAAGCATAAAAAAAACTCCGAAAACTAATGAGGAACGACACGGTCGACCTATGGGCATTGGACGAAGTCCACTTTCAGCAGCAAGGTTCACGATGCCGCATGTGAGTTCCGCCGGAGAACAAGGACCCCGTCGTGTATCATCATCCGACGCGCAAGAGCGTCGGCTACTTCGCCGCCGTGCGTCTGAGGGATGGCCAGTTTCTCTTCCGCCGTGAGACCGGGAGGTTCAACGGAGAAACCTTCTGGGAGTTCCTGAAAGTGTTTCGGGAAGCCAGCGCCGTAAGTGGTCGGCGGGTTGTGGCCATCAGCGACAACGCACAATACCATCGTTCCAAACTCCATCTGCAGTGGCGCAACCAACAGGCTCCCCAGTTCCGCTTGGACTTCCTTCCGCCCTATAGTCCGGACCTGAATCCCATTGAACGGGTCTGGAAACTCACCCGTCGACTATGCCTCCACAATCGCTACTTCGGCTTCCTGGATGGTGTCGTCGCGGCCGTCGAAGAACGGTTCGCTGATTGGACCAAACCGAACGATCCCCTGCGTCGACTATGCGCAATTACTTAAGACGCTCTGTTTAGTTGTCTCAACTTATGGGGCCACTCCAGTTTGGTGGCTCGAAACGAAAAACCTCATAACCCCGGTTATCGGGGCCCTGCGGAACGAAAGGCGGCCTTCGGTAAACAGCCGGACTTCCGGCGCAAGCCACGCACCTTCTACGTGCGAGGCGGCACATCAAACTGCTGATGATTTGTTTACACTTAACACAAGCAATCTTTCTTAAGGCCATGTTTTGCCACAATCGTTTAGGAGTAGAATGAGCCCCTGGACTCCCATCCTTCCGCCATACCATAACCTAATGCAGGAAGCATCTACTGCGATAGAGGCAATTGTCCGGAGCGTTTTAGGTCCAGTCGAGACGATATCGCTGTTTTCGCCTGGACCGGCCTCTGTCTGTGATTCCGCACTGTTGTCTGGCTATATTGGGCTCTCGCATTCAGATAACCGTGCGTTCGCCAGAGCCGCAGTATTGCTGAACAGTGCTGCTGCTGACGGTGAGAATATTCCGGACCAAGTGAGGCTATTCGGCGGGTTGTGCGGGCTGGGATGGCTTCGGCAGCACCTTTCAACAGAGGCTGATTCCGAGCAGTATGGATCGGCTGGCTGGGCCGGAGAAATGGATGTCGGTGCCAATGACCGAATCGATCTGAACGTTCTGCATCATCTCCAAGGAGGTCTTTGGTCAAGTGACTATGACCTCATAAATGGACTTGTGGGAATCGGAGTCTACTTCCTGGAACGTTGGCCGGCCGGATATTCTGGTGAGGGGATTCGATTGGTGTTGCAGCATCTTTCGGGTTGTGCTGAATACTCTTATGCAGGTATCACGTGGCATACTGGTCCTCACCTGCTACCTGAATGGCAGAGGAACAGGTATCCGAACGGGTATTACAATATTGGTGTTGCTCACGGCCTGCCTGGAGTGTTGTACTTCCTGTCCGTCGTTGCGACGTTGGGTATCGAAAATCAGCAATGCCTGGCACTGCTAGAAGGCGCTGTGAACTGGCTTCTGGCGCACAGATGCCCGCCGGGTTCCCGATCTGAGTTTCCTGCTGTGATTTGCGACGGTAACGTGTCCGAGTCTCGTTTCGCCTGGTGTTATGGCGATCTCGGCATATTATCAGTTCTCCTTCAAGTCTCGTCCCGCGTGAATCGAGAGGATTGGCGTGAGTTCGCACTACGTCTTTTGGATAGATGCATATACCGATCAAGTCAAATCGAGGAAACCAGCGTAAAGGATGCATATCTCTGTCATGGAGCGGCAGGTGTGGCCCATATCTTTAATCGTATATACCAGAATAGCCACGATATCAGGTGTCACGATGCGGCCATAACCTGGTATAGCCGCGCACTCGAACTACTGGCGCTATGGGGGACTAAAGAACATTCCGCTTCTGATACTACGAGCGTGGATGCTCAGAACGGATCGGACGCCAGTCCGCATTTTCTCGACGGGGCCATTGGCGTTGCTCTTGCACTTCTCGCGGCTACAACACCAATTGAGCCGAATTGGGACCGCATGCTTCTCATGTCGAGTCGGCTCTCAAGGAGATTGGGGCTTTGAGCGAACGCAGCAGAAGAGGTCAGCCTGTTCAGCCTGCCGAGCCTATTACCGCGACATGTTCACTGCGCCCACACGGGAGCACTGATAATTTTGTATTTGCGGCGCGATTCGCGAGGAGTCATCCTTATATACGAGAGCCTACCAACCGAATGAGAAGTGCTTTCGCAAAGGAGAACAACAATTCTGTTACCGCGTAATCTCAACCTGATACTCGATGACCCGGGGTTGGTGGAGAATTCCCGGCTCGGCGAGCACTGCGTTCACGCTTGCTTCCAGATGATATTTCGAACCCGTATTGGTGGTGGAGTGCCTAGCTTCGACGAACTCAGCGCCTTAATGCATAAGCGGGTTGGCAAGTACACATACGAGTTCGCGCTAGTTGCTGACATGCCTAATCGCGGCTTCGAGACGAAGGTAATCTTTGACCTCGATCTCGATAGTCTTGCCTCCGACCCAACGGCATTTCTTGTTCGTCATTTTGGCCGTGAGGTCGGACCACAAATCATCGCAAACACCGACCTTGACCAACTCAAGGCGGATTCTGCTGTGTTGGCCGCAGCCCGGGGAATCACAATTGAAAGGCGGCCCGCGATACGGGAAGACATTCCGCATCTCATTAAAGAAGGCTTCTACCTCCTCGCCACAGTGAATCAGCGAGTGCTCCAGGCTGATTCAGGATATTCAGCTCACACTATTTTCATTTACGGCTGTTCTCCGCGTGGCGTTATAGTTCATAACCCAGGCCGGCCAGGTCTCCGGGGTGTGGAGATTTCTTGGGGTCTCTTTGACCGCTCCTGGGCTTTCCCGGATGAGGGTGCACGTAATATCTTGGCGTTTCGCCCCGAGGATTGAGCGCGTCTATGGCCTGCGCTCAGTCAAGGTTCAACTGTTTGAGGACGATGATCTATTGAGCGCACTCGCCGGAGAGGTGCTACACAGACTCCGCCAAATAAGGCGATACTCGCGCTCTATCCCCGACATAGCCGCCCGGGCATCAGTGAGACTCGAAACGGACATTTTTTGCCGTAGTGCGGCTCGCAGCCGGGACAGACTTGGTTCGTCGGCGGCAAGTTGCAATGCTATGTTCACGTACTCCGCCGCGGTAGAAGCAACAAGATGTGGCATCTCTACACGACTCAACATGCTAAGCCCGACACGGCCAGCGTGTGTTTCGCACGCGAGCGTCACCACGGGAACCCCCATCCAGAGGCAATCGCCAGTAGTGGTGGCGCCATTGTAAGGAAATGTGTCAAGCGCGATATCCGCTTGTGCGACAGTTTCTAAATGCTGAATGTGCTCCCGAGTACCAACAAAAGCGATTCGATTTACATCGATACCCCTGCTCTGGATCTCCCCCGACAATCGTACCCGCATACGTGAACCCGGCAGGTCTAGATCGCGTGAGTTGAAGTGAATCAGCAAGCGAGCTGTTGGGATCCTATGCAAAATATCGCAAACCGAGTCCCAAACGGACGCATTTAGCTTTGATGGTTTCTGAAACAAGCCAAACGTAAAAAACCCGTTGGTTGCTACAGGAAGCGAGGTTACGGCTGGCGTCGAGGGAGGGGGGGTCCAAGCCATATAGCTATGGTCCAGCCTTCGGACCTTTTCGGAATACATATGCTCGTAACCGTCCGGACAGATCCATCCGTCCGAAAAGATGAAGTCGGTCTCGGGGTGTCCTGTGGTCGCGGGATAATTAGGAAGTTCAATCTGAATTGGAGCTGCGCGGTGACCGAAGATGGCTGTGTGCCTCTGGCGAAATTCATAGCTAACGTTAACCAGGATATCCATGCCGTCAGCTTGGATTTGCCCTGCGATCTGATGGGTGGTCCATCCTCGCACATCTCTGACGTTCTCAGTAAATCTTTTGAGATCTGGAACCGCTCCTCCTTCCTGTGGCGAAACAAGATAGCAGAACATGTTCAGCGAAGGATCGCTCCGATTCTCCAGAAGAGGAAGGATGAAATAGGAATCAGGGCGCTTGTCGATTTCATCCAGAAGATAGCCAACCGAGAGTGGGCGATCGGGATCCCACATCACGTTTCGCGCTGCGAGCCTCGGCGTGCGATGCAGTGAGCAGGCTGCCCAGCGTTCCCATGCACAGCGTGTTTCTTTCGCGCTGAAAGTCGTGTGATCTAGCGCACGGAGCCAGGCGGCGTGAGCCAACTCTTCATGTGGGAATGAGTGGCAAATGCGCTCGGACAGCTCCAGACACTCCTGCATCTCGCCCGCACACCACAAAGCTGTTGCAAGCGCGCATTGCGCAGCCAAGCTTTCTGGTTGTGCCGCTAGCAAGCATCTGCGTTGCTCGACTGCGATATCGAAATGACCTAGCGCCGCTGCGACGATAGCACACAGTTCACGAGCTTGCCATGATTCCGGGGCAATACTACAGCATGACAAAAGGCTATCCAAGGCTTCGTGATACATATCAGCCGCCATGAACGCCCGGCCCAACGATAACAATACTTGCTCGTTTGCTTGGCTCTTTTTCACACTCTGAAGCATCAGGATGGCATCGTGCCGTCTTCCAGATGCCAGCAAAACTCTCGAAAGCGAAACTCTCAATTCGGGATCGTTTTGACTTTTCATAAGATGCGCTCCAAAGGCCTGACCGCGTTCCCAGAGTCCTGGCGCCAGGCACACATTATCAGATTCTCCGACGCAGCCAAAGCGTCGCCCACGGCGGTGCCAGCCTATCTACGAAGGCGCCGGAATATAGGAAGCTCCAATTGGAGAATCCGGCGCTCGTTTGAAGCAGAACACAACTCACGGCTTCAGGCGCAGCCGTTCGTAGTCTGAACTCGTCACGCGTTAGCCCACGTGTAGCCTTGGAATAGAGCAGAGATCTCACGATTGCGATTGGATTTCTTTGTCGATGATTCGAGACATTTCCGTCGCTTCCGCCGTAGCCGCCACGTCCTTGCTGTAGGTACCGAGAAAATTGCACTCCGCATAGTTGGCAAAAGCTGTTTGCGTATTTAAGGCTTCACTTTCGCCCATGGAATTCCCCGCAGGAAAGTCATGCGTCAAGTGTAAAGGAGTCCCGATACTGATGCGTCGCAGGCCAAGCTGGGCTTGAAGACGAATTTGTAAGTCGTAATCTTCAAAGCCCCAGTTACGGAGTTCCGAATTGCAACCCTCCACGAGGAGATAATCCTTTTTATAAAGCAGCATCAGGCCGCTGATCGAGCGGCCATTCTTACTTTGCCAGAATTCATACGAAGCCTGACGCCCATTCGCGAATGTCAAAATGGTTGTTGTCTGGTGCTCACGAAGCCGGTACGGGCTCTGCCCTAGTGTCTGTGGATGCGCTTCAGGTCTTTCTTCCACGCCTCGATCCATCACTATGAAAGTCTCATCGTCAAGCAGGTATTGCGCTCTCTCCACCAATTCTTGCGTAAGGACAATGTCAGCATCGAGCAGCAACACCTTAGTTCCCTGAGCCTTGTGAACACCAATGTTCAAAGCTGCCGCTTTATTCACCCCCGTACCGGCCAGAGTGGTGGAAATATCAACTACTCGCGGCCTAACAGAGGATACTGATGAAACAATCGACCTCAGGAGGGCCGCATTATTACCGCCGTTCACGATTATGACTTCGCGAGTCGCGGAGTCGAAGACCTGCGCATTTGCCTGCAAAGTTGCTTTCAGCTCTTTGCGGGTGAACCATGGGATAACGAACGACAACTCGATCATTCTGTTGATGCCCACAACCATGTTATCAAAGATCAGCGAACCTGGGCTAATGCTGAGCTCTGAAGGGGATGTTTGACCAATATTACACCTGATTTCTGAGGCGACGGCCCTGTCTCGTGTGTTCACGCCTTTCGGCCATGGCTCGGGCCCGATAACGCCTCAGTTCTAGCGGAGTTGCCGACGGATTTCGTAAGCGAGGCGACTGAAAAATGTTCTTGGAAGGGATTGTCTAGCCGCGCCGCAAGATCCTGGCCACTTTGACGTCCCCACGCAGATGGCCCAACGCCGGCTGGACAACTATAAGAAATGGGAAGCACCAAATGAAAGAGATCTGTGACCTCAATCATGTTTTTTAAGATCAGAAGAGTAAATTAGTTTTTTGCATTCTTTCTGTTTCGTCCAGAAGGAGGAAACGAATATTACTCACTCGCGTTTCACTGCTGTCCGGCTATCGATTCCGAGTCGCGCGGTAACTCCTGTGTGCCCATGCGTATAACTCGGGTCTAAAGGTTTTTCGATTTCAACTTTCGTCGGACTGTTTTTGAGGTTCCAGAAGCTCCAGTGGAGACCGAACCGACAATGGAGCATGCACGCCGGCCGCATCGTCTTTGCCCAGTTGATCGACCACCTTCCGCCTTACGAGTTCCATAAGTGCGTCGAGCGCTACCATGGCAACTACAAATTGCGCGGATTTTCTTGCCTCGATCAGTTCCTTTGTCTTGCATTCGCCCAGTTAACTTTTCGCGAGAGTCTCCGAGACATCGAAGCCTGCCTGCGTTCGGTTCCAAGCAAGCTCTATCACATGGGCTTTCGCGGCAAGGTCTCGCGCTCCACGTTGGCCGACGCCAACGAGGCGCACGACTGGCGCATCTTCGCCGACTTCGCGCAAGTGCTCATCCACATCGCGCGGCCGATCTACGCCAACGAGTCGCTCGGCTTTGACCTCGACAACACCGTGTATGCCCTGGACTCCACTACCATCGACCTCTGCTTGTCGGTGTTCCCGTGGGCTGCTTTCGGGCCCACAAGGCTGCCATCAAGCTGCACACCTTGCTCGACCTACGTGGCCCTATCCCCACATTCATTGAGGTTTCAGAGGGAAAACTACACGACGTCAACATCCTCGATGCCATCGTCCCGGAACCTGGTTCGTTCTATGTGATGGACCGCGCCTACGTGGATTTCAAACGTCTCCATGTCTTCCAGGAAGGTGGCGCATTCTTCGTCACTCGCACCAAGAAAGGGATCCAGTTCCGTCGGCGCTACTCGCGCGACATCGACGCCTCGACCGGACTTCGATCCGATCATACTGTTGTCCTGGCTGCCCCCGCCTCCCGGAAGCATTACCCGGACCCGCTCCGCCGGATTCACTTTCACGATGCCGAACAGCATCGTTTTTTTCGGTTCCTCACCAACAACTTCGACCTGTCAGCCCTCACCATCTGCCTGCTCTATAGGTCGCGCTGGCAAGTGGAACTTTTCTTCAAGTGGATCAAGCAGCACCTGCGGATCAAGGCCTTTTACGGATATAGCGAGAATGCCGTCAAAACTCAGATCTGGATTGCGGTGTCCATTTACGTGCTGGTGGCCATCGTCAAGAAGCGGTTGGCGCTGGAGGGCAGTCTGCACGAAATCCTACAGGTGCTCAGCGTCACGCTTTTCGAGCAAGTGCCCATTTTGCAGGCCTTCGGCGAGGTTGCCTCCCAAGAAAAATCGGATGGAATTTCTATGCAGATGAACCTGCTGGACTTATAGCCGGACGCTAGTGACTCGCGTTATATAATGACGGCCTCAGCTCCAGGTATCAGTAGTGTTCTCAAACATTGGTAACCATGCTTGGTGATCCGCTTCATCAATCCGAGTCGAGCCGCCAGTTGCCGACCGTTTTTCAAACGGAGTGGCGTTACCGACAGCAGCAAATCCGATTCCCTGAAGAGAAGTCCTCACGGTAGCAAGGAGATTTTAAAACCATTATAATAAAGGACTTCTGGAATACAGAACCGTATGAGCAGCAGGCTGGGGATTCATGGCTACCCCGATTTCGGCAACGCTCGTCGGCAGTCTAGGCCATAAAAATCGCCGACTTACCAGAACCTAGAACCCCTGAACCCCGCTCCGATCAAGCATTTCATCGATTTCTGGCTCAGGGCCTCCTTTCGTTGTTCACACTTTGTTTACACGCGTGGTCATTCCGGACGGTTTAAGCGGATTGACATCGCGTTTTAGGGGTCGGTTAAATTACGTTATAATATAAATCACAGCTTAATTTCTATTGCACACGCAAACGAGCTGCGTTATACTTGTTCAGCTAGTTTCCAAATGTCGGCGTGCATCCAAAGCGCTGGTAACGCGCCGATAGTTATCTGCACGCCTCGGGATAACTTTACTGCGGTGGTGATGGCGTGCTCACCACGGAAAAGAGGGACGCTCATGCCAGCTGCTACGCAAGCGGGTAAAGCAACCGGGCTTTGTGATCTTGTGCATATCACACGGCCGGTGGATGGGAACCACCTTCCATATCTGTCGGACGGCTTTACCATTCGGATCAATAAGAATGAATGGGCAGGCCTCTTCCCACGTCACCATGTAATGTGGGTGTCGCCGCGATTTGCGCGGGCCAAAGAATTCGTCAAAGCGGCCAGGCAGGGCCCGGGCGCTTACGCCGATTTTCTATCGGAGCCGATGAAGC
Organism: uncultured Bryobacteraceae bacterium; assembly: GCA_955652915.1. Lineage (GTDB taxonomy): Bacteria > Acidobacteriota > Terriglobia > Bryobacterales > Bryobacteraceae > Palsa-89. The sequence continues at coordinate 14,476 of CATPCJ010000029.1, forward strand.
AAAGCTTTGAGAGCCACTTTACACCCCTTCATAAGACTGTTTCGAAGCAAGAGTTAGCGCCGAAGGGAGAGCTCTTGGATTCGACGATTTGCTTCCTGGCGACAAACGATTGCAACTTGGGCTGCACTTATTGTTTTTCAGCGGCCGAACCAAAAAAGTTCGGAGTCATTCCCTGGGAAATAGCCAAGTCTGCAATAGATCTGGGGGCCAGAAACGCGGTGCTTAGTAGGATTCGCAATGGCGCCGGCCAGCTTAATGTCTCGTTTTTTGGAGGCGGGGAGCCGACGGAGTATTGGGATCGTTTCGCCGCTATTGTTGAGTATGCCCGATCTTCCGCTAAAAAGAGCGGGGTGGATGTCGGGGTCTCCACCATCACGAACGGTCAAATAGAGCCGGAGCACTGGGACTGGTTTCGGGCTAATATCGATGACGTTACGGTGTCTATGGATGGACCACGAGATATTCATGACGCGCAGCGTCCTACAGCATCTGGCGGCTCGTCCTTTGATAAATCCTGGAGTTTCTTGTTGGCTATGGCGGAACGGCGGATGCAAGTTAGCGGAATACGTGTGACAGTAACGGCCAAGACAGTCCGTCGAATGAGTGAGATTGCCACCTTTTTCTGGGACAATCTTCCGGTCGTTTATCCCATAACGTTTGAGCCGGTGTATTTCTCGGAAGTGGGAAGGCAAAACGCCGAAATGCCAACCGCCGCGGAGTTCGTAACTCAGTTTCGCGCTATGGAAGAAATTGGACGTGTCCGGAAGGCGTGCGGATTGCCGTGCGGGCCGCTCGGCACGGCGACAAGGCCATTAGCCATTCGGGAGGGGGCGTACTGCGATTCTTTGGAAGGCAAAGGTCTATATATCACGCCCAACGGATATCTTAGTCTGTGTAGCGAAATCAGCACTCCTGCCGATCCAAGAAAGGACGACTACTTCGTTGGGGGGTATAACTCCGTAACGAAACGGTTTCACATATCCGAAACTGGCGCATCGAAGATCCGGTGTGGACCGCCATGGTGGTGTCGTGGTTGTTTCGCACAATTTTCCTGTCGAGGCGGGTGTGAGCCGCGATCCCAGAACTCAGACAAAAGCGTCAGAAAGTGGTGGTGTCAGATGGTTAGGAGCAACGTAAGGGGCACGTGGGGGGATGTGCGTGCTGACAAGGCCTACTCGCGCGCGCGAATTGGCGACCCGCAGGGCGAAGAACTAATTTGGTTGCCCATTTGGCAAGCATTACAAAGGGATTAAGAGGCGATACTCAGCGGTGTAGTTATCAAATCTGAGAAAGGAGGACCATATGGCATATCCAAAGGCGAGTATCACTAGCTTTACAGACGATGAACTAGATGTGAAGTTAGGCAATGAAATCCGTCGTTTTGGCGGTTGTACATGTCAGTGTCAAACACAATGTCAATGTCAAACCCAGGGTTGTGTTGAGTAATGCCTGGTGAATAGCGCGAGCCCTCGGTGAACTGACGACAAGTCGCCGGGGGCATCGCCGGGATGGAGTTCGTATGAAAGATCTTGGGCAATCCGCTAGCACCTCTCAGCGTCCTGTAGCATACCAGCATCTACGCGTTGAGGAAACCGGGGCAGAAGCCATAGTCTTTGACAGCGAACGCCGTGTCTATCACCTGCTAAACGCCACCGCTTACGGTATCTTCCAGGCATGCAGTGGAAGCAATACAATCGGGGATATTGCGACGGCGCTAAGGTTCCAGTTTGTGGCGCCGAATGCCAGTGTAATCATAGAGGACGTTGCAACGACTGTTCGTGAACTTCATGAAAAGCGGCTAATACGGTTCATTGTCGATTACACGCAGCATAGCGTTCAGCAGGAGCTTTTGGACCCTAGCGAACTCCACGCGCTGTCAGTGTCCGATCCGGGTATGTTCCCAATCATCGTAGCCGGCGACCGAGTGCTTCTAGACAAAAGCACCACCTGGGAGCCTCATGTTGGCGACATTGTCGTATACTCGAACGAAGGCGGCCATCCCGTAGCGAGGCGTGTCCTTTCAGTCGACCATTCGTCTCAACCTGCCCAGATAGTCGCTCAAGCAGATGTCTTTGCCGGTCCCGAGTCTCCCATTTGCGGTGATGCAATTATGGGTAGGGTGGTTGGTATCTTTCGGGACAGAGGAGTGCAGTGGATTGGCGACCTTGCCGCTCCGGGTCAGGGAGCGCCAGATGAGAGTGGACCAGATGATCCACCCCCTCTGCTTCAGCAGATGCGAGTTCTCGATCTGCGAGAAATCTCGGCGGAAGCGATCGCCAACATTGCGGCGGTAGATGACGTTAGCGTGGTGCTGCTTTCCGGCAAGAACGCCCATGCGTGGTCGAAGGTAGACGTTAGAAATGCCCCCGTCGTGGTTGAAGTACCCGATACCCACCGAGTCTATACTGGCCAAACCGAGTTGTTACCAGGCATGGCGCCGCTATTGGGGCAGCCAATATCGCTTCTCGTCGTGGGCCAGCTCTTCCTCACGTGTTGCGATCCTCAGGACATACTGGACACCATCAGCGAGGTTATCTTGTGCGGACAGGCATACGTAAATTCCGAAGAAGCCAAACACGCCCTATCATCGGTAGCGAAAGTGCTGGACGGGGATATTACTGTCGCGCCACGGGACCACATTAGGTGGGCTGGAGAATCCATCCTCGGTCCAGAGTATGTCGCGATCAACAACTCCTATCCGCTCATATCCATCGGACCGCTCACGATTTCGGAGCGCCTGGGCGATAACGTGCGTGACGTGCCGCTCCTTACGCGTGGGGCCCGGTCACGGATACCAACGGAAGCTCGGCATGCAAACGGCGCGGTGCGGTCTAAGTAGAGGAACATACCAATCATGGAAAACCTTACAATGACAGACGTGATAAGCGACGTGTCAATTCTTGACCTGCGACTAATACCGCCGGCTGCAATATCGCGCCTGCGGCGGGTTGAGAAAGTGAAGACCGTGATCCTCTCAACCGCAAATGCGGACGCGTTCATGCGCGTGTCAAGAACGGATGTCCGATCTCATTTGATAATCGAGCCGGATGAGGTTCTGTCTATCGGGCAAATTCAGTTCGACGACTCGTATTTATCCACACTTGCCGACCAAACGAGGCTCGTCCTTCTCGGACATCCACTGCTCGATGCCTTCACAGTCCCGCTGTTCCTGGCGAAGGTGCGGAGCATGCGTGTGTATGGGCAGATCTTCTATTCACGTCCAGAACTTGCTGCCGTCTTTCTATCGCGTGTCCATCGTCTTCAGGGACAGTCGTTGATAATGGCCGAGAATGCAGTGCGTTGGATCGGGCCGACTCTGTTGGACCATGCGCGATTGGTGGCCATTGAAAGACGACCTATTCTCAGCATCGGAACCATCACAATCGACCCCGATGTGACGGCCGGCGATATCATTCGGAATATTAGTACTCTCACCCAGGTCGGGGAGATCATCGGAAGAGAGCAGACTGTCTGCGCGCTCCTGTCTTTATGCCGACGACGAGTTGGCACCTACAAGATTGCCACCCAGGTGCAACCGGAGCCCGAGGTAGTGTCGGCCCAGGATGCAAGCTTCCGCGAATCCCTTGTCAGCATCCAACCCGCGAGTAATCCTACCGTCGCGATCGATCTGTAATGCTGCCTCGATGGCGCGATGCAATTTCCCAATACCTAGGTCGCGGCGTAGGACCGTTCCTTCTGGTCCTACGCGCTCTTTCCGCCAGAACTTGCTACGGTTGCGCTTTGGCCCTTCTCGGCACGCTTTTGGTGTCGCAACTGCCAGCCGCTCTGGCCTATCTAACCAAAGCAGTTGTTGACGGACTCTCTTCTAAGACACCGCCGGTGCACCTGCTGGAGAACGTTGTGGCGGTTCCGCTCTTGTTCGGATACGCATACCTTGTGGTATTTCTATCGCAGAATATCGCCCAGGCGCTGATGTTCTCCGTTGGGGAGCATTTGGCTGAGCAAGTGTCGCATGATGTGCATCTGTCGGTTATTCGTAGAGCAATGCGAATACCGGGGTTACGGTACTTCGATACCCCTGAGTTATATGACAAGCGAATCATATTAGAGCGAAATGCCTTCCACCTTCCGGTTGCGCTTCTTCGCGTCACGACAGACGTATGTGGCTCTCTCGGCGCCATGGTTGGGATGGCTTTTGTTCTATGCAGGGTCAACCCGCTAATTCCCTTTGTCATCGTGGCCTGCAGCATACCTGACTTATTGGCACTGAAGCGTATTCATAGGCTGACCTACGAAGGAATTATGGAGACGGCGGAGGAGGAGCGCCTTCGGGAATACTACAGATCCATCTTAACTACGAGAGAGTATGCCAACGAGGTGCGCCTCTTCCAACTGACTGAGTACTTCTTGGCGAGGTATCGCGACAGTCTCGCGCGGACTATGGCAATCCTTTCGCCAATCAGGCGGAAGCACGTGACAATGGCGGCTCTGAGCCGGCTCATTTTCACTTTGGGAACCGTCGGAGCTTATGTCTGGATCATCGAGAAGGCGCTGCATGACAGCATGAGCATCGGGCTGGTCGCGATGTTCATCACCGCTGTTTTGGTGATTCATCAACAAATTACGAGGCTATCGCAAACCCTCGCCGGACATCAGGACATCTTCAGCACCGTGCGCGTATTAGCCGACTGGTTGAACATGAAGCCGGACCTAACCAGAATCGGTATCGATGTCCCTGTAGTCAGTCGCAGATCCCCTGCCCCGGCGGTGCGCATCGAGAACCTTTGGTTTAAATATCCGGGGGCTGCCGATTTTACACTCAAAGGATTGACGTTGGAGATACCGGCTGGAAGATCGCTGGCGATTGTTGGACCCAACGGATGCGGAAAGACGACCCTTGTCAAGCTTCTATGCAGGTTGTACGACCCGGAACAAGGCCGCATTCTCTACGACGAGAGCGATATACGTGTCATTCCAATTGGCTCGCTGCGGGGAGCGACGGCTGTGGTGTTTCAGGATTTCTTACAGTATGAAATGTCCGCTGCCGAGAATATTGCGCTGTCGACCGACATGCATAAGCGAACGCTCGACGCAATCCGCGAGGCTGCTCAGAGAGCGGGCGCAGCGGAGTTCCTAGAGGACCTGCCAAAAGGCTATATGACTGTCCTAGGAAGGCAGTTCCCAGGAGGAGTGGATCTGTCCAGAGGTCAGTGGCAGCGAATTGCTCTCGCGCGAGCGTACTTCCGCGATAAAGGATTATTGATTCTGGATGAACCGACAGCGGCGCAGGACGTAGACACGGAGGCGTACCTGTATGCTCATTTCAGAAAAATGACTGCGGGCAAAACGAGCCTGCTCATTTCCCACCGGCTCTGTACGGTGCGAACGGTGGACCAGATCGCCGTGATAAACGACGGACGAGTTGTAGAGCAGGGGACCCACGATACCTTGATGGCGTTAGATGGGCTGTATGCGCAAATGTTTATGACCCAGGCGCAGCGGTATCGTCATGACGACTGGTCAGACATTGAGGAGAACGATGCGAAAGCTGCGACTGCTGACGCGCACATGGATCTTTCTGTATAGGCATGAGCGCTACAACCTGTTTTGTGCGGCCGGGCTAATCTTAACGGGCAACTATGCGATACTCGCGACCTGGCTCTCGAAACGAGTGGTCGAATATTTAGCAACACCCCACCCGCTTGGGCCAGGAGGCATTCATCCCGCAATCGCTAGTGTCTGCGCTTACGGTGTCTTGATAGCGATCCACGGCTATGTAAGCGCCTATACGACAATGCAGCTACTCGGCATTAAGGACCGGACACAAGCGGCTGCCGATGAGCTAATCATGAGAACCGCGTCGGGCTCTTCGGACGTCATGCAATTCGAATTTGCGGAGGGCGCCGATCGTATTCACAAGGCGTCCATGGGTGCTAGGGCCATTGCGAGTTGCTTTCCTCTTAGCGTTGAGGTCTGTCAGTACATCGTTGCCGTAGCCGGACTTGGGCTGCTCTTCGCGAGGTACCAGCCACTATTAGCTCTGCTTGTGGCCGGCCCCGCCATCCCGCTATGCCTGTGGCAGGCGAAGGCTAGATCGCGTATGTTTTCGGTGGTGATGAACCAGAATCCAAAGTACAGATATATGCAGTACTGTATTGAGCAGGTTCTCGGAGTTCAGCAGGCGAAGGAAATACGCGCATATGGGAGCGGACTACTCTTCTTCAAAAAATATAAAGCGACTGCCCTTGAAGTCTTGGCCGCGGCCCGGCAGCAGCGGGCAAAAGATACGCTTAGCACCGTGCTTTGGGGAGCGCTGGCCGCGGCTGGCGTCGGAGGGGCGTATATTTACGTCATCTACCGGGCGACACTGAATGCTCTAACTGTGGGCGATGTTGTCATGTATAGCAGCGCTGCATTTTATTTTGGAACGAGCATTAGATCTCTTATTCAGAGTGTAACCACCCTATCGACTAGCATACTTGAGCTGGAATGCTTTTTCTCATACGTAGACCAGCCGGTAACGGCGCGACAACGCGCGCTGACGCGATCCGCGGCGCCGAGGGCAAGCGATGAGCCAGAGTGGAAGATAAAGGATCTATGCTTCTCATATCCTGGCAGGGATGAAATGGCCATAGATAGCGTAAGCTTCGAAATCGGGAAGAACGAGCGCATCGCCATTGTGGGACTCAATGGGGCGGGAAAGTCAACGCTGATGAAGTTGATGCTAGGATTGCTTCGCCCAGATAGCGGCCATGTAGCGTTTCGAGGAAAAACGGTTAATGAGTGGGATCCTGTAGATCTTAGGAGCAGGTTCAGTGTCGTATTGCAGGAGTTCGCGAGATTTAGGCGACTAACCTTGCTCGAAAACATCTCTCTCTCAACTTGGGGAAGCGCACCAGACAAGAGTGAGGGATCGGTCTTACACGATGCCGCGGAATTCGCCGGATTGGAAGAGATCGCAATGAGGGCGCCTCAAGGCTACAACAGTGTGCTGGGAAAGGAGTTTGATGGTGGCATAGAACTCTCTGGGGGGCAGTGGCAGCGGGTGGCGTTGGCGCGCGGGGTAGCCAGAGCTTCTGAGGTTGTGTTTCTTGATGAGCCTAGTGCATCGCTGGACGCGAACGCGGAGCAACAGATGTTTGACAAATTGATGTCGCTCATTCGGAACAAGACTGCGATCATAATGTCGCACCGTTTGTCCGTTACCAAGATCGTGGATCGAGTCTTAGTGTTGGACGGCGGCCGGTTGGTCGAAGAGGGCGCGCATCAAGAACTCATGAAGCTCGGTGCGAGGTATGCGTACATGTATGACACTCAAGCGCGGATGTATTGGTCGGAGAATGGCAACCGATAGCGGCTCCGTTGCCGGAAACGATGCCAGGCGTTGACTGTGATGAACCCTCTAGTCCCGCAGTGTTCGCCTGCCGGTATGATCGCCCGGTATGGGGCATGATCGACCACCCTCGGTGATGCGACCCTCCCCTTCCGGTCCCCGCACCCGCCAAATCGTAACAGGCCGGGGTAGGCCACGCGAACTGCGATACGAGAAACTGGAAGTTGCTCTCGTGCGGATCCCGCTGTTGCCGATTGAGAGCTATTTGTCCCTTCCTTCGCAGAGCCGGTTGTCCGCGGAGGTGCTGTTGGCTGATCCACGTATCCGGCGAGCGCTCGCGTTAGCCAGCCCATCATTGTTAACTGCGCTCGAATCGGATTCTGAGAACCAGCGAAAACGATACCGAATGCTTGGGAAGCTACGCCGATTTGTCATCAGGATGTCGACCAGGCCGACGCCTTTCGGAACTTTTGCAGGTGTCGCACTCGCTGAATGGGACAGGCAAACTGACCTATTACTCGGGCTCCCCTACACAAGCACTCGCATCGATATGGACTGGTTGGTGCGATACGTGATGGCGCTCGATGCCCAACCAAATATTCGGAACCAACTGAGATGGGTTGCAAACCGGTCGGTGTGGGTTCATCACGGCCGCGCAATGTTGTCTGCGCGTACATTTCCGCGTGCGCACGATGGAGTTTCCATCGCAGCAACACGGCTCGTCCGGAACGCGCTCGATCTAGCACGCGCTCCCGTGCTCTACTCGGAACTTGCGACGCAGCTATTGGCGCTCACACCAGAAGCAGGGATCGGAAAAGTCGAACGTGTTCTCCAACGAATGTGGGAACTCGGCTTCCTTCTGACCGAACTGCTGCCTCCGATGACTTGCCCGGAGCCTGCGGAATGGGTGCGACAACGCCTAGCCCCGTTCAAGGAGCCGTTCACCCAATTCGAAGCCTTGCTTCGCGCAACACAGATGTGTGATACAACGCCGGACAAAGATGTGCCCGATGCAATACAAAGGGCCTCTGCTTGCGCATTATCCATTCACCCCACCGAGAGCGTAGTGCCAGTGCAAGTGGATATGGCCTTTGAGCTTAGAAAAGATCATTTATCTTCAATCGTCGCCGAAGAAGCAGCTCGAGTTGCCGAGCTGCTGTTCCGGCTAACACCATTCCGCAGTGGTCCCCCCAATGTCGCCAGTTATCGTAAAGCGTTCATTGCCCGCTATGGACCACACCGCGAGGTTCCACTTCTCGAGCTGGTGCATGCTGAGTGGGGCTTGGGGCCGATCGACCAATATCCAATCGACCGAGCTGTTGCGGATTTGAAGCACGCTCCGCTGCGGGCGCAGACACTACAATACCTGGTGCTAAATGCAATTCGCGAAGGGCGTCTCATAATCGATCTCGACGAGGAACTACTTGGCCGACTAGAGGTTCCTGCCGTTGCTCCGGCTGGTCTACCGGCATCGCTTGACCTGAACTTGTTTATCCTGGCCGGGACGCCGGCAGATATAGAGTCGGGGCATTTTCAGCTCATGGTTGGCCCAAATCTCGGATGCAATGGTGGCGCTCGTAACTTAGGAAGGTTTGCCTCGCTGCTGGGTCCCGCCGCTCTTGGCATGATAGAGCGCGTAGCGCGACACGACGAAGCTGCCGGTTCGGACGGAATAACATCCGAGATCGCCTACCTGCCTCCCGTGTTCCGATCGGCAAATGTGACCGTGCGCCATGCAGTACGGCGGTACGAGGTTCCTCATGGAGTAAGTTCGGGTGTTGACTCCGATCATACCGTCGCGCCTGATGAGTTGGTTGTGGGGGTTCGTCAGGACAGGTTCTATGTTCGTTGGCTTCCTCGAGACATCGAAGTCCGGTTTGTATCCGGTCATATGTTGAACTGGACGGACGCGCCGCCTGAATGCCGGTTGCTTTGGGAGATCGCTACCGACGGAGTCCCTGTCCTGAGCGGATTCGACTGGGGACTCGCTAGTAGCTCCGTTTTCTTACCGCGCGTCCAGGCCGGGAAGTCGATTCTCCTCTGTGCCCAGTGGCGGCTTGAATCGTTCGCGCGCCAGGGAGAGCCTCCTCTTGACAGCCCGGGCGGCTTTGCTAAATGGTTTGCTGAATGGCGCGTCAAATGGCGCGTGCCTCGCCTCGTGTACCTAACCTCAGGCGACTACCGATTGCTGCATGATCTGGATGATCCAGAGCAAGTCGACGAGCTTCGGGCTGAACTGCGGCACATCGGAGAACATGGGCAGTGTGTGCTTCAGGAGGGGTTGCCCAGTCCCGAGCATTCCTGGCTGCCGTCAGTTGACGGGACACATCATCTCGCCGAGATTGTAGTGACACTCGGGTTGCGCCGAGATGACCAACAGATAGCACAGACTACTGAGCGGGCTCGGTGTTTGCCACTCGTCACGCCGGATCTCCGGCTTCGGCCTCCTGGAAGCGATTGGCTCTTTCTGAAGCTTTACGGGCCGCGCAGTGCCGAGAACGACCTGATCAGCGGCCCAATCCGCGATTTTTGCGACCAGATCTTCGATAGAGGCTTGGCAGACAGTTGGTTTTTCGTCCGGTACGCCGATCCAGAACCACATCTGCGGATTCGGTTCCACGGCACGCCACAACAAATGATAGCCGTACTGCTCCCCGAACTGTCTGAATGGGCATCACTGCTCGTGGCAGAGCAGAGTTGCCAAAGATTCGCTTTCGACACCTATGAACGAGAGATAGAGCGTTACGGTGGGCCAGACGGCATTGCAGCTTCAGAAACCATCTTCGCCGCCGACAGTCGAGCTGTTGCGAAGCTGCTCGCCGGAGCTCGCGACACTGATTGGTTACTGCTTGCGCTGCTCACCACGCACGACTTACTCTCCGCTCTCGGCATCGATGCACGAGGTCGCGCAACTCTTCTCAATTCTTTGGCCCGTGCCCGGAAGGAAGTGGGTGAAGAATATCGATGCAGAAAAGATGAAATAGCTACCCTGCTTCGCGATGGTTCACATAATGGTCCAATTCGAAAAGTGCTTGACGCGAGGGCGGCCGAAGTTCGGGAGGCGGCTGATCTTTTGAGCGGCCTGGCGAGCCACGGCAAGCTCAATCAGTCTTTTCCGCAACTATGTGCCAGCTACCTCCATATGCACTGCAACCGGCTTTGGGGCGATCTGGAATCCGAGCAGCGCGTCATCGGTCTCCTCGCACGTGCATGTGACGCAATGCTCAACCGATCAGACTACGGTGCTCGATAGAGAATTGCACTTGTCGTCCGGTTGGTACCCGCTGTGGCGATGACTGCCGCCCGGACGATGTTTCATAGAATGCGGCGCGCTCGATTCGTATATGACTAACGAGGCTCCGCCTCAGACCGACGAGATGTATCCCATGGCCGGGGGATCGTCGATAAACTCAAGAATGGCCCCGGTCGAGCATGGAGCCGGAAACCGGTTCCGTCATTGGACCGCAAAGCGGTAGGTGGTCCCGAAG
>CATPCJ010000030.1 GCA_955652915.1 uncultured Bryobacteraceae bacterium
ACGTGGATGCGCGAGAGCGACACCGGATTTTTCCCAAGCATGGCCCGCCGCAACGTCATTAATCCGCCAGTGTGATCTCGATGATTGTGGCTGAGAATAACGTCGGTGACGTTCGTCAGGTCGACACCCAGGTCCTTGGCGTTGTTCAGCACGGTATCGGGACGGGCGCCGGTATCGAACAGAATCCGCCGGCCGTCCACTTCCACCAGCGCCGAAAAACCCCACTCGCCGATACCGTCGTCCGCGGTCAACATAGTCGAGAGCACGCGGATCTTGAGCGATTTCACACGATGGTCCGAGGCCGGTTGAGCGGACGCCGCCATTGCGATTAAGAGCAATAAGGACAAGATATTCCGATACATGCGCATGCCGAATCGTACCTTATCGGGGATCGGATTTGCAGGGGAGCCCCGGCCACCGGGTAGAATGAACTCTTAATTCCAACGATGCCGATTAATGCCACGCGCCTGATCCGAAAGATGCGTGGCGGAGCCCAGGCTCACCTGCTGGAGTGCGATGACGGGCACTTTTATGTCGTCAAATTCCGGAATAATCCGCAGCACCGGCGCATTCTGGTCAATGAGCTGATCGCGTCCGTGTTCCTGAACTACCTGCAAATCGCGGCGCCCGAAGCCGCGATCGTCAATGTTCCGCCGGAGCTGCTGGCCGCCAATCCCGACATCCACATTCAGCTCGGCTCGCGTCGCCTGGCGGTCGAGCCCGGCTGGCACTTCGGTTCGAGATATCCGGGGAATCCCGCCACCACTATGGTCTACGATTTTGTCCCGGATCTCCTGCTGGACAAAGTCGTAAATCTGGATCAATTCCTGGGCGTACTGGCGTTCGACAAATGGATCGGGAACGCCGACGCCCGCCAGTCTATTTTTTACCGTGCGCGGCTGGAGCAATGGTCGCCCTCCGCCGCCGAGCGCCCCAAGCAGCACGGCTTCGTGGCCCGCATGATGGATCATGGATATGTCTTCGACGGACCGCACTGGAGATTCTCGGATTCGCCTCTCCAGGGACTATATTTCCGTCCAACCGTCTATCGGAAAGCCACCTCGTTCGATGACTTTCAACCCTGGCTCGACCGCATAATTAGCTTTCCCGAAGAAGTGGTGGATGACGCGCTAAAGCAAATCCCGCCGGAGTGGTTGGACGGCGACGAAGCCGTGCTGGAAACGCTCTTGTCGAAACTAATGGCCCGCCGCAAGCGCGTTCCCGGCCTGATCCGCGATTCGCAAAAAGGGCGCATCAATCCGTTCCCCCACTGGAAATAGGCACTGGATTATCCAATTCTTATGTGGGGCAGGATGGCATCCTGATGTGGGGCAGGATGGCATCCTGCGGCGGATTGGTAATCCGCCCGGTGTTGGTTTACGGGCTGATTGCCAATCGGCCGAGGGTTACCAACTTGCCCCACCATTACAATGTGCCAGGTTGAACAAATGGTCGCGGCGCGAAGAATGGCTACGCCGGCGCCACCGGCTCGCGCCGGCAACGTATCTCCCGCACCGCATATATCCGCCGGCCCTGACTTTCAAAGTAAGTTCGCATCAGCACTTCCCCCAAGAGCCCGGTGCTGAACATCATCAGCCCGCCGAGTAGCAAAAGGCCTCCCGCGATCATCAGTGGACCGTGCTCGGCCAGCATCCCATGTCCCCACAACTTGTGAATCGCCAGCGACCCCAGAATTATCGTGCCGATCACAAATCCGCTCAAACCCAGGCGTCCGAAGAAATGCATCGGCCGCGTGAAGTACTTCAGCAGAAATTTGATAGTCAGGATGTCGAACATCACGTTGAAAGTCCGGCTGAGTCCGTAATGCGAATCGCCGGCGATGCGTGGCGTATTGCGGATGGGGACTTCCGCGATCCGCGCGCCGTAAAAGCTGGCCAACGCCGGAATGAAGCGATGCAGTTCACCGTAGAGATTGATTTCCTTGAGTATTTCAGCGCGATAAGCTTTAAAGGTGGTGCCAAAATCTCGAAGCTGAATTCCGGATGCTTTCGCCATCAGCCAGTTCGCGGCTCGCGACGGAATCCTGCGCGTCAACGCATTGTCCACGCGGTCCTTGCGCCATCCGCTCGCGATATCGTAGCCTTCCTCGATCTTGGCCAGCAATGCCGGAATATCCTCCGGCGCGTGCTGCAGGTCGCCGTCCAACGACACGATAACGCTGCCTTGCGCTTCGTCGAAACCGGCCGAGAGGGCCGCGGTTTGGCCGAAGTTGCGGCGCAGTCGAATCACCTTCAGGCGCGCATCCGTCTCCACCAGATTCGCCAGCAGATCGAAGCTGCGGTCGGTCGATGCGTCATCCACCACAATGATCTCGTAGGGCTTTTGTATCGACTCCAACACAGCCGTGAGCCGGTCATAAAGCGGAAGAATAGACGGCTCCTCGTTGTGAATTGGAATAACGATCGACAGCATTGCCTTAATGCCTCTAGTTTACCGTAAGCACCGGCATAGGCTCACTTGAAAAAACCGCTTGCATTTCCATCCGGAAGATGTTACAGTTTGTAACGTTACAATGCGTAGCAAACCAGAAGACCAGCCCAAAACGATCAGCGACCTCGAACAAAAGGTGATGGACTTTGTGTGGGGACATGGCCCGTGCACGGCAGAAGCGTGCCGCGAGGGGCTGGCGGACACGCATCCGTTGAAGGACTCAACCGTTCGCACCATTCTGCGCCGGCTGGAAGCCAAGGGTTACCTCCAACATGATGTGGACGGACGCACATTCCTGTATCGCCCCATGGAGGCTCCGCAAACCGTAGCCGCGCGCGCCGTGAAACAGATAATCGACAAGTTGTGTGGCGGGTCCGTCGAAGCCCTGCTGGTGGGCATGGTGGACCATTCGGTTCTCGACCGCAAGCAGCTCCAAAGTGTCGCCGCTAAAATAGCATCGAAGAAAGGAACTCCCCGATGATTTCTTTGTTAATCGACTCGGCCATCCGCTCTACCGTGCTCGCTCTGGCGGCCGGCTCCATTCTAGGTCTGTGCCGCGTGCGCGACGCCGGGATTCGCTTGGCGGCCTGGACCGTGGTTCTCTATAGCGTGTTGCTCCTGCCGTTTCTCGGAAGTGTGCTCCATCCGGTCGCAATTCCTGTAATCCCTTCCACTCACGTTGCGAGCGTCGGGACTTTCCCGAACGAGGCCCCTGGGGGTCCACTGGCTCAGGGGGTTCCAATGGCTCAGGGGGTTCCAATGGCTC
>CATPCJ010000031.1 GCA_955652915.1 uncultured Bryobacteraceae bacterium
CATCACCTGCGACTACGGTTCCGGAAACGCCGGCATGGCGCTCTTTTTCCACCGCCTCCTCAGCGGACGCGGCGCGGATTTCCTGCTGGACGAATTGTTCGCGCATGACGCGATCGGACGAAGTAATCTAACCCTCCCGGACACAAAATCCGTGGCGGCCGTATTGGGAGTTTCCTGAAATGCACACCAAGGCAGTGTTGAGAATTGGGATCCTGTTTTGTATTCTTCCGGCGCTTTGGCCGCAAGAGCGAGTGGACCTGGAAACCTTGTACCGCGTTAAGTCGGAGGGTTTCCAGCGGTCCCACGTAATGGATCACGTGTTCTACCTGACCGACGTATACGGGCCGCGCCTGACCAATTCGCCCGGATTCTTGGCGGCGGCGGACTGGGCCATCGAGCGCCTGCGCGAATACGGCCTCAGCAACGTGAGGAGGGAAAAATGGGGCCCGTTCGGCCGGGCCTGGTCGAATACTTATTTCTTTGCGCGGATGATCGAACCGCAGTATTCGTCGCTGATCGGAATGCCGTTGGCCTGGACCGCCGGCACTCCCGGCGCGGTAACCGGTGAGCCGGTAATCGCGGAGATCCGCTCGGAGGCCGATTTTGAAAAGTTCCGGGGCAAGCTGCGCGGCAAGGTTGTGCTCTCGCAGCCGCTGAAAGACTTGAAGCCCCACTACGAAGCCCTGGCGAAACGCTACACCGATAGCGACCTGGCTTCGCAGTCCCTGTTTCCGGATCCCGCGCCGGCGCGTCCGCTAGCTCCCGATACGGGGCAGCCAGGCGCGCCGAGGCCCTCCGGCGCGGAACTGACTCGCCGTTGGCGCGTGAGTCTCGCCCGTTTCTATCAGCAGGAAGGTGCCCTGGTGGTTCTTTCCTATGGCAGCGGAGGCGAGGCTGGACTGATCTTTGCCGCGGCCGGAGGCTCCGAAAAGTCCGAGGATCCGCTGGCGGTTCCCATGGTCGCTTTGACGCCGGAGCACTACAATCGCATTCTCCGGCTGGTGCAGTACAAAATACCCGTCAAGCTGGAGTTCGACATCCGCAACGACATCCGCGACAGCGGCGATTCTTTCAATATCCTGGCCGAGATTCCAGGCCACGCGAAGAGAGATGAAGTGGTGATGCTGGGCGCGCACTTCGATTCCTGGCACGGCGGAACGGGCGCCACCGATAACGCCGCCGGCAGCGCCGTGGTGATGGAAGCCGTTCGTATTCTCAAAACGCTGGACGTGAACATGGACCGCACGGTTCGAATCGCGCTCTGGGGCGGAGAAGAGCAAGGCGCGCTGGGCTCCAAAGAATACGTCAAAACGCATTTCGGCGATCCCGACACGGGCGAATTGGCGCCGGAACACGGCAAAATCTCGGCCTACTTCAATTACGATTTCGGCACCGGAAAGATCCGCGGCGTGTATTTGGAAGCCAACGACATGCTGCGTCCCATCCTCGAATCCTGGATCGATCCCTTGAAGGACCTCGGCGTTTCAGCCATCGGGCCGCGCACCACGGGAGCGTCCGATCATTACTACTTCAACGAAGTGGGCATCCCCGGATTTTTATTCATGCAGGATCCCATCCATTATTTCACCCGTACTCACCACACCAATATGGATGTCTACGATCACGTGCAGGCGGTGGACCTGATGCAATCGGCGGTGGTCGTTTCATCTTTTGTCTATAATGCCGCCACGCGGCAGGCGATGCTTCCGCGGAAGCCGGCTGTCAGGCCGAAAGTCTTTCCGGCGGTCACCACAGCTCCCTAGGAAGGCCTGGAGGAAAACATGAACAACAAAACTTCATCGCAATCGGCGACGGGCGTCTGCGAAGAGCCCGTTTACGAATCGGGGCAGGCGGACGCCGCCGCGGGTAGCGAGCATTCTGGGAGAATCGATCTAAGGAGCACGCCAATGCGTCCCTGGGTATGGCTGTCCGACCTTTATAAGGACGTGGGTTATTCACTGCGGGTCCTGCGAAAGTCCCCCAGGTTTACCATCGTCGCGCTGACGACCCTGGCACTGGGAATGGGCGGCAACAGCGCGATTTTCAGTTTGGTTTACGGTGTGCTTCTTCGCCCGCTTCCCTACCCCGGATCGGACCGGATTGTGGCCATCAAGCGCGCGACAACTATCGGCAACACCGACCCCAACACCACCGGCGGGAAGTATTCTTTCGAGCGCGAGCACCAGCGGACTCTGCAATACATCGCCGCCGACAAGGGCAATCGCGCCGTCAGCTTCGAGGCCGTGGGTCATCCCGAGCGTATCCGGCAAAGATCCGTGACCGCCGACTTTTTCCGTGTGCTGGGCGTACAACCGCAGGCGGGCCGATTCTTCGATCCAGCGGAAGATCGGCCCGCCGCTCCGCCGGTGGCCGTTTTGAGCTACGGTTTCTGGGTCCGTCATTTTGGCAAGGAGGCTAGCGCCATTGGCCGATCCATCCCGGTGGGCAAGGGTTACTACACCGTGATCGGCGTGGCGCCCGCGAACATGGATTCCTCGCTGAGCTCCGACGTGTGGACTCCCCTCAGCATCGGTTCCGACCCCATGAGCACGGGCGAAAACCTGATGGTCCTGGGACGAATGAAGGACGGCGTAAGCATGTCCCAGGCGCAAGCCGACCTGGCGGTGGTCGCCTCCGGCTTCCGCGCCAACCATCCGAAAGCGATGCAGCCCACCGAAACAATCGCGGTTTCGCTCTATCAGGATGAAATCGGCAACAAGGCCCGCTCCAGTTTACTCATCATGCTCGGCGCGGTGGGCCTGGTGCTGTTGATCGCGTGCGCGAATCTGGCCAACCTTCTGCTTGCCAGGATTGCCGGCCGCCGCCGCGAGATTGCCCTGCGGCTTTCTATCGGCGCCAGCCGTTCCCGTGTGCTCCGTCAGCTTCTGACGGAAAGCGTCGTCCTGTCGCTGGCCGGGAGCGTTCTGGCCATCGGCCTGGCGGAGCTCGCTGTCTCCGCGCTGGCCAAGTTTCACCCCGTCGACCTGCCGCGGTTGGATGAGGTCGCGGTGAACTTCAACGTGCTGCTATTCACCGCCGGCCTGGCCGTTGTCACCGGTCTCATCTTCGGCATCGCTCCGGCCATACGCGCATTGCGCACCGACCTTCAGGAGGTCTTGCGCGATTCCGGCGCCAGAACCGGCGAGGGCCGAGGTGCGGGAGTGCTGCGCGCCGTATTGGTGGTATCCGAATTGGGATTGTCGATCATTCTGCTGATCGGGGCGGCCTTGCTGATCCAGAGCTTCGCCCGCCTGAACATGGTAGATCCGGGATTCAATCCGGCCAACGTCCTCACCATACAGATGAGTCCACCGATCAGCCGCTATAAAACCGCCGCGGATATCTCGCGCTTTGCGCAGCGCGCGGTGGAATCGGCGGAGGGAGAGCCATCCGTCGCCGCCGCGGCAATGTGCACCTATTTACCTCTCGCGAACAGCTTCAAGCTCCCGCTGGAGGCGCTTCCCGGACGCCCCAAGCCGGCCGACCGTTATCTGGACACAGTGAAATGGATGGCCGTGACACCGCGCTTTTTCGAAGTGATGAAGATCCCGGTCCGAAACGGGCGGGCCTTTGGCGCCGAGGATTCCAGCACCTCGCCGCGCGTGGTCATCGTGAACGAAGCCTTCGCCAAAAAACACTTTCCGCGCAGCAATCCGATTGGACAGACGCTGACGATCGGGTGGGCGATGCTCGGCCCCGCCTATGCGGACGGGCCCCGGCTGATCGTGGGAGTCGCCGCCGATTTCCGCGACGCAAAACTCGAGTCGAAACCGGCGCCGGCCTTGTTCGTCCCCATGCCGCAGATGAACGATTCGTCCGTTGCCGTACTAAACGCGCTGCCCGCCACCATGGTCATGCGCACTCGAGGAAATCCCGCCAACTCGTCCCGGCAAGTGGCGGCGACCTTGCAGGCTATCGACCCGCTGCTGCCCATCTACAATATCCGGACCATGGAACAGGTGGTGTCCGATTCGCTGCAAGGCCAACGTTTTCAGACCATGCTGCTGGCCGGATTTGCGTTCATCGCCCTGGCCCTCGCCGTCATCGGTATTTACGGCGTGGTTTCGTATTCGGTTACGCAGCGGGCCCGCGAGCTGGCCATTCGCGCGGCCCTCGGCGCCGAGCCATTCCGCATTCTGCGAATGGTCATCCGGCAGGTTGCCGTTCTCGCGGCGTTTGGCCTGGCCATCGGCGTCGCCGGCGCGTTCGCTCTCACCCGGCTCCTGGAGAGCCTGCTATTTGAAATTGGCTCGCGCGATGTGGCCAGCTTCGTTGCCGCGCCTTTGTTCTTGGGCGTGGTCGGACTCCTGGCCGGTTACCTGCCGGCGCGCCACGCCGCCGGCGTGGATCCCATGGACGTCCTTCGCCAGCAGTAAGCGCCTGTTCTCGGTCAGCCAACTGAAGGAGATGCCGTAATGCAAAAGGAAACTTGTGTCCGTTTCGCGTCCGCGCTTGTCTTGGCCATGAGTCTCATTGCCGAGCGGTCCGACAATGCGCCCAAATTGCCCCTGCAACCCGAGCGTAAGATCGAGTTCACCACCAACGAGGGTACGTGGCTGTCCATCGATGTTTCTCCGGACGGCAAGACTCTGCTCTTCGATTTGCTGGGCGACCTGTATACCCTTTCTTCTTCGGGCGGCGAGGCGCGGCGTATCACCTCCGGTCTCGCCTTCGACAGCCAGCCGAGATTCTCGCCGGATAGCCGCTGGATCGCATACATCAGCGACGCCGGCGGCAGTGAAAATCTCTGGATGTCGCGAGTGGACGGCTCCGAAGCGCGGCAGTTGACTCGCGACTCGGAGAGCGGATTCGTCTCGCCAAGCTGGATGCCCGCCGGCGATGCGATTCTGGTGTCGCGAAATGCGGGCGGCGCGGGCGTGCATGAGATCTGGATGTACAACATTCACGGCGGCTCCGGAATGCAGGTAGCGAAATCTCAGGGGGCGGGCGGCGAGCGGCTGAACTTCCTGGGCGCGGTCGCCTCCCGCGATGGCAAGGAGCTCTACTACGCCCGCCGCAACGGCTCTTTCGATTTCAATCCTATCCTGCCTTTGTGGCAAATCGTCCGGCGGGACCGGTCTACCGGCGATGAAGAAACCATCACTGGATCGGTGGGCAGCGCCTTCAGCCCGGCCCTCTCGCCGGATGGAAAGCTGCTGGTCTATGGCACGCGATTCGACGGCGAGACCGGGTTGCGGATTCGCGATTTGAAATCCGGCGACGAACGCTGGCTGAAGTACCCTATTCAGCGGGACGACCAGGAGGCGCGGCCCACGCGCGACGTGATCCCCGGCTACTCCTTCACTCCGGACGGCAAGGAAATCGTTCTCGCTTATGGCGGGAAAATCCGGCGGATTCAGTTGGCCACCGGCGAAGAAACTCCGGTGCCATTTACAGCGAACGTTTCGCTCGACCTGGGACCCGCGCTCGAGTTCCACTCCCGTGTAGAACAAGGTCCCGTGCGCGCGCGCTTCATTCAATCGCCGCGAACGGATCCCGCCGGCCGCCGGCTGGTTTTCACGGCATTGTCCCACTTATACGAAATGGATCTTCCACAAGGGAAGCCGCGCCGCTTGACCTCCGGCGACACCCGCGAATTTCAACCGGCTTGGTCTCCGGACGGCCAATATGTCGCCTACGTGAGCTGGTCGGCCGCGGGAGGCCGCGTCTGGAAATTGCGGATGGATGGAAAATCTCAACCGGAAGAAATGACCCGGATGCCCGCCTACTATCAGGACCCGGTCTGGCTGCCGGACGGATCCGGCATCCTGGTGCTGCGTGCCTCCACGCGCGCGCGTCTCGAATCGGTGGGCGGAGGCGCTTCGCTACAGCCCGTCTTTGTACCCAAGGATGGTGGAGATCCCTCGCCGCTCCACGTCCGCGGAATTCTCAGGCCGCACTTCGCGGCAACATCCGACAGGGTTTATTATTACTCCTCGCAGGGTCTCCAATCGTTCCGCCGCGATGGGTCCGACCTGCGAACGCATTTGAAGGTGGTCGGGAAAAACGTGGTGGGCGCTTCCCAACCGGCGCCCGCGCAAGATCTGCGGATCGCCCCGGATGGACGCCACGTCCTGGCATTGGTAAACGGTCAGCTTTATCTCCTGGAGGTTCCCGAGATTGGCGGCGATCCTCCGGTCGTCAATGTGAGCGCGCCGTCCGTGCCGCTGAAGAAAGTGACTGAGCTCGGCGCCGATGACTTCGCCTGGGCCGACGGAGGGCGCACCATCGTTTGGTCGCTGGGCGCATCGTTCTTCCGTCAATCCGTGGCGAGCATACTGTCCGACCCCGCTCCACCATACGAGGAGATTGCCATTCAAGTGGAGACACCGAGGCACGCTCCCACCGGCGCGGTGGTGCTGCGGGGAGCGAAGGTCCTGACGATGCGCAATCGCGACGTCATCGACGACGCCGACGTGGTGATCGAAGGAAACCGAATTGTGTCCGTGGGGCGGCGCGGTGAAGCGCGAGTTCCCGCGGGCGCCAGAATTATCGATGTAAAAGATAAAATCATCATGCCCGGGATCGTGGACGTTCACGCGCACTGGACCGAAATGCGCCGCGGAATTCTGGATTTGGCGAACTGGCCTTTCCTGGCGAATCTGGCGTATGGCGTAACCACCGGCCGCGATCCGCAGTCCGGCACTACGGACGTTTTCACTTATCAGGATCTAGTCGAAGCCGGCGAAATGCTCGGCCCGCGCGCGTTCTCCACCGGCCCCGGCATTTTCTCGAATACCGAAATCAATTCTCTGGACGATGCTCGCAGGATCGTCGAGCGCTACAAGAAATACTACGGCGTCACTACCGTGAAGGCCTACATGCTGGGTAACCGCAGGACGCGGGAATGGATCGCGATGGCGTGCAAAGAGAAGGGAGTCATGGTCACTACCGAAGGCGCGATGGATATGAAGCTGGACCTCACGCACGCGCTCGACGGGTTCAGCGGCAACGAGCACGCCCTGCCGGTGACGCCGCTCAACAAAGACGTGGTGGAATTGTTCGCGCGGTCGGGCATCTTCTACACCCCCACGCTGGTTCTCTCCTACGGGGGGCCGCTGGGCGAAAATTATTTCTACGAAAACACGGAGGTCCATGACGACGCCAAACTGCGGCGCTTCATACCTCACAATGTTCTGGACTCGCGCACGCAGCGGCGCCAGCAGTGGTTCCGGTACGAGGAGCACGTATTTCCGAAACTGGCCGAATCCGCCGCGCGCATTGTCCGCAGCGGTGGACGAGTATGCACCGGAGGGCACGGCCAATTGCAAGGCCTGCAATGCCACTGGGAAATGTGGGCGCTCGCGAGCGGCGGGTTGGACAATTACGACGTACTGCGCGCGGCGACCCTGTCCGGCGCGGAAGCTCTGGGGTACGGCGAGGATCTGGGCAGCATTGAACCCGGGAAACTGGCGGACCTGCTGGTGCTCGATCGCAATCCCCTGGCCGACATTCGCAATAGCAACAGCATCCGCTATGTCATGAAAAACGGCGAGCTGTTCGAGGGCGAAACGCTGACTCAGGTGTGGCCGCAATCGAAGCCGCTATCCGCTTTGTGGTGGTGGAACGACGATCCCAAAATTACGCGACACTAGACATATGCTAGCTCCCACAACCCGATTGAAACTGTCGAGCGAGCTTCGCCTGTCCACGCATTCCGAAGGCGCGGTGTTGCTGGATGTTCATGGAGGGCGCGTTTTCTCCACCAACCGGATAGGCGCTGTGATCCTGGCGGGTCTGGAGAGCAAGACCCTGGGCGAAATCGCGGCGGAAGTCAGCCGGGAATTCAGCGTGCCATTGGAGCAGGTGCAGGCGGACCTCACAGATTTTGTGGAGAATCTAGGCCGCCGCAAACTAGTGTCCCGCCCGGCTTAACACTTGTACCTGTACCTGAGACTGCTGCCCATCGTGGTTTGGGGGACGCCGCCGAGGTGGACCAACTCAGCAGGCGCGTCCTCCAGCTCGCCGCCCCAAGTGGGCTTCAATCCACGCGAGTGTTTCGGCGGGCGCCAGGACCTGTTGCGGCTGTGGTCGATGGGGGAGCACCAGTGACACCAGTTGAGGCATCCGGCCGATCCACGAAGTAGCTGATGCCGGAATACTGCATCTCCTGCCACGTCTGTTCACCCCAATGCACCTCCACCTTCGGATCGGGATTGAAGGTGTTCGCCGCCGAATTGTCGTAATACGCGGCGGCCTCCAGGCGCGATCCTTTCGGCGCGGCCAGGGGCTGCGCGAACACGTAGTAGGTCTGCCAGTTGAAATCGTATTTCGGCACCGACAGCACGACTTCGGAGCGGCCGTCCGGATACACCAGCCGGTACTGCCAACTCTTGCCGCGCAGGTGCGTGTGCGGGAACAATGCGGTGATGTGCGCATCCTGCTTGAACTCGATCGCCGAATCCACTTCCTGGTTGGCCTCGCCCGGCGGGATTTTCAGGAACACGTTGATAAACGCGCTGTTCCGAATCTCCTGCTTCGGCTCTTTGGCGAAGATCATACCGACGCTCGACCGGTCTTCCGCCGCGTTACCGTTCGCCGTGTAATGTATCTGGAACATAAGCGTCGATCCGGCTCTGATCCGCATTGCCGAGCCAGGCTCGAACGACATCGCGTTGGTGCCCGGCGCGGTGGTCGCGATCAATGTGCCGGGGCCCCTCGGTTGAGCCGGCGGGCGATTGGGGTCTGCTGTCTTCTCGGCTGTCTTTGGAGCTACGCCGGACTTCGGGGGCACCTGAACAAATGCCGGGGGACGAGGCTTCGCGTCGGGCTCGCGGCAGAACACCAGGACGTGATGCACCACGCGGCGCGCGCCCGGGCGAACCTCAATCGACTGCACCCACTTGTCTTCCGTGAAGTTGGTGGGCACGGTGAAATACTTATAATCAATCGTGCCGGACGCAGGCACCTCGAACGGTTTCTCCATGCTGAACACTGCGTCGGGGGTTCCGATCTCCCAGCCCTCGGTGAATTTCGGCAGGGGCGGCAAGTCCTTCGGGTCGCCTTGCGACGCGCCCGCAGAGGCCCATTGAAGCAGCGTGTCCTTCTCGGCGGCGCTCAAGCGTCGATCGTTCGAAAACGTTCCTCGCGGCTCGGCGGCGTGCCAGGGCGGCATCTGCCCCAGCGCCACTTTTTCCCGAATCGATTTCGCCCATGGCCGTGCTTGTTCATAGGTGAGCAATGGCATGGGCGCAATCTCGCCGGGCCGATGGCAGCTAGCGCAATTCTTGTAAAGAATGGGGGCCACGTCGCGCGAAAAGGTTGGGGCGGACGTTGTCCCGGCGAAGCTGCTTGCGCTGAGAACCAGTGTTGCGGCAAACGCGGCTAGCGGGAGTCGATTGTTGGTCATGATGTTGGCCTACCGAGTACTATATCCCACTGCGGCCGATTCGAGAAGCGCCTGTGCCGGCTAACGCCGATTTACGCGAGGGCCGCTTTGTATAAAGCGACCAGCTTGCCCCACGCGCGCTCGGCGTCGGGCTTGTTGTAGGTCGGCTTGCCATCACCCTGCACGGGCATATCCGGCACGCACCAGCCATGCAGGGCTCCCGGATACACTTCGACTTCGGCGGGGACTTTGGCGGCGGCGAAGGCTTCCTTCAATTTGTCTTTGGCATCCGGCTGACGCGCGTCGTCGTTCGCCGCCACGCCGAAATACATACGGGCCTTTATTTTCGGCGCCAGCAGATGCGGGCTATCGGGTTTATCCGTCACCAAGCCGCCACCGTGGAAGGACGCGCCCGCGCCAATGCGATCGGGCAGAGCCGCGGCGGTCTTCACCACCAGCGCTCCGCCCATGCAGTAACCCTGGGTGCCGATCTTCTTGGCCTTGTTCACTTCTTTTTGCGCGTCCAGGAAGGCAACGTAAGCGACGGCGTCCTTCTCGCCGTTGCCGGGCGCGTTTACCGAAGCCATCAACGGCCGGAGCTTCGCCATGTCGGCCTGATTCTGGAAACTGAAGTTCGAGGCATCCGTGAAGGGAGCTTTTGAAACGCGATAAAAGGGGTTGGGCACCAGGACGGAATATCCTTCAGCCGCGATACGCTTGGCCATGTCGCGCATGGCGGGCCGCAAGCCGAATGCGTCGGGCCAGATCAGCACGCCTGGATGGGAACCGGTCTTGGGGTGAATGAACGCGGCGTCGCAGGTTCCGTCGGGAGTCTTGATCTCGACGTCTGTCTCGACAACGTCCAGGCCGGCTGCCGCGGCCGACCCTGAAGTAGCGGCAAGGCCCGCGGCTACTGAGAGAGCTACAAAGTCGCGCCGCGCGATGTCGCCGGGCTGCGTATCCTGCTTCGGTTGGTTCTTCTGTTCTTCCGTCATGATTGCTCCATCAAAGAGTGTATCGCTTTTTGATTGGTACTAGCATGGAAGTAGACCGAACCGTATCCCCGATTCTGTCGATGTGGCTGCTGCCACATGTTGCCAGTTTGCGGGAGGCTGACAGCGCATCAAACCCAGACGTGAAGGATGGCCTCGAACGAATGACTGGAATGTTAACAAATCGGTCTACGCCACACGTAACCCGCTGAGGTCGTGCAAATTGTGGCACGGGCATTCTTGCCTGTGTCCGGACTTTGGACATTCCAGACTTTCATGTTGCACCGCGAGTTGGTAACCTGAGGCTTGGCAATCGCCCGTAAGTAATTCCGGATCCTCCACCGGGCGGATTACCAATCCGCGGCAGGATGCCATCCTGCCCCACTCCAGCACAGGCATGCTTGCCGTTCTTAGACCGATTTTTTCACAGTCTCCCATACGATGCTACATTGACAAAGGATGGAAGGCTCCGATGGGTCACCCATTTTGCGCTTATAGGATTGCTCTCGCGGCCGTGGTTGCCGTTGTGATGTTGGGTCAGTCGAAACCGTGGACCCCGCCGCGCACGCCGGACGGACATCCGGACCTGCAAGGAATCTGGACCAATGCCACGCTTACGCCCTTGGAACGCCCGGCGGAGTTTCGAGACAAGCCGGCCTTGTCCGAACAGGATGCAGCGGCATATGAAAAGCAGTTCTTGCAAGCGCAGAATCGGGATCGCAGGGACGGAGGCGCGGAAGCCGACGTCGGCCGCGCCTACAATGAGCTTTTTTTTGACCGCGGCACCAAGCTTGCCCACATCGGCAATTCCATTCGAACTTCGTTGATTGTGGACCCGCCGGATGGCCGGGTGCCGGCCTTGACGCCTGAGGCGCAGAAAAGAGCGGCGGACGCCCGCGCGGAAGCCAGGCTGCATCCAGCCGACGGGCCAGAGGACCGATCTTTGCAAGAGCGGTGTCTGTTTTGGCAGAGCGACGGACCGCCCATGCTTCCGTTTGCGTACAACAACTACTACCAGATCGTGCAGACTTCCGGGTTCATGACGATTCTTGTCGAGATGGCCCACGAGGCTCGCATCATCCCGTTGGACGGGCGTCCGCATCCGGACTCCAAGATTCGCCAGTGGACGGGCGACTCGCGTGGCCATTGGGAGGGCGACACGCTGGTGGTCGACTCCACTAACTTCACCGGCAAGACGAGGTTTCGTGGGTCGGGCGAGAATTTGCACGTGATCGAACGCTTCACGCGGGTCGCCCCGGACACCATTCTCTACCGGTTCACCATCGACGATCCGGCGACGTTTACGAAGCCCTGGAGCGGAGAAATTCCGCTTGTCGCGGCTGCGGGACCCATCTATGAGTACGCTTGTCACGAGGGGAATTACGCGCTACGCGACATTCTGGCCGGAGCGCGGGCGGAGGAGAAAAAGAAGTGAACGGGATAGCTATGGGTGCACCAAATCGAACGCTTCTTGCCCCATCGCGATGCCAGGGTCGCTCCGATGGTGTTCGGGTTTATCGTGGAATGCTGGCCGGCTTTCCTCATAAGTTTCTTCAGCATTGATCGAATGGGCCAAATGACGCCGGGTGTGCGACACAAAAGTGG
>CATPCJ010000032.1 GCA_955652915.1 uncultured Bryobacteraceae bacterium
GGCCCGATCTGGTGATCCTGGACATCATGCTGCCCGACATCGACGGGCTGGAAGTCTGCAAGGCGCTTCGCAATCATTCCGAGCTCGCGCATGTTCCCATCATTTTCCTTACGGCGCGCGTTTCCGAGACGGACCGCATCGTGGGGCTGGAACTCGGCGCCAACGACTATATCGTGAAACCGTTCTTCATCCGGGAGCTCATAGCGCGGATCAAGAATCAATTCCGCACTACGTCCACCCCTGCACGGAGCATGCGCGCGGGCGCTTTGGAGCTCGACCGGTCGAGTTGCCGCGTGCTATTGAACTCGAGCGAAGTGTCGCTGACCGCCACTGAGTTCCGGCTGCTGGAATTTCTGATGAGCCGTCCCGGCGTGGTCTATAGCCGCGAACAGCTTTTGGACGCCGTTTGGGGGCACGACCGCGCTGTCACGGATCGCACGGTGGATGTATACATCCTGCGGCTGCGCCAAAAAATTGAAGCCGACCCAACCAATCCCGCCTTTATCCGCGCCGTCCGCGGCTTCGGCTACAGCTTCAACGAAAACGCGATGGAAGCGGCGGTCGCCAACGAGTGAAAGAGGTGCCTGTCACCTCTGTCACCTCTTTCTTTTTGCTACAGTCGGGTTCTAGTGAGAAAAATATTGTGTTTGCTGGCCGTGGCCGGCGGCTGGGCGCAGAACCCTGTCTTCAAGTTCGCGGTCTCCGGCGATTCGCGGAATTGCGGCGATGTGGTGATGCCCGCCATCGGCGCCGGCGTCAAACATAGCGGCGCCGAGTTCTATTGGCACCTTGGCGATTTTCGCGCGATCTACACCATGGATGAAGATATGGTGCCGCCGGCCAAGCTGGGCCTGACGCCGAAGCAGATGTTCGTCAGCACTTATCTGGCTGCGGCCTGGCCGGATTTTATCGCTCACCAGTTGGTCCCGTTCGGCGATCTTCCGGTTTTTCTCGGCATCGGGAATCACGAGACCATCCCGCCGGCCACGCGGCAGGATTGGCTGATCCAGTTCGCGGATTGGCTCGATAGCCCTGTGATCCGCGCCCAACGGTTGCAGGATGATCCGCAGGACCACAAGCTCCGTAGCTACTATCACTGGGTGCAAGGCAATGTCGATTTTATTTCGCTGGACAATGCCGGGACCGATCAATTCGATGCGGCGCAGCTGCGTTGGTTTCATTCCGTCCTTCAGCGCGATGAGGCTTCCTCGGACATTCGAACGATCGTAGCCGGCATGCACGCGGCCTTGCCCGGCAGTGTCGGACACAGCCACAGCATGGGTGATTGGCCGCTAGGCGATAAGAGCGGGCGCGAGGTTTATGAGGCGCTCTGGCATGCGCAAAATACCGCTCATAAGCGAGTCTATGTTCTGGCCAGCCACTCTCATTTCTTCATGCAGGACGTGTACAATACCGCGGATTGGAAGGGCAAGGTATTGCCGGGCTGGATCGTAGGCACGGCCGGCGCGGTGCGCTATCGAATTCCCGCCGAGGCGGGTCCGAATCAAAAAGCCATGACCGACGTGTACGGATACTTGACCGGGACGGCAATGTCGGATGGGGCTGTCTCGTTTGCATTCCAAAAGCTCAGCGTCGACGATCTATTGCGTGCCAACCAAGGCCGTCTGGCGGAGTCGCTGGTGCGTTGGTGCCATGACGAAAATAAACAATAGTTAGACGTCCTGCTTTTTATAGTCCAACGCTGCCTGCTCCAGGATTTCATTCGACTTCACCACCAGCTCTTGCAGGCGATGCATGTAGTGGCGGGCCTGTGACTGTCCGGGAGGCAGAGTCATCTCCAGATAGTAGGCGATGGCTTCGATGGAGCTGAGAGGCTGGCGCAACTCGTGGATGAGTTCCCGGACGGTTTCCTCGCAGACGGGTGCGGGCGACCGTTCAACAAGCGCGATATGAGCAACTGACATGGTTCCGAACTTCCTTTCGCACGCTCTCGAATTGAAGTCGAGAATGAGGGGGTAAAGAATTTATACCCCCAAACGCGGG
Organism: uncultured Bryobacteraceae bacterium; assembly: GCA_955652915.1. GTDB lineage: Bacteria > Acidobacteriota > Terriglobia > Bryobacterales > Bryobacteraceae > Palsa-89. Next base: position 2,005 of record CATPCJ010000032.1, read on the forward strand.
TACACGTCAAGCTAATCTTATAAGAATATTTCCGCCTTCACCACCACGCGACTCAGCGCCAATGTATCCCGTGAGCTGCCGCACACCTGGTTGAGACATTCCCTAGGACAACCACCAGGTCGCCGGCATCGTGGCGCGCGCACTCCTGCGTGCCGGGTCGAGACTCGTCTCCACCCTCTCCCCTGGGCCGAAGCATCTCTAGTTTTTCGCCAAACCCTCCAGCAGCATGCCGGTAAGTTCCGAGATGAAGATGTTGCCCGGATTGTCGGCGGAATAATCGGTCTTCGGAAGATTGTCGACGGTGATGGCGATCGCGATTCGTCCGCCTTTCGAATAGACGATGCCGACATCGCTCCGCAGACGATCCAGCGCCCCGGATTTGCTGGCCACCGGAAGACCACCGGTATGGCGTCCGATGCCGTCTTTGTATTGCTGGCGTTTCAAAATTTCGATCATCTCGTGGGACGACGCCGCGTCGATCAGTTCGCCGCGCTCCATTTTCTCGACGAGTGTCACCATCTCTCGCGGCGTGCTGGAGCCGAGTCCGAAACGTTTGTTCTCTTCCAGCCGGCCGGCCTGGCTGAATCCGGCGCCTTCTTTCCCTGAAATTAAAACCTTGCGCATGCTGCGCGTTTGCTTGAGCCCCAGGGAATCCATTTCAGCGTTCACCGCGTCGGCGGTGAAGCGGTCGAGCAAGAGATTGGTGGCGGTGTTGTCGCTGACCACGATCATGATATGCATCACGTCGCGAATCGGCAGGTGAACACCGTCGGAAAACTCGTGCAGGACGCCGGTTCCGCCCACTTTATCGGAATCGTGCAGCACCAATTCTTCGGTCCACTTAGCGCGGCCATGCGCGACGGCGTCGAAGACGGTGGTCATGATCGCGAGCTTGATGGTGCTGGCGGTGCGGACGCGCTCATTCTCGCGGATTCCATAAGTCGCCCCGGTGTCGAGGTTCTTTGCATATAGACTCGCATCGCCCTGAAAACCTGCAATCGCGGTGCGTATGCGCTGGTCCATGCGCGTCTGCGCAAACGCAAGCGCTGAGAAAAAGAAGATGATCGAGAGCGGCCGCATAGATATTAGATTCGCACCAAATCCAGGGATCGACGCAGCGGTTATGAATTCCTTTGACTGAAAGTACTTTATGTAGTAAAGTACATCCATGAGCATGCCCGACCAGCCCTATCTCCAACTCCCGCGGCGCCGATGGTGCCCGCCTGACATGACCCAACCGCCATTCCTGGATCCCACAATCGCCTCAGGACCGGTCCGGGCGCGCTCCGCGCTGCTCATCAATCCCTTTTACCCGAAGGATCCAAACGCCAGCTTCGGCAAGCACGTGCTTACGCCGACACTCGCCTTGACCAGCTTCGCCGCGACGACACCGGCCCACTGGGAAGTCCAATATTGGGACGAAAACCTCTTGGATGGGCGGCCACCTTTCGCAACCATTCCCGAGGTGGTGGGGATCACGGTCCACCTGACTTTCGCGAGGCGGGCATTCGAGCTTGCGCGATGGTACCGGAGCCGCGGAAGCAAGGTGGTGCTGGGCGGACTGCACGTGTTGTCGTGTCCCGAAGAGTGTGCGCCGCACGCGGACGCGCTTGCCGTGGGGGATGGCGTGCAGCTTTGGACGCGGATCCTGGCGGACGTCGAGTCAGGCTGTTTGCGGCCGAAATATGTTGCAACGTATGAAAGCGATTATCGCCAGGACCCCGCGCCCAGGCGATCGCTTCTTCCGCGAAGGGGTTTTCTCACAACCACCAGTCTGATTGCCACCCGCGGTTGTCACAACCGCTGCGGGTTTTGCTACCTGGCAACCGAGGGCATGCGCATGCCCTATCGAATGCGGGATCCCGGCCAGATAGCCGCGGAGTTCGAGGCGGATCGACAACCGTACGCTGTCTTCATCGACAACAATTTGGGATCGAACCGTGAGTATCTGCGCGCATTGTGCGCTGCGCTGCGGCCGCTGAAAAAGATCTGGAGCGCGGCCGTTTCCATCGATGTCACCGACGATCCGTCCTTAATCCGCGCCATGGCGCTAGGCGGATGTACGGGCGTATTCGTGGGGTTCGAGTCGCTCACCGATGAGAACCTCGCCGATGCAAGAAAGAAAACACCGAAGACCGCCGACTATGCGCGCCGCGTCCGCATGCTCCACGAGAACGGCATCCAGGTGAACGGTTCGTTCGTACTGGGATTCGATCACGACCGCGGAGACGTCTTCACCCGCACGGCGGAATGGATCGAGCAGAACCGTTTGGAGTGCGCGACGTTTCACATTCTTACCCCTTATCCGGCCACGCCGCTTTTCCGGAAAATGGAAGCCGAGGGACGTCTGCTGCACCGCGATTGGTCTCTCTATGACACGGCCCACGCGGTGTTCCGTCCGAAACACATGTCCCCGGAGGAGCTCGAGCAAGGCTACGCCTGGATCTACCAGCGCCTCTTCTCCCACGCCTCAATTTGGCGTCGCCGCCCCACCGATTGGCCCGCCGTGCCGCCGTACTTGGCGATGTCGTACCTTTACAAGCGCTCCAACCGTTTCTGGCGTCTGCTGATCAAGCACCACTTGGTGCATTGCACGTGGCGGCCGCTGGTGGAGTTGACACGACTGCGGCACCAACAGTTCCGGCGGAAATTGGCCGCGTCCGAAACGCTGAGCCGGCCGCCGGGCAATATGGTGACTGCCGGCGTTTAACGACATCGGCGTCGAGCGCATCCTCGACCGGCCCGGATACAAATATGCCATATACGACATAATGTCCTCCATGGCATAATCAAGCATGGCTGTGCCATGCGTAACCCACTGAGTTCGTGCAAAGTGTGGCACAGGCATTCTTGCCTGTGTGGATCTTAGACCGATTTTTTCACAGCTTACGGAACTGGGTCCAACGCTAAGGATGCCTCATTCTTCCGGCCTAGAGACGTCGCGGCACACCCTCTACAGCACGCGCAACATCGTGGGATGCCTGCTGGCCAGCGGCGGTCTGGGTTTGTTTTTCGGAGGCGTCATCCATGCCTACTGGTGGGCCATCGTGGCTGGTCTCTATGGCGTGGGTGTGCTCGGCTGGCCGCGTAGCGACCTGGCCGGGACGGCGGAACAAACCGAACTGTCCACCGGGATGTTGGCGCAACAGGTGCGCAAATTGGTCGACAGCGTGGCCCAGGGCTTGCCCAAGGAGGCCCTGGAGTTTCTCCGTGGCATTCAGGGCACGTTGAGCGAGTTACTCCGCGTTTGCAGGAACTGCGGGACCGCGGCATCATCTCGGCCAAGGATTCATTCACGGTTGTCGAAACGGTTCGCCGCTACCTGCCCGACACGCTGGCGGCATATTTACGTCTGCCCAGGTTCTACGCTCAAATGCAGACCCTGGCGGACGGCCGCACGGCGTCGCAAACCCTGCTCGATCAGTTGCGGGTGCTGGACACCTCACTGAAAGACATTGCCAAGAGCGCTTTCGCCGGAGATGCGGAAACCCTGGTGACCAACGGACAGTTCCTGCAGAACAAGTTCTCCGAAAAACTAGTATTCCGCCCCTGACGCAGTTGTGAAAAAACGCAAACCACAGGCCAGAATGCCTGTGCCGCGTGGCCCGCTCTTGTAGCACAGGCATTCTTGCCTGTGTGGATCTTAGAGCGATTTTTTCAAAGCTTCTGACACTGACGCAGTGGGTTGGCCATTAGCGTGCCTCGCTGTACTACTATCCATTATTTTCTTCGCGCGCCGCGACGATGTTCACCAGCCCTCTCATTGAGTAGCTCGATGCCGGCGCAATCGATGCTGGCGCCTGTGGGGCGGGCAATCCTGACCGCAGCGGCTTCAGCCGGCCAGACCCCGGAAAGCGAGTGGCGGAGGATCCCGCGCGAAGTCTGGGAAGTGTGTCAACACCGCACGGAATCCGGCCGACCCAATCCAAGAACCGATTGCGTGTGGCTCGCTTGGTTGGCCTCAGAGCAGATCCGCGAACTTGCTTCACCGTCATCCCAGATGCCGGATCAACGAACGTAGCGTGCCCAGTCGGCTTAGAAAAAAGCCTGGAAGCCGGATCTGCCTCGGAATCGATACATCCCGATAAACGCGAGTCGTTAGAAAACTTCTGCTGCTTTGTCCGGTGAAATGTTCGGTTTAGGTTGAACAGGCTCGGCTGGGACCGCCACCCTTACCTGATCTGGTAAGTCGACCGTTACTCCTAACCGCCCCAGCCGTTCCACCAGA
>CATPCJ010000033.1 GCA_955652915.1 uncultured Bryobacteraceae bacterium
ATCCGGTACGAATCGCGTTCACGGCGAGCTGTACGAATTCCTCAAGAACATCCGGCTCGATTCCACGGAGTGGGTCCTGAATAAGTTAGGAACACCCCGCACAAAATTCGAGAACAACACTTGGGGAGCACAAGTCGACGGTCCCGTCTACCTGCCCAAACTATTTGACGGCCGCAACAAGCTGTTCTTCATGATGTCCTACGAAGGCGAAAAGGAAAACAGCGATGGTTCCAATATCCGGACCCTGCCTCTTCCCGAACAGCTCCATGGCGATTTTTCGAATCTTGTCACCTCGGCGGGGAAGCCGGTGATCGTCTATGACCCAAAGACGACTCGTCTCGGTCCCAACGGCACGTACATTCGCGATCCTTTCTCCAGGAACATCATCCCCGGCGAGCGCATCAATCCGATTGCGGCGAAGCTCGCTCAGTTCTATCCGCCGCCCAACGTTCCCGGCGATGGTCCCAATCACCTGCACAATTTCTCGGTTCTCTCCCCGGGCGGGAACAAATACAGCGCGCTGCTTGGGAAAATCGACGCTCATGTGTCAAATCGAGACACGATCTCGTTCCGCTACGGGCAAACACCCTACTTCGCTCCGGCCGTCGTGCTATGGGGCAACAACGCCGCTGAACCCGCGGGTTCGAAGACGTTTGTACCGCGGAATTGGGGCGCGGATTGGACCCACGTAATTTCTCCCGCGCTGATTTTCAACCTCCGCGGAGGTCTGTCACGCCTGGAAGCATTCACCGGCAGCAGCTTCGCCGGCGGCTATGATCCCCGGAATCTCGGATTCCCGTCCTCCCTGGTCTCACAGTTCCTGACGCTGCAGTTTCCACGCTTCAACCTGGGAACGTATTCCGAGCTGGGCGCCACTCAAGTAACTAACTACAGCACCAACGATACCTGGAGCCTGCAACCGAACGTCAACTGGATTCACGGGCGTCAGGCCGTCAAGGCCGGGGCCGAATTCCGGCTCTATAACCGAAACACGCTGCAACCCGGTCTCGCGGACGGGTCTTACACCTTTGGCAAAAACTGGACGCAAGCCAATCCCCAGCAGGCCGATGCACTCTCGGGAAACGAATTCGCGACGTTTCTTCTCGGACTGCCGACCAGCGGCACCGTCGACCGCAACATCAACCCTGCCTACCAGAACAAGTACTACGCCATTTTCTTGCAGGACGACATCAAACTCACGAAGAATTTTACGATCAACGCCGGACTCCGGTGGGACTACGAAACGCCTCTGCGGGAAAGGTACAACCGCCTGGTCCGAGGCTTTGCGTTCGACCAAGCTAGTCCTTTGAACGCTCAGGTCCCCGGACTCAGCCTCCACGGAGGTCTGCTCTACGCGGGATCCAGCGGAGATCAACGCTTCGCCTTCAATCCGTACCGCAGTGCGTTTCAGCCGCGCATCGGTTTTGCGTGGCGTGTCGCGGACAAGTGGGTGATCCGCGGCGGTTACGGTCTTACCTATCTGGGACAAAGCGCCACCGGCCAGAATACCGGCTTCAGCAGCCCGACAACCCTGATCGCAAGTACAGACAGCAACATTACGCCGGCGGTTAGTCTGAGCGACCCTTTCCCCAGCACTCTTTTCCCCAATGGCCTGCAGAAGCCCATCGGATCGAGCCTCGGTTTGGCTACTAATCTCGGCCAATCGATCACCGCTCAATTCTTGAATCGCCCCTTGCCGCGCTCTCACCAGTTCTCTTTCGGATTCCAGCGGCAACTGCGCTGGGGCTTCCTGGCCGATGCGTCCTATGTCGGTAACATCACCCACAAGCTGCCTGTATCGCTGCCGCTCAACTCCATACCCGCCGATATATTGAACAGCCTTCCGGTTGCGGACCGGCCCGCGTACTTCAATAAGCAGATCCAGAATCCCTTGGCCGGTCTCCTCCCTTCGTCCGGCATCAACGGCGGGACCGTGGCGCGTTCCCAGACGCTCTTCGCCTTTCCCCAATTCACCCAGGTCAACATCACCGACGTTCCAATAGGCGGCCAGAGCTATCATTCAGCGCAGATGAAACTGACTCGCCGGTTCACGCAAGGTATCGGCATCCAGGCCGCATACACGATTTCAAAGACGCTCGAGCGCGTTTCCGTTCTGAATAACCAGGACGTCAATCTCTCGGACCTTCTGAAAACACCGCTGGAACAACGCCTCTATCAATTCGATACGCCGCAAAAGTTTTCCCTCGTTGTCACGGCAGCGGTGCCGTTCGGCCGAGGCAAGCGCTATGGCGGTAGCATCCATCCTGTTCTCAACGCCATCCTGGGCGGCTGGAATTTCAACACCGAATATAATACCCAGGTCGGCTTCCCGTTCGACTTCCCGAATGCCGCCCCGCTAGCGGCTAAGAGCGCCAAGCTCTCCGACAGCCAGCGCGACGCTCTCGCGCAGGCACAAGGCAGAACGCAGTTCGATCCATCGGCGGATGTTTGGTTCAACACCGCACTCTTCCCCACGCAAGCGCAAGCGCCGTTCACGTTGCGCACCTTTCCCACGCGCTTTCCGGACGTCCGCGGCAAGCCGCTAAACGCGGTCGAGTTTTCCGCCTACAAAGAGATTCCTATCCGCGAGCGCGTTCGTTGGCAGATCCGCGCCGATTTCCACAACGCGTTGAACCACCCGTTCTTCGATCGTCTAGCCTCGAACGATGTCGCGAATGCTCAATTCGGCCGGCTGGGGGCCGGAAGCATCGATGATACTTCGGAGCCTCGTCTCATCGTCCTGGCGATGAAAATTGTATTCTGAAGGCACCCATGAAAATGAAGCTTTTCGTCCTCGGGCTGATCGTCGGCACGTTCGCCCTCGCCGCGTCCGATGCTGGAACCTACCATCTCCTGAAGAAGATCGCGCTCACCGGCGAAGGCAATTGGGATTATCTCGCTGTCGACCAGGTCGGGCGGCGACTGTATGTCTCGCACGGTTCACAAGTGGAGGTGATCGATATCGATAAAGATGAACCTGTGGGAAAGATCGCCGGCATGAACGGAGTGCATGGAATCGCGATCGCATCCAAGCTCAATCGCGGTTTCATCACCAGCGGAAACACGTCGACCGTCAAGATGTTCGATCTGAAAACGCTCCAGTCGCTGGCGGACATCCCGGCCGGCAACGGCCCCGACGGAGTAATTTTCGAACCCACCACGGAGCGTGTGTTCGCTTTCAATCATCGCGGCGGCACACTGACCATCATCGATGCGAAGGAGGGCAAGGCGATTGAAAATATCGAATTGGGCGGGCAGCCCGAGTTCCCGGTGACCGACGGTAAGGGCGTTATCTGGGTCAACAACGAGGACAAGAGTATGCTCCTGAAGATCGACCCCAAGGCGATGAAGATTCTTGAGCGATGGCCCGTAGCGCCCTGCGAAGCTCCCGCCAGCATGGACATGGATCGCAAAACCCGCCGGCTTTTCATCGGCTGCAACAATGAAAAGATGGCCGTGGCCGATGCCGATTCGGGGAAGATCATCGCCACGCTGCCGATCGGCGTTCACGTCGACGCCACGGCTTTCGACCCCGCGAGCAAGCTGATTTTCAACGCCAACCGCGGTACGGTGACAATTATCCACCAGGACTCGCCCGACAAGTACAGCGTCGTTCAAACACTCGAAGTAGCCCCCCGGGCGAACACCCTCGCGCTCGACACGAAAACTCAGAAGATTTACTTGTCGGCTGCCGAGTACGAAACAGTGCCGGCGGCCGCGCCAAGCGAGAAGCCCAAACAGCGAATGGTCCCGAATTCCTTTGCCGTCTACGTCTACGGAAAGTAGGCAGCTCCGCCGATTAGTTCAACAGGATGCTGCCCCAGACCGCGATCAACTATTACGATCTGCTCCAGATCAATCCGCAAGCCGAGATCGAAACCATCGAGCGCGTCTACCGCATTCTCGCGGGGCGTTATCACCCCGATAATATGCAGACCGGCGACGCGGAGCGATTCAAGGTCCTGAATGAGGCTTACCAGATTCTTCGCGATCCTGTGAAGCGCAAGGAATATGACCGGCAGTTCGAGCTTCCTCCAAACGCACCGCTGCCCGTTTTCCTGGGGAAAGAATTCGCCGATGGAATCGATTCGGAAGCGAAGATCCGAATCGGCGTGCTGTGCCTGCTCTACAGCAAGCGCCGCGCGAATCCCGATTTTGGCGCGCTGTCGCTGCTGGACATGGAAAACATCATGGGCTTTCCGCGCGAGCGCCTGCTGTTTGCGCTCTGGTATCTCCGTGCGAAAAAGTTAGTGCTGCAGGACGACCGCAGCAGCTTCATCATCAGCGCCGAGGGCGTCGATCACTTGGAAACGCAACTGCCCACGAACCAAATTCTCTACAAGATTTTCCGCGCCTCGGAATCGGGCGTGATGGTTTATCCAAAAGCTCTCACCTCGAAAACTTCGTAAAGCGATGTGGGGCAGGATGGCATCCTGCCGGTGAATTGCTAATCCGCCTAACGCGGAGGGCCACGGGATCCTCCGCGTACTGCTAATTCCTGGGCTACAAGGAGCGCAGGAAATTCAGGACATCCTGAAAGGTGCTGGCACCAAAGCTATCCAATGTTAACTCCGATATTCTTCCTTCGCCGCCGGCAGCGTCGTGCGCCTCGATGGCCGCAAACAGATCGCTGGTGCGCCCGTCGTGCAGGAAGAATATACGCTGGCCAAGGCCCCACAACGGCGCCGTGCGGAATTCATCCCCGCCGGCATTACCTTGCGAGACTCCGTCCGCCAGCGCACTTCCCATGTGATGAACCAGCAGGTCGGAGAACATGTTCACCGGTTGTTGGGACAGAGCGGTGATGCGCGAGAGATCGGTTGTCATCTGTTCGACATGACAAAGCGCACAACCAGCCTGGATGAACGCATTGTGACCCCTTTGGATGGAGGCCGCGCTGACGTTGCCATAGGAGGTAACTGGTGTCGGCGGAGCCAACAGGCGCATGAATAAAGCGAACGGGACCACGTCGCCGCCCGGATTATTCTCGTTTCCAGCTCCGAATGTGTTGTCGTTGGGATGACCCAACCCCGCGCAGCCGCCTTGCGTTTCGCGCGGATTCGGGAACAACTCGTTGGTGACTCCCATCTCGACGTTATAGGCTTCACCAGCGAAGATCAGCAGGGACTTATTTTGAGCCTTCCAGCCGAAGCGAGTGATAGTGCCGTCATTGCCGCTGCGGTTCTCGTGGCCCTTGCGGCGATCCGCAAGCGGCAGGGCCAATATCTGGTGGGCACTCCCCGCAGCCAGATGAAAAATTTTGAAGCCGAGTTGCTGAACAAGGAAGGATGGTTCCAGGTGCGTCCGGAAGTGAAAGTGAAGAAGGTCGAGACGCCGACCGGCGAGGAGACGTTCATTCTGTGCCGCACCACGGGCCGGAAGGAGAAAGAGAAGGTGATTCGTAATCAGCAGGTCTCCGGTTCGATCCCGGAGGGTGGCTCCAGACGATCAGAAGTTGGTGGTCTGTGATAGACTCAATCCAATCCAGGAGCCAAAACGGAAATCCTGGTTAAGTTAAGTTAAGAGTTGCGGCTGCGATAGACTACCTGTGTCCCGAGTTGGAAAAGGGGTAGGAGGGATCATGTCCAAAGTGGTTCTGCGCTGGACTGCGGGTGGGGAACAGCCTGAAAGTCGCGGCCCGCATCTCTGCGGCGTTCGCCTGCCCGCCCCTGATTGCTCCCTCGCCACGTTCGCCCTGCTCGCAATTTACTCTGTTTTGGCAACCCCCGCTGCGGCTCAGCAGAACTATCAGGCCCTAATAATGGACGGGAACTTCCAGGTACGATGGGCCGCGGCCGTCCCGCAAAGGACCGCCACGGGGTGCTCTGTCCCTGTGACTACATCCGGTTCGTACCCTGACACATTGGCGGGCCTGGAAAATGCCCAACTTCCCGGTGGGTATTCGCCGATACTCTTTCCTGACCATTCCTACCTTACTTATGTGGGCCCCAATTACAACTATGTACAAGCACAGGGGAGTTGGTTACCGGCCACATGGTCGAACAATAACTGGGGCGATCCTTCGATACCCCGACAAAGCTCCGAATTTGGGAGTGCCTCGCTATCCAGTAACGGGCAAGTTACGGGCTCCTGGTTCGGCATCCATATGCCAAATTATGATTTTTCCGACCCTCAAAACAACGGCGCCTTCGGAGTAGTCCACGATTCCGAAACCCTCGATCTGAACACTGGCGCCTATCAGGAGCATCTCGAGTGGGTGGGAAACATCAATGATTTCCTGGTGGCCTCGCCATGTCCGGCGGTGGTAACGCTCGATATCACAGGCACCGTGCAGTTAGCATTCAGTCCCATCGCCACGCCACACGCGACTTTGTCGCTTCTCAATCCGCTTGCCTGCTCAATCAACGGCCATGACTGCACTGATCTGCCCGTCCCGGTGAGTGGCGACGTCACGGGCCAGGTGATTTCCGCGCCGCCCGCAGTGGCAATTTCAGCCGACGGCCGATCGGCGGCTGTAGTGATGATCCGGTCGAGATCCAGCAGCGCGGTTCAGTTGAACGTGGCTGCTTCCGGACTTTCGGATGCGGTCGGTTCCCTAACGACTTACTACCCGGGCTACCTGATTAACCCGTCGCCTGGAGCGAAAACCCAAGTCACCATCGATTCCACTTCAGCCGGCACGTCGTGCAATCCGGACCCATTGAACCCGAACCAGATGAACTGCATCTTCCTGGCGCTGCTGTGGTCGCCGGCCGGGATGCCGGCAAGCGTGCTCAGTTCGGGGGTGTACCGGCCGATTCCGCTCACCGTCGCCGCCATGCAGGACACGATCCAGATCCAGACCACCATACTGCTGCAACCGCCGCCACTCGTCTTGATCCACGGCGTCTGGTCGAATGCGGCCGAGGCATGGCCGCCGTTCCAACAATGGCTCCGCACTAACTATCCACACGGCCTGATCTTTACCGCGGACTATGGCCAGTACAACTATTTGGCATTTACTGATCCGCCGATTCAGAACATCTTCGAGGGAACGGTTGCAAATGCGCTGGCGGCCGCCGCCACGCAGGGAGTGGTCGCGGGCCTGGTGGACGTAGTGGCTCACAGCATGGGTGGCTTAGTAACCATCGCATTCACTGAGCAGAAACCACCTTACCCGCTTTCCTACCTCCCCTCGGACCCGGTCCATCAGCTCATCACCATCGGTACTCCGCACCTCGGCTCAGAGCTGGCGACAACACTGTGGAATAACCGCGATAACATCGCCGTTACCACCACGGAAATCGCCGAGTTATGCGCTGTCATCCCCTCTTGTACGCTGGGCAACCTCCTTGCGGTGCGTGGCAAGCGAGTAGACACGGCAGTAGAGTCGCTGATACCCGGACATCAAGTGGCCCCAGCGCGCGACTACAGCTCGATTGTGGGGAATGCGCCAAACTCGTCCTGCACAAGCCTCCTCCTCAATCTGCTCCTTCGATCGTTTGTGCCCGGCAAGACCATCGATGGGCTGCTCGGAAGCGGCAACGATACGATCGTTTCGGAAGCCAGCCAGTACACCGGCGCTGCGAATATCGTGACAATCAACAGAATCGTTCACAGCAGCCTGTGTTGGGGACTTGACACCGGCGAGACCGCCAGCCAGGCGGTGTGGACTCAGGCGGCGTACTGGCTTATGGGCGGTTCGGGTTTTGCGCCGGCGCAAGCGTCCGGCTCCGCTATTGCGGAGACCAGGGCTGCACCGGGTGCCCTCGCGCCCGATCAAACCGCGGGGCTGATCCTGGACCTTTCAGGCTACACCAAGGTGCCCGCGTCAAGTGTTACGTTCCTGCCGTCTTCGAATTCGACCATGACCATCAATTCGGCAATCGGTATCAGCGCCACTTCAAACAAGACAATCACCGAAATCCTGTTGTTTCAAACGGTATCCGATCCAACGGACGCACCCTTGCTCGTATCCACTCAGGCGCCCTTCTCCATCGCGTTCACCCCTAGGCGATTGGGGTCCACCACCTTCGTCGCTTTTGCAGTCTTCAACGACAACACGTACGCCAGCACTACGTTGAACTATACGTTTCAAACCTCGGGGAATGCCTCGGCGCTCAAACTGCTCAATCCTCCGCTGGCAGCCTTGCCCCTGGGGTCATGGACCATTGTCGGCGCACAAGCTCTTTTCGCCAATGGCGCGGTGGACGTTAGCCACGTGGCAACATACAAGGTCCGCAGCGGCTCCACCAATGTGTTTAGCGTCGATTCTACCGGTCTCGTTACGGCCTTCGGGCCCGGCACGGATTGGCTCGACGTTTCCTATAACGGCGCCAGCTCATCGGCTCCGATCTCGGTGGGCACATGCACATATTCTCTGACTCCAAGGAACCAACTCGTTGGCTTTGGCGGGGGTACGGCAACGATCAAGGTAACTACGCAGTCCGGGTGCGCATGGACGGCGGACGATAGTGGCGCACCCTGGCTCGCCGTGACCAGTGCCGACGGCACCGGCAACGGAACCATCACGCTCGTCGCTGCTCCGAATACGACCGGAGTCAACCAGACGGCAATGATACGTGTGGCCGGGGCGAACGCTGCCGTGACACAGCCGGCGACGGCTTGCACTTATGATCTCTCGCAGATGCAGATCAGCGCTTCGGTCGCAGGGGGCAGCGGAACGATAGACGTGACGACGTCCTGTCCCGTCATAGCATCTAGCGATCAGAGCTGGTTGACCGCGGTGCCGCTGACCTCCGCCGTGGCGTATACCGTCGCACCCAACTACGGCGGGTCGCAGCGGGCTGCGACGCTGACGATCGGCACCGTGTCCATTCCCGTTACTCAGGCGGCATCCAGCCCCCCTGCGATATAGGGTACAACGGCAACATCAACTTGGCAGATGTGCAACTCATAACAAACCAAGCCTTGGGAACTGCCGTTTCCGCTAACGACTTGAACGGAGGCGGCGTGGTCAACGTGGTGGACGTCCAAATCGCGATCAACGCGGCCCTTGGTTTGGGCTGCGCGGCCCCTACCTACGGAGCCAACGACTAAGCTGTTCGATTTGTCCTGTGGTGGTTTGAAAGCGCTTTACGCGCAACAAACTGTTCAGAAACCTGTTCAACTTGTGCCGCGACCGCCCTGAAGGCGGTGCAGATAGCCAAGTGTGTGGACTGCATTATCAAATTATTTGCGATGACCGAGGTGATTCGTAATCAGCAGGTCTCCGGTTCGATCCCGGAGGGTGGCTCCGGATTTTCAATGAGTTAAGGGTGGCGCGGGTAATGCTGCCCACCCATATCCCACCCAAAACCTCAGACGGGGCGTTCATCCGAGACCGGTAGAGTGCGTTAATCTTGTGCAGGGCCGACTGCGGGCTGCCGTCCGAACAGCACTCCGGTTTCGACCTCGACCCTCTCGCCGTTCCGCTGATGCGGCTTAAATCTCCATTGGGAGAGAGCATCTGTGATGGCCTTGGACTGATCGGGGAATGCACTGAGGAAGTGAATGTGCTTCACGTTGCCTTCTTTGTCGATGACGATCCGAACCGGAATCGCATTAGACCGACGTTCGGTAAAGACCGGCTCGGTCCGGAAGGTCATATTCTCGTCGCGCGCATAATTGGCTATACAGACGGGAACCGGGCCCCCGACGGCTCCCCCGGTGGGACTGGCTTCGGCGGACGGCGTCATCTTATCTATACTCCGGACTAAGGCTTCCAGTAGCTTGGTATCGCGGCTGCTCAGTACGAATTGCACGGTGTGGCAGCGGATTTCGGTAGCCAGCACATACCAATGGAGCTCCGCCACGGGAGACCAATACGCAAATACGGTAAAGTCGCGGCCGGCGATCCTAGCCTCCGCTGGCGGACTTTCCGGCTGGTAGTCGGCCTGCAAATGTTCGCTCATGTAGTGGATTAGCTCCGAGGCGTTGTGCGCGGGCAGTGGCGTGAAGAACATGTCCTGGGCGGCGATGAGTATGCTCCCACGAGCAGTTCCGTTCGATGTGGCCGCAGGGCTTAGCTGCGCCAGCACATAACGGCCGGTTTCGGATGGAGGCGGACCTTGATATTTCTGGGTCCAGCCAGAGGGCAGTTGGTAGGTCATGCCGAAGTACGGGGCGCTGAAGGCTTCATTGTTAACGCTGGCTCCTTCCGGAACAGGTGTGACCGAGTCGCTGGCGCTTGCCCATGCGCCCTTTACCAGGATGACTCCCTCGGGGACTTTCACAAGCGGCACGGTAACATTCGAAAAATCGCCGCCACTCTTGGGAATAGCTTGCTGGCCAGCATCCTGGGCCGCAGCCGATAGCGCTAGGCCCAAAGCGAGAACCACGGAATAAGTGAATCGCATAAATCCTTTCGAAACCTCAAAAGGCTGGCGGGATGACTTCCATTCCCGCCAGCCTTCACGGATCAAATGGTCACAACGAACAAGCTACAGCGAACGCAGGAAGTCCAGTATCTGCTGCTGCTGGGTGGTGCTAAGGTTATTGAAGTTCAACTCAACATTAGTCGCCTCGCCGCCATTACTTTCATGTGCTTCGATCGCGTCAAGCAGGTTCGTTGCGCGGCCATCGTGCAGCAGGAAGATTCGCTGTCCCAGCCCCCACAAGGGAGCCGTGCGGAACTGGTCGCCGCCCGCGCCGCCTTGCGAGACGTTGTCTGCCAGGGTGGAGCCCATGTGATGGATTTCGAAATCCGAAAAGGCGTGCACCGCGGTGTTACTCAAGGCTGGCACGAGGTTCGACACTTGCGTGGTGCCGACCGTGGGATTGTGGCAGGTCGCGCACCCGATTGCGCTAAACAGGGAGGCGCCGGCCGAGATGTTCGCCGCGGAGACCGCTTGCCCATTGAGAATAACCCCCCCAGTGGGTGGCGGAGCGAGGAAGCGCATGAAGTTTGCAAACGCGGAGATATCGTCGATAACCGCGGAGCTGGGTGACCCATTGGGATGGGTGACATTTTCCGGATATCCGGTCCCAGTGAGGTTCAAGCAGTTCGTCGGGAGGCCGGTGCCAAACGTATCTTCGCCAGGCAGCGGACGATCCTGAGTAAATATAAAGTTGCTGATGCCCATTTCCACGTTGTAGGCTTCGCCGGAAAAGAGGAGCAGGGACTTATTCTGCGCTTTCCAGCCGAAACGCGAAATGGTGCCATCGTTGCCGTTACGGTTAAAGGCCCCGCCGATTCCAAAGTTGTTGTTGAGATTGACCTGCTGATTCCTCAGCAGGGTTGAGTCATCAAGGTTCTCGATCAAGCCCAACCCAAACGTCGGCGTGGGAATCCGGAAGATGATGTTATTGACGTTTATCGCGGCCTGGAAGCTGGGTTGGGCCAAGCTGCAGGCGCCCCCGTCGGAGCGGCCCGTAACCGTGAAAAGATCCTCTACACCTCCATTGGGGGAGTTGAAGTTCACCGAGCCATCCGGGTTGAAAAAGAACGGGAACCGGGCTTCACGAGTGGGGCCATTGGCGGTAATGAATGACGGAGTCGTGTCCCTCGGCGCGACGCTGCTGCCGGCGAACCGGAATTGGGGATTGACAGCCGCGCCCGAGCCGCCAACCGCGGGTTGCAGGTGGCAGGAAGAGCAAGAATTTGAGTTGAAGCGGGGCCCCAAGCCGTTGCCAGCGACCGCCTCCACCTCCTGGAATTGACCACTACCAGCGTTGAAAAACGCGGTAAATCCATTCGGGTCGTTGGCGGGATTGATGATGGTGGCGCCCGTGCCCCGGTTGGCACTCTGAACTCCGGGGTCCGTTTGGGCACTCAAAATCGTCGTTAATAAGAGTCCGGATAGGCAGATAGCCGCCTGCGACCGGAGAAATTTTGCTTTATTCATTTGGACACACCTCTCCTTGCTGTCTCGTCGCTTCCACTCGGAGCGAGCTTAGGCCAATAAAAGGTGGGAAGCTTGCAATGAGCTCGAATGGCAGGTAAAATGAGAGTGCGAAAGGGTATCACTCACCTGATATCCGAGATGCGGCCCTCGCCCACTACGGGGGTCGCGTTTTTTATGTTTTATCGGAACTTAGTACACCCGTAC
>CATPCJ010000034.1 GCA_955652915.1 uncultured Bryobacteraceae bacterium
GGACTTGGGGCTGTGGGCAGGGGCTTGGGCATTGGGGTGGTCAGGGGCGGTGAGAATCGGCTCGGCGGGCTTGTTTGAGTCGATCGGTTCGCTGGATGCAGGTGTCGATTTCGGCGGGTGAAAAAACGAAGCCATCCTGGGCAGGGTCGTAGGGGAGTCCTTTGTCTTTGTGGAGTTCCATGATGACGGCGGCGTTTCTTAGTTGTTCTTTTTCCAGGTTTCGGCGCTCGGCTTGAATTTCGCGGAGTTGCTTGAGGGTCTCTTTGAACAGTCGAGCGAGTCGTTGTCCGTGTAAGCTCAGGTTGGCGAGGATGTGGCTTTGCTCTCGATACGTCTTGGCCATGGCCAGCCCGCTCAGGACTTGAGGGTGATCGGTGTCGACGCTGGCTTCGTGTTCGGTGATTCCTAAGGTGAGGAGATTGTTTTCGAGGCCCGAGATGCGATAGAGGCGCCAAGTGGTGTCGGCGATGGTTTGGACCAGGAACTTTTCGGTGTCGGCTTTGGGTTGATATTCGAGGAAGAAGCCTTTGCAGTGGCGCTCGTAAGCGATGAGGTCGTCGGATGGCAGGACGATGGTCTGGCCAGTGAGTCCGTGACGGAGAGCGTTGAGGGCAGAACGCTGTTTGCCGGCTTCGGTGCGAGGGCCGGTGGAGTGCTGGGCGTTGGCGCGGTTGATGGCAGCGCGATCGGTATCTGTGGTCAATGTCGGCGTCATAAGATTGTTTTCCTATCTAAGATGACCATGCGGGTGGTGGTGCTGGATGGTGGGTGGTCGGGAAGGTGATGAGGATTAAGGGGAGATTTATTTTTTGCTGTTGTGACTCTCGATTAGTCCTTTAGCGACCAGAGGGTGAAATCGCCGGGAAAACCTTTCATGCCGACACTCTTGTGAGGTTCCCAGCTCAAGGACTTGTATTTCGCGGCTCCGAGTTTGTCGATATGCTCTTTGGCTGGATCGCTCAGCCAGATCTCGGCCGCGCTCTTGATTTCCCCGATTACGCGGGAGGCGAAGTTCACCGTGCCGCCGAACACATCGTTATCCTCCACTTGCATCGGGCCGATATGGATTCCGGCGCGGATTTGCACCTGTAGATGACCAGTGTTCGTTTGCAACGCTCGCGCGTAATCGAGAGCGGCGTCGGCGGACCTGAATGCGGCCAGGAAGCTATCGCCAATCGTCTTGATCTCTCGTCCTTGGTATTGCGCGATCAATTTCCGGCTCTGCGCGAAGTGGGCCCGCCGCACTTCGCTCATGGCCTCTTCTTTGATTTCTTGTTCCAGTGCCGTGGAGCCTACCACATCGGTGAACACGATCGCCAGCATTACGCGGTTGCCTCCGGCCCATTCTAGGAAGTTCTTCGTGCTTGTTTCGCCCTTCGCGGATGTAACGGACGCGTCGAACTCACGCTGCCGGTCGGCGGACTTGTCCATCGCGTCGACCTGCGACGGGAAGCCGATACGTTCCTTCGGCTCGGCCAGTGACACAACCGCCTTGCAGGGACAATGGAATTCCTTCGCGCCCTGAGCTTGCAGAAGCTTGACGTAGTCGTCCGGCACAGGGTGGCCATTGGCGCAGACGAAGAATCGAACGACTTCCACCGTGCGATCAAGCGCACGGCGCGTCGCGTGGGCCAAGACGAACTCCTCGAAGTGAAACCGTGTCTCCGCGGTGGCTTGCTCATCGAAAAAAAGAATCAGGCGGCCGCGAGCTTCGGCGAACTCGTGCAGGAACAGCCCGCACTTGCCGCCCGCCTTGGCGCTGAACAACGATGCGTTGCGCCACATTTCCGCCCTCCCGTGGTGAACAATCCGCTGTGACCGAGGCGCACCGCCAGGGTGGAGTAAAGGCTTTGAACCGGCCCGTCGAAGGTGATCGCCAGCGCCTTGCCTTTCGGTTCGGGCGCATCTTCGTAGTCGCGATTGAACTGCGAAGGAAAGACCAGGTAGCGGCCATCATCCGCGTTCTCCTGGAGCGCGAGGTCGTGACGAACCAACTCTTCCACGGTCGCGTGCAGCAGCAACTGCTCCTGTGCGGAATCGGTGATCTTCTGCTCCTTCGGAACGAAAAACCTGCCGGCCAGCGCGCTTTCCTCCGCTAATGAACCGAGTCCGTCCGGTTCCTCCTTGGCCGTGTTGACCATTGCGGAAGCGTAGGCGTCCAGCAACTCTGGTTGCAGCAGCACGTAACCGCCAAAGGTCAGGCGGCGGATCAGGTCCCGATTTTCCAGGCGTCCGATACACGTGTCGAACTGGTCCCGTAGGTTTGCCACCTTCTTTGCCGTCTTGCGATGCCGGCGGGCGAACTCGTCGTAAAGCTGGTTTGCCGGCGCCAGCAACCGGCCTGTCTTTTTCACCTTCAGCAGGAACGACTTGATGTCGGCGAACAATTGTGAAGACGAAACCTCCGGCAGTTGTTTCCAGTCGATTGCCTGCTCCATGGCGACGCGTAGCTTTTGGATATCCCAGCCTTCCTTGGCACTGGTCTCGAAGTAGCCGTCGAAGTGGAACTCCTCAATGAGTGCGTTCAGCCGCTCCTTGCTCACCGATACGCCTCCGCGGTCGTTACGGGCGGATACCAGGAATTTCTTCATCGGTACGCACGTGTTCCCCTGGCGCTGCTGTGCCAGGCGCAAGGCGCGCTCCCAGTGGCGGACTCCGGCCAGCGGATCGGTCTCGCTCCGAGCATCGAATACGACTAGCGCGACCGCCACTTCGTTCAGGTGCAATTGGTGGATTACGCGATAGCCCGGCTGCCCGGCCAAATCCCAGAGGAGCGTCTCGCGGGTCTGTGTGACGTTCTCGCCAATCTTCACATCGCGCGAATCGAACGTCCAAACGCGTCTTCCCGGTGTCGAGTCGGTGGCCTCAAATGGCTGGTTTGTCAGGACGAGGCTCAGCCCGCTCTTGCCTACGCCTGTGTCGCCTACCAACACCATCTTGGCGTTGACGTAGTGTGCACTGGGTTCCGCAGCTTGGCCGAGGAGGACGGCGAGATCCAATTCCCAGATGTGGATGAGGCGGTCGTAGAGGTCCTTTGACGTGCCGGGGTCCGAGCCGACCGTGGCGAGTAGCGGCAGGCGGGGGTGGAATGCGATGCCCGGGTACCACTTTATACTTGATTCTTCCTCCAGAACGCCTAAGCGTTCGCCGGTTTGGGGATTCCAGAAGCGAATCGTACCGTCATTACCCTTGGAAGCCATTAAGCGGCCATCGAAAAGGAAGTCAATGGAGATCACGTCTTTGGTGTGCCCTTCCAGCGTGCGGAGGAGCTTTCCGCTGGCCGGTTCCCAGAGCTTGATGGTACTGTCACCCATCCCGCTAGCCAAAATGCCGCCCGCAGGACTAAAGACGACGCTAGACACGATTGCTTGGTCCCGTGGCAGCGTGCGGAGGAGCCTTCCGCTGGACGATTCCCAAAGCAGGATTGTGCGGTCGGTACCTGCACTGGCTAACGAACCCGTAGGATCAAAGGCTCCTGTGAGCACCCAACCCTGGTGCCCTTCTAGCGTGTGGAGGAGCTTTCCGCTGGCGGGTTCCCACAATTTGACTGTTTGGTCATCACTCACACTGGCTAATGTGTCACCCGCCGGATCAAAGGCTACGTCCCTGACGTAGTCGGAGTGTCCCGTGAGCGTGCGGATGAGTTTTCCGCTTGCTAGATCCCAAAGCTTTATTGTCTTGTCGGCGCTTCCGCTGCCGAGAGTGTTGCCTGGCCGGTCGAAGGCCACGCTTAAGACCGCGTTCGCGTGGCCCTCCAGCGTTCGCAGGCACTCGCCCGTTTCGGCATCCCACAGCCGGATCGTCGTATCACCCGACGGGGACGCGAGCATCCGTCCGTCCGGCGACCACGCGATACGCCCGATCCAATCCGTGTGCCCACGCAACGTGCGCACGAGCTTCACGCCCGGCGGCAGTTTCTTCCGCACCTCTTCGTCGGCCCGGCGATGTTGTTCAGAAGATTTGTTGGCCATGTCCTTTAGTAGTGAAGACCTACCCTCTGGCACTGGAGCATGTTCCTACGTTGACATAGACGGAAGAAGGACGGCAAAGAGCATCGCGACCGGCACGCGGCTCAGCCGGCCTACTTCTTCGGCCCCTGTTTGATCGACTGCTCTTCGGCAATAGCCCGCGCAAGCAATGTCTTGATTACGGCTTGCCGGCTGATATTGAGTCTGGCCGCACGTTCATCGAGTTCCCTCAACATGCCTTGCGTCAGGTCGACGTTCACGCGATGGACCGGTCTGACGACGGTGAACTTGTTCGTGAAGCAGGCGGAAACATCTTCACCGCGCGACGCCATCTCCACGATCTCGTCCGCAGTGCGTTTCGTCCTAGACATTCTTGGCATAGCTTAATTCTTCCTCGCTGGTCGCTTTCCAGGCGGTTACGAGGTGGTGGTATTCGCCCGTCGAATCATGCCCGATCTCGAAAATCACAGAACAGAGGCGGCCACGACACCATCCTATTGCGCGGAACTGTTCCCGATCGTCACTCCGCTGGTCTGCCAAGTACACCTGATCGAATATCTCCCGAGCCTCTTTCAGGCTGACGCCATGTTTTCGTTTGGTATCCCGGCTTTGCTCCTGATCGAAATCGAAGCGCATGCCATCGCCCGGTTGGCCTCTGACGATCCAATATAAACCAGGTCGCCGCCTTGTTCCGTTCTGTTACCGGGATTCCACTACAGGCCCGGGGAGGTCAACAGCTCGGCAAGCTTGTCGTAGGTTTCCGCCGCGCCGTGCTCCATGCCGGATTTGATGACGATGTCGCGAACTTCTTGCGAGGGGTAGAGCACCGTGGCGGTGAGCGTGGTCTTGCCTCCCTGCTCGTCGAATACCGCGGTCACCTGCGACTCACCGGGGTAGTCGTCGAAAGACTCCATGTGGACCGAGCGCACCGGCGGCGCTAGCTCGCGATAGACGCCGCGCATCCCCATTTTCTTTCCATCGGGGCCACGCAGCACGAAGCGAAAGCCGCCGCCCACCTTGAAGTCGATCTCGCAGACGACCAGCGACCAGCCGCGCGGTCCGAACCAGCGCTTGAGCAGCTCGGGCTTGCTGAACGCCTCGAAGACCAGGTGGCGTGGAGCGTCGAAGACCCGCGTCAGGACAATTTCGCGGTCCGTGGGTGTAGTTACTTTCAAAGTTCCGGTGTTCTTCATCGGTGTTTTCCTTTTCCGGCGCCGAGGGCGCCCGCTTTTCTTGTCTTGCGTTTCAGCTCATCCAGCAGAACGTCGAGGCGCTGGAAGCTGCCCTCCCAAAACCGGCGGTAGTTCTCCAACCAACCGGTGGCCTCGGCGAGCGGCTTGGGCTCGAGCCTTCGGGGCCGCCGCTGGGCATCGTGACCACGCGAAATCAGTCCGGCGCGCTCCAGCACCTTGAGGTGTTTGGAGATGGCGGGCTGGGTCATGGCGAACGGCTCGGCTAACTCCGTCACGGAGGCCTCACCCGAGGCGAGGCGGGCCAGGATCGCGCGCCGCGTGGGATCGGCGAGGGCGGCGAAGGTTGCATCCAGGCGGTCCGGGGTCATCTTCTATAACCTCTTGGTTGCATAACCTAGAGGTAATATACAACGGGAGACGGACGCTGTCAAGCCCGGCGGAAGAGTAACGCTTGCTTACGCGGGCGGTTCAGAAGCGCTGGGAGGATCGAGGGTCAGGGTGTAGACGTAGAAGTCTGTTTGCCGGGCCCATCCCCCGGTCTCATATAGCGCCTGTGCCGCCTCATTCGTAACTTCAGTGGAGAGCGTTAGACGGACGGCGCCAATTGCCCGTCCGAAGCCCGCCGCTGCCGCCAGGAGTAAGGAGCCCACTCTCGCCCGGCGAGCCTCCGGTTGCACAAACAGGTCGTTGAGGATGAGAATCCGTGCCGTGGATGCCGACGAGAAGCTCGGAAACAACTGAGTGAATCCAACCGCGGAACCGTCCGGCCGCACGGCCAGGAAAATAATCGACTGGTTGTGCTGGAACCGCTCCAGTAAGAAGCGGCGGGCCAGATCGAGGTCACTCGGTTTCCGGTAGAACCGGCGGTAGGCATCAAACAACGGGACTAACAATTCCAGGTCGGAGATCGTGGCTTGACGCACCCAGACATCTTGGTTCAGCATCCAAACATTTTACCATCAAAATGATCTATAGTATGGGCGTGGTTACCTGGATCGCGTTCTTATCCGGCTTGGCCGCCGGCGGATTGATCATCGGCTTGTGGATGCGCACGCGCATTGCCCGGATGGAAACCGCCAAACAGTTCGCGGACGAGGCTGCGTCGAAGCTCAACGAAACCTTTCAGACTTTGGCCGACGCCGCGCTGCGTTCGAACCAGAGCGCATTTCTCGAAGCGGCGCGCGCTACGCTCGACACCGCGCGCGTGCAGATGACCGGCGAGCTGGCTCAAAAGCAGACAGCGATCGAAGGCGTCGTGCGCCCCCTGAGCGATTCACTGGGGCGGCTGGAAACTCACGTGCGTGAACTGGAGCGTGCGCGCGAAAAAGCCTTTGGCGGGCTGGGGGAACAATTGCAGGCGCTCGCGCGGGAAACCTCCACTCTCTCCACTGCTCTTCGCTCGCCGCAAATACGAGGCCGGTGGGGTGAGGTGACGCTGCGCCGAGTCGCTGAACTTGCCGGCATGGTGAAGAACTGCGATTTCGCCGAGCAGGAGACGCGCGAAGGCGACGGCATTCGCATCCGTCCCGACATGACGGTGCGGCTTCCCGGCGGCCGATCGATCGTCGTGGATGCGAAAGTGCCGCTCACCGCATATCTCGACGCCGTCGCCGCTATCGACGAATCTTCGCGCCGCGCCGCATTGCAGCGCCACAGCCAACAAGTGGGCGAGCACGTCCGGCAATTATCAAGCAAGCAGTACTGGAACCAGTTTCAACCGGCGCCGGAGCTGGTGATATTGTTCCTGCCGGGCGACCATTTCTTCAGCGCGGCGCTGGAGGCGAATCCGGATTTGATCGAAGAATCGCTCGCGCGCAAGGTGGTGATCGCTACGCCAGTCACGCTGATTTCGGTCTTGAAGGGCGTGGCCTACGGATGGGGGCAGGAGCAATTGGCTGAGAACGCCGAGGAGATCCGGCGGACGGCGGCTGAGCTTTATGGCCGTGTTCAGCTTGTATACGAGCATTACGCCGATACGGGGCGGATGCTTGAAAAGACCGTGGAATCTTACAATCGTTCGGTGGGATCGTGGGATTCGCGATTGGTACCGGCGCTGCGGAAGATGCGGGAATTGGGAGTGGCTAGTGGGGAGGAACCGGAGGCGCCGGAGCAAATCGATCTACTGGCTCGCTACCCCCGCGCTGTGAGCAACTTCTAAGCTGCCCGGTTACGACATATTGAGCGACATGTTGATTACGTCGAAACTGAAGCGCTCCGGAGGTAGGCAGGAGATCGGGGCTGGAATCATGTGCGCCCAGGTTTGATAGGCTGTCGTACCGACGGTCGAGTTCAAGTAGAACAAGAATTGATTTGAGAAACAGGAGATTGGAGGCGGCTGGCGGAAGGTGAGCCGCAAGCCTACGGCCTGATCCAGATCGATGCTTTTGCTATCGACACCTTTGCTCGACACAGCCTTATCTCCCAACAGCGTCACAAAGCTGGAGCGGCCCGCGTGCGGCCATACGTCCGGATGCAGGAGATTGCGCAGCTCCAGCCGGGTTTCAAAGGTGATCTCGCATTGCCGTATCCATTCCAGAATGCTGTCGCCCCACTGCCATTGCGTTAAGAAGTGCAGATACTGGTCGACCAGGTTGATGGCGAGATCCATCTTGCGGTTTTCGTCCAGCGATTGCATCGGAGGAATCATGTCCTCGGACTCGATGAGATCGTTCGCCATTCCTACCACGCGGTCCAAACGCGTTACGTTCGGTGTCGTGCGAACCAGGAGCGGCGGTAGCTGGTGCGTTTTCTCGCCCGGCACTTCAACGAATTTTCTGCCACCGACAATGTCCATAAAAGTCGACCTAACCTCTCATCGACAACGAGGTCGGAAAACTTGAACCTCACCCATGTGGACGCTATATAGTGTTCGACCGTTTCACCGCTACGTCACGGCGCCAGGCAATTTGTTGATTAAAAACAATTCTGCAAGATTTGTTGGCGATTGTAAAGGGAAATCTTCGAGGGTCATCAAGGGGCGTCCGCCCATCGCCGTCCAGGTTAGCGCCAGCACAGCCACCAGGTAAAGGAACGCAAAAGCTACCACATATCGTACGCGCCGCAGCAGAAAACCGGCGAAGGGAAGAATCTGAAGGGCATGCATCCCCAGAAAATGGGCGACGCGCAAGTCCCCGTGCTGCAGGCTCCAATTGATCAGGGGCAGTCCCGGGCCGCCGTCCGGCGCACCCACCGTGTGCGCATGATGGGCGATCATGACGCCGCCCTCGGCGCCCGCCAGCAGGAACAGCAGCAGTCCGCAGCGGATGCCCCACGCGTACGCCGGCGTGATCGGCAACTCTGTTTTAAGAAACAAGACCAGAGTCCACGCCACCAAGACGCTGTTGAGAACGATCATGACGCCCATGACTGTAAACACGGCCGCGTCAAATGGCGTGGCCCCGTTGAAATGCGAGGTGACGCCGCGCGCCGACTGCATCACGATGCAAGCTATCTCCGTCACCATCGAGATCGCGACGCCACAACTTATCGCGCGCACCGACCGCGCGCGATCCACCAGGTAGCGCAGGTACCAGGCCAGCGTCCACACATAAATCGCGATCGACAGGCTGAACTTGATTGGTTTAATCCAGGGACTAATGCCCAGGATGGTTCTGGAGTCGAACGGATAAATCAACAGCAGCACGGCGACCAGCAGCCAGTGAAACCAACCAGTCAGCGTGAGAACCGGGTTGCTGCGATAGAGAGTTCCCATGCGGAACAGCCGATCTAGAATTTTTCGCGCAGCAGCTTGGCGATACGTTTTGCAAGATCGTGAGTGGCGCCTAGATTCTCTCCGAAAAAGCGCACCTTTCCCGTGAGATTCTGCTCCAAAAGCACGCGGCCGTCGCCGGCCACCACGGTGGCGCTCACATCCACTTTGGTGGCGCCAGTTACGGTCGTCACCTCGCGCTTGGTCTGGCTGCCTTCCTCGAATCTTTCGATCTTGGTTTTCAGGGTCACCAGATCCGGCACGCCTTCGGCTTGACGGTCGCCGCTACGAAAGACCTGCTTGAATTTTCCCAACTGGCGAACCCGGTCCAGCAAGCTTTCATAAATCGCGACGCGAAACTCCATGGGAATAACAACGTCGCCGGCCTCGACTTGCTCGATCCGGATTGCCGATGCCGAAAGCTTTGGGGCCGCGCTCTTATCTTGCGCGTGAACCGGCGAAACCAGCCACAGCGCGCATACGGCCAGCAACGATCGGCGGATCATTGCTTCTTCTCCGGCTGCGGTGGCAGCGGTTCTGCAATACTGACGTGCGCACCGCCGGCCACCAATTGCGCCCGAACTTGCGCCCCTTGGCCCTTCGGCATGGTTAAGATGGCGCCGTGAAATGCTCCATTGTCGTCGTGATAAGTCAGCGTCAGTATGTCGATCTTCGACCGCAAGAGCAGGCTCAGCGCCCGGCCCCCGCCATAGGGCAACGCTATTTTGGTTATTACGCCCGCTGTTCCGCCGGATTGCGTCATCTCCTCGCCGGAGAAGATGCCGTCAATCGATTTCACTGGAACCTTGGCCACGGCTTGCCCGGCGGCGAATTGCATCGCATCGTTCTGGATCGTCAGCATCCCGTGCGCATTGCGCTTTATGTTTTCCAGTCCCATCAGGCAGCGCACATTTAGCGGCATACCCTTGAGTGCGGATTCCCGCGCCAACAAGGGCAGGCTACTCAGAATGGACAGCGCGAAAATACTCGATTTGGACAAGCTCGCCTCCAGCTACGGGTTCAAGCCTAGCACCACATCGGCGTCCGTGTCACTCGTGATACTTTTTAAAGAACCGAATGAGTCTCACATCATTGTCCCCGGCGACGGCGTCGAATTTGTATGCGGTCTTTTCCGGTGAAATCAATCAGGACTCCACCAAGCGCTTTTTCCGGGCCGTGAGTGCGGCTACTACGAAAAACGTACGGCACATCCACATACTGATGGAGTCGTACGGCGGTTTCGTCGGCGATGGAATCTGTCTCTACAATTTTTTTAAGTCGCTGCCGGTGGAGCTCACGCTTTATAATGTCGGCGCTGTCCAATCCATCGCCACCATCGCTTTCCTCGGGGCGAAATGGCGTAAGGCCAGCGCGCGGGCGGCGTTCATGATTCATCGCACGCTGGTCAGCCCACAGCTTGCCAATTCCGCCAAGCTGCATGCGGTCGCGAAGAGCATCACTATCGACGACGAACGCACCGAATCCATACTGCGCGAGCATCTCAAATTGTCCAAGGAAGAATGGGACGCGCTGAACTATACCGACTTGCACTTTTCAGGCGAGGAGGCGGTGAACATCGGCCTGGTCCAGGAGATTGGAGAATTTTCTCCGCCGGCCGGGAGCCAGATCTGGGACATTTGATTCGGTGACAGGCACCTCTTTCACCGAAGAACGCTTGCTTACGCGCGCGGTTCAGCCCATTGTTTGGCCGCCGATGGCTTCCAGGATCGCGATCGGCGCGTGCTGTTTCGCCGCCAGGCTTTCGCGGCGGACAATTATTGTTTGTTCCAGCGCGAATTGGCCCGACAACACGGCGTGCGGGACTACGTCGGTAAACACCATCCACGTTGAGTCCGGCGGGAACTCGAAGCGGTACTTGGCGCAGTTCTGCTGGTATTCCCGATTGAACTTCAAATAGTCGTGGAAGCGCAACATGAAACGATCGTAGGCGGATCGGCGCAGGAAGCGGCTGAATACCGAGCGACGCAGCAGGCCAGCGTCGATTGCGTATCGACGCGCCAAGGGTTCAAAAGGATCGGACGTCATCCAAACGCGCGGCTTGGCGGGATTCACATTTGTGAAAACGCGCAGAATCATGTCGCCGCCCGTGGGCCGCGTTGGGAAAGCATCCACGTGCAGCAGATCGTTGCGCTTTTTCGTGGGCAGGTCCCTGCCCTCCTCCTCCTGAGGACGGAAACTGGCAAAATCGATACGGCAATTCTCCATGTAACGTGGAAGAAAGGCTCTAAGAAATCCCAGCACGCGTTGCGAATACGCACGCATCACGCCGCGCAACGGCTCCGGATCCATGGCCCGGTCGAAGCCCGTTACTTTATCCGAGGCCGGCCGATACGCTATGTTTTTGTGATGGCTGCTGGTTGAAAGACCCGTGGCGCGCAGCACATTTCGCTCGTTCTCAGATAGCTCAAATGGTGTATGCGGAAAAAAAAGAATGTTTCCGCGCTCGAGCTCCAGGTAGTATTCTTCGCGCGGCTGCACCGCGTCGATATCGATTAACTCCACGATCTCCATCTTACTGTGGCACAATTGAAAATTGAAAACGCGCGTCTCTCTGTTCGTCACCTGCATCGTCGATCAGGTTTTTCCGAATGTGGGAATTGCCATGACAGAGGTGCTGGAACGTCTTGGCTACCAGGTCGATTTCCCGGCGGCTCAAACCTGCTGCGGCCAGCCGGCCTTCAATAGTGGATATACCGGAGACGCCCGCAGGGTTGCCCGCCATTTTCTGGATGTATTCAACACTGCCGACTACGTTGTCGTGCCTTCGGGTTCCTGCACGTCGATGATCACCCATCATTACGAAGACATTTTTCAAGGCGACGCCAAAATGCTGGAGTCCGCCCATCGAATGGCCCCACGCGTTTGGGAATTTTCCAGGTTCCTGCTGGAGGTTGCCAAAGCCGAAGATGTGGGCGCGCGCTTCGACGGCATAGTAACCTACCACGATAGCTGCCACGCCCTTCGCGAGCTGCGGATCAAACAAGGCCCGCGCCGGCTACTCGCGAAGGTTCAGGGTCTGACGCTGAACGAAATGGAAGCCGCCGAGGAATGCTGCGGTTTCGGCGGAACTTTCTCGATAAAGTTTCCCGAGGTCTCCGGTGGGATGGCGCGCACCAAGATCGATTCAATCGTGAAAACGAAGGCGGGCACGGTGGTCTCAATCGACTCCAGTTGCCTCATGCAGCTTCAGGGCGTGATCGATCGCTCCGGGCTGCCGATCCGCACCATGCATCTGGCCGAGATTCTGGCGTCGAAATAGATGGCAACGATCAAGGAAACCGTAGCCGACCCCAGGCTGCAGCTCGCCATCTACAGCGCCACGCAGCGCCTCATCGACCACCGCGCCGGCGCAGTGGGATTCAAAGTATTCCCCGAATATCAGGATCTCCGCACGCTCGCGCACGATATCAAGAAACACACGATTGAGCACCTGGACTACTACCTGGAGCAGTTGGAAGCAAACGTGGTAGCGCACGGCGGCCAAGTGATTTTCTGCGAAGATGCGGAGCAAGTAACCGACTTTGTGCTCAACCTCGCCAAGCAACGCAACGCGCGGCTGATCGTCAAATCGAAGTCGATGACCACCGAAGAGATTCACTTCAACGAACGGCTGGAGCATCACCAACTCGAGGCCGTTGAGACGGACCTCGGCGAATATATCTTGCAGCTCGCGCATCAGCGCCCGTATCACATCGTCGCGCCGGCGCTTCACCTGACACGTTACGATGTGGCGGATATCTTTACCAAGAGCCTGGGGGTAAAAAAAGAAGTCGTCATTGAGGAACAGACCAAGATCGCGCGCAGTGTCTTGCGCGACAAGTTTCTGCAGGCCGACATCGGCGTCACGGGGGCCAATTTTCTGGTCGCCGATTCGGGCGCGGTGGTCGTGGTCGAAAATGAAGGCAATGCGCGCTTGAGCTCTTCCGCACCGAAGATTCATATCGCGGTTGCGGGCATCGAGAAGCTCATTCCACGCGCGCAGGATTTGGCGGTGTTTCTCAACTTACTGGGCCGCAGCGCCACCGGCCAACCGCTTACGGTCTACACCTCGTTTCTTTCCGGACCGCGGCGCGAGGGCGAAGTCGACGGGCCCGACGAGTTCTATCTGATCTTGCTGGACAACGGCCGCACAAAACTGCTGGCCGATCCGGACAAGCGGCAATCGCTCTACTGCATTCGTTGCGGCGCCTGCCTGAATCACTGTCCGGTGTACCGCAAGATTGGCGGCCACAATTATCCCTGGGTTTACTCGGGCCCTATCGGCGCCATCATCACTCCGCAGTTCCACGGGGTTTCAAAAGATCCGTGGCTGCCGTTCGCTTCCAGCTTATGTGGCGCGTGCGCGGAAGTGTGCCCGGTCAAAATCGAGATTCCAAAATTGTTATTGAAGTTGCGCGCGGAGGTGGTGGAGGCCAAACAGCGCGAAGGTGCGGGAGGCCTGGAACGTTTGGCTTTCCGCATGTTTTCCTGGATGATGACGCATCCGCGCGTGTACCTGATGCTGGCGTGCATCGGCTCCGCACTTGCGCCCATCACGCCGAAGATTGGCCCACTCCGCAAATGGACCAGTCAGCGCTCGCTTCCGCCACTTGCTTCCACCAGCTTCCATAAATGGTGGGCCGAGAGGTCCAGCAAGTGACTCCGCGCGAAGCTATTCTAGGCAAGATTCGAACAGAATTGGGCCGGGCCGCGGGCCAACACCCCGCCCCTCTGGCGGCCCCGGCATTGCGAATCCCACTATCGGACCGCAACCTCTATAAGGATCTCTTCGTCCAAAGCTTCGAAAAGCTTGGGGGAAAAGCGATCATCGCGCGAAATACTTCGTATGTTCTTCCCGCGCTCTCGACACTGTTGGAAGGAAAACGCGTGGTCGCATCCAATGCTCCCTTTCTTCGAAGCTGCGGCATTACAGATCTTCCTCAAGTGCAGTCCGGCTTCACCGATCGTGAACTCTTGCGAGAAGCGTGCGCGGCCGCCGACATCGGAATCACCAGCGCCGACTACGCCCTGGCGGCCACCGGCACCTTTGTAATGCTCGCGAGCCCGCGCGAAGCCCGGCTGATTTCTTTGTTGCCGCCGACCCACATCGCTGTAATCCCGCGCTCACGAATGCTGGCAAGTCTGGATGAATTGCTCAGCATCCTGCCGAAACCTGCCGAGCAAACGAGCTCAATGGTCTTGATCACCGGACCGAGCCGCACGGCGGATATCGAGCAGATTCTGGTGCGCGGCGTGCATGGACCCGGCGAGATTCACGCGGTCATCGTGGAAGAAAGTTGAGTATTCTTGTGTGGGGCAGGGTGGCATCCTGCGGCGGATTGGTAATCCGCCTGGTGTTGGATCCGGAATTACTTACGGGCCGATTGCCAATCGGCGGCAGGTTACCAACCGTTACCAACCTGCCCCACTATTCGGAATTCTGATCAATACGTATCCGATCCCCACGAAGCCGATGAGTGAAAGCCATCCGCCCCACGCCGGATAGAAACTGAAAGTCGCCAGCGCCGGAATTCCCGTCAGGAAAACCACTGCCAGAAGAATGCCGACAATCGCTTCGCCGGCAATCAGGCCCGAC
>CATPCJ010000035.1 GCA_955652915.1 uncultured Bryobacteraceae bacterium
CTATTCCCGCCCTTGAGACAAGATACTTCGGGCAGCCCAGTTGTGGATGATCGGACGGATGATTGCGCCTTCGGCGCGATGATGTCGCTGGCCTTACGGCCGGCCTTCAGAAAACTACGTTTTCAGATGATTGCTGACAATCTGAGGGCGCCCACGCTGCTCCACCCAGGCACGGCTCCACGCGGCGAGGTTCTCGGGCGTACGATCATCGAGGATCTTTACAAGATCGAGCCAAGTCGCATTGGAATACGCGAACTTCTTTAAGTACTCGCGAAGGCCGTCTCGAAATACCCGCTCGCCCAGGATTTGCTCCAATTGCCGCATTATTATCGGAGCCTTGTCATAGATGATGTTGCCGTAGAGGGAGCCTGCCTCATTCAGATTCGCGAGTGGCTGGCGGATGGGATTTGCTCCCGCGGTACGGTCGATTGTGTACGCGCCAGGATAATACGCCAGAAGAAAACGCAGCTCGTGATCCACCTCCGGGAAGGATGGATTGACGATCTTCGCCGCCATGAAATTGGCCATGACTTCTTTCATCCAGACGTCGTTGAACCAGCGCATGGTGACCAAGTCGCCGAACCACATATGCGCGGTTTCGTGCGCTATCGTGCTCGCGCGGCTCAACAGTTGATTCTGCGTTGCCGATTCGTCCAGCATCATGGATGAAGCGTTGTAGAAGATGGCCCCCGCGTGCTCCATGCCGCCGAATTGGAAGGAAGGGATGAGTACGAAATCGAATTTGCCCCAGGGGTATTTGATACCCGTATAGTCTTCCAGCCAGGCCAGGGCTTTGGCGTGCAGATCGAAAAGCGTCTCACGGTTCCGCGCAACCTTGGCCGTGTCAGTTTCGCGATGGAACATCCGGAAGGTCCGGCCGTTTCGCTCGGCGGTATCGATCGAGAATTTACCAGCCGCAAATGAGAATAGATAAGTAGGCAGCGGCGGAGTTTCTACAAAGCTGAAATATCGATTTGACGAAAAGGTCCGGAGGCCTTCTTCGCCATTCGAGACGACCTCCCAATCCAAATTAGGGTGAAGCGCTACCTGAAGCCTGTACCGTGCCTTGAGGTCCGGCTGATCGAAACACGGAAAAGCCAGCCGGGCTCGCGCGGGAACGAATAGCGTGTATAAGAAATCGTCGTTGCGGTTGAGCGCTTCGTCACCGGAGACAAACTCGATCGCGATCGAATTCTCACCAGCCTTCAGAGCGGACGATGGGAAGACAATGTGGCCGTTTATGAAGGCCGGCTCTACGGCGGCGCCGTTTACCGCGACCTTACCAACGTGATCGCGAGGCTGCTCAAAATCCAGAACAACCTGCGATGCGGGCCGCAGCACGAAGCGGACGGTCACGTTTCCTGTAACACGCTCGGCTCTCTCCGGGGGGATGAGGAATTGGAGTTGATAGCGCACTGAAGAAATCGCAGCGGCGCGCTCCCGTGCAAGCGCCTCGGAAACCCCTGGATCAGGTGGGACGAGTGCGGCGTCTGCCGTCATTGCGAGAAGGAAAATCAGCGCTCGGTTCACGCGAAAATTGCGTCGACGGCAATCGAGCCGCCAAAGAAGAGAGGGACGGCCTGGCCCGCACGATAGGTAGTCGCGGGGCCATCCAGGTCTGATACTTTGACCTGCTTGCGCGCAATGTTGACGACCGAGAACTCGCGCGCACCATGCCCCAGGCAAAGCTGCTCCTTATCCAGCATCTGTGCCGCGGTGTTAAAAGGCGACAAGGCTTCAATCACCAACTCTGTTACTCCCATAAACTGACCTGTGGGATGCATTTGGGTCCTGTGCTCGCGCCGAGACCATGCCACATCGGTGATGCGGTACTCATATTCTTCGAGCATACGTAGGCCGACCGGGGACGGAGCCAGGAGTAGTCACGGTCGAAGGCAAAGTCTCTCGATTCGACGAAGACGCAGCGGCGTGCCATGTAGATTACTGTACGCCAGTTGGCCATTCACCTGCTTCTCGCCCGTGTTTGCCAGACGGGAACGCGCAGCGGGCAACACAAGAGTTCGAGGTCCGCCGGCTGCAGTAACGCGCAACCGTCTTTCTCGACACTTTGCAGGATCACTTCGGTAGTCTGCTGCTGCGCCCGCGCCGAGAAAATGCAGAGCAGGCAAAGTACGCAGGCAGGTAGGGGAAGATATCTTTGCATGGCGTCTCCGAAAGTTGGATTGAATTTCATGGTATCGGTTTGCTGTATCATAATCGAGTGCGATTCTTTGCTGCTTCGTTGTTGCTGGTGCTGCCGCTTTGCGCGCAGGATAAGGGTGGAAGGCGTCCGCCAGGCCCCCCCACTAACCTTAAAGTTTTGAAGGTTGCCACCGGACCAGAAGTGATTCAGATCATGCGCACCTACACTGCCGCACTGGGTGTGAAGTGCGACCATTGCCACGTGCAGGGCAATTTCGCCAGCGATGATAATCCGAAAAAGGAAATCGCACGGCACATGATCGCGATGTCAACTAACATCAACACGAACTTTCTGGATGGCAAGGTGCACGTCACTTGCTTCACGTGCCATCGCGGTGATGTGGAGCCGAAGTTGGCGCCTGAAGCGAAACCGGCCGCGCCCCCGGGCCTATAACCGATTTAGTGGAAAAGCCGCAACAGGTGGGTTTATGCGCCAGTTGCGTTCACGTACGGCTAATTACCTCCGATCGTGGATCGGTATTCTATCAGTGTCTTCTTTCGGCAAGCGATCCGCGATTTCCGAAGTATCCGCGATTGCCGGTCGTCTCCTGTAGTGGATATAAAAGCACCGAAACACCGTGACCGTTGGCAAGAGGCTTCCTCCGCAAGCGGCCTTGTCCGCTGACAAGCAGAGGCTTTACGAGTGCCCTCGCCAAGGGAGCGGTTGCTACTTGTTGCGGAGAGCGTCCCAATAGAACTTCGCGGATGAATAATCTTTTCCAAGATCGGATGTATCGTTCAGCCCCCAGTGGTAAGGCTCATATTTCAACGTCGCCTTGCGCGTCAAAAGAAATTGTGCGGGCGGCGCGTATTTAGCCAGGAATGCCTGCACCGTTCCGCCGTTCTTTTCAAAATCGCCTTTGTACCATTTGAAGATCATGCTGATCGACGCCCTGTTCTTCTCCGGAACAAACTGGTTGCGGTCGGGCATCGCGAGCCATTCGGTCACATTCGCGTCCAGTTGGGAATCGAGTTTGTCGGCGATATATGCCTCCCTTCTCAACGGCGGACAGCTTCTGCCGGCACAAACCAGCGCGGCATGGATTCGAGGGTCGCCCATATTGCGAAGCTCGGTTTCGATTGCGTCCAAAGAAACAGCGCGGTTATCTATGCGCTGGCGCGCTTCAGTGAAGGGGTGCCGCGTGCGCCAGATGCTCGCCAGGGGATAGTTCGTGAGTATCCAACGGATGGTAAGGGCATTGTACGCGTTCAGCAGGGCAGCCTTACGAGCGCCGGGCGAAAGATCTTGCGGCCAGGCAGCAGCCAGGCGGGCAAGATAATCGTCCAGTTCAACCAGGCCACCACTTTTCCAAGCCGCGTAGTCGACCAGATGCTGCTGGTTCAAGTAGCGCTTCAGCAGGCCATCCCAAGATGAATGATCGATGTCGGCGCATGCACTGACGGCGGTCAAGATTGTCAACAGCAGTACGCGTTTCATCCTTCGGCTCTATTTCTCTTTGCCGCGAATCGGCGCGTACCACCGCCCCAGAACTTCCGGATGAACACCCGCCCAATACATGATCTGCAGTGAAGTCCACTTAGCGAAGGTGAGGCCGAAACTGCGGCCTTCGAAGCGCCGGGACGAAGTAACAATCTTAGAATTGAGATGCAGGAAGCGGCCATGCCTGCGTATTCGTTTGATGAGGTCGAGATCCTCGAAGATTGGGTACGCGCGAAACCCGCCGGCCGCCCGATAAATTTCCCGCCGCACGAAAATACCCGAATCTCCGTAACAGAGGCCCAGCTTGCGCAAGTGGGGATAGATTCGCGTCAACTGTCTGGCCGCGCGCGAAGCTCCGTCGAAAAGCAGATCGAAATTGCCTCCGACGATTTCGGGCGATTGAAGAGCTTCGCGGATATGATGATGCGCGTCGGAGGGAGGAATCGAGTCGGCGTGCAGGAACCACAGAACTTCGCCAGTCGCGCGTTCGGCTCCCGTTCTCAATTGCATACCGCGGCCACGCGATGAACTTAGAATAGTCACGGGATATTGGCGCGCAATCTGAACCGTTTTGTCGTCGCTTTGGCCGTCGGCGACGATCACCTGCGCCCCGCTGCCCAGCGTCAGGACAGTTTCCAACGTGCGGCCGATGGATGCCGCCTCGTTCAACGTCGGGATCACAATCGAGAGCCACGGCGAGCCGGGCATGACTCCCAGGTCCCGTAATACTTCCAACGTCCGGCCTACTGGTCCCGACTGAACGAGGAGATCCAGATCTTCAGGTTCATCGACATCAAACCACTCGCGTCCCTCGGCGACGTCCAGGCCGCAGCGTTCCATGGCCTCCTTCGATTGAGTTCGCGCGTTCGCTGTGGACCATGCCACGCCCGCGAACATTTCCGGATGGGTCTTGCGGCACCCGATCGCGTAGAATCCGCCGTCTCTCGCCGGTCCCAGAACGACGTCGGCATTCAAGTGCGCGAGATTTTCCAGGAACTCCGTTGGAAGCGTGGGGGAATCGCTTCCAATGATCAGGGCGAATGGACGGCCGCCGTCAAGGGCTTCGCGTAAAGTCGCGTACAGCTTCGTTCCGAGATCTCCCGCGCACTGAACGCGCCGGACCCCGGGCCAGGACCAAGCCCCGGTGGGAACATCGGTGTGGAGTTCGACATCAAAAGAGTCCGCCGATGTGCTCACCATCGCGAGCGTGTCTTCGACGAAAGCTTCATGCAGCTTCGTGGCGCCCGCCTCACCAAGCTTGGGAATCAGGCGGGTCTTCACCTGTCCCGCCACGGGAGCCTTGGCGTATACGACGATCGCCGGCTTCATCGCTTGCTCGTCAACCGCGACATCAGATCCTTTTTGAATCCGGTGGGCGCTTCAAAGCAATAATCGACATGTCGGCCAGACTCGATATTTTTTTTTTATAATAGTTATTGCTTTCTGAGATCGTAATTGTTGTCGTCGGCAAGCGTCTCGATCTTCGCCGGCAGCGATTCGCATCGGAACGCTTTCGGCTCTATCGCGTAGCCAACGGCAAGGGTGTCAAACGGATTGAAGCCGTCCACGTCGAAGGATTTCTTCCAGAAATCCAGCCAATCCGATGCAGCGGCGGTGAGCCACGCCGACGCTGGGTTCGACTTTAGCAGTCGCTCCAGGTCTGCGCGTGTCAGCCACACTTTCGAAGAGATTTCCCAAGGAGCGAGCACCAGCGGAACCTTCGAATCCAGGATCACTTGAAACGCCTGCGGGTCCATTTCAAAATTGAAATCGCGGAATGGCCGCGTGGCTTTGCCCGTGAGGAAACGTTGGCCCGGTCTGCGCCCCGCCACGGCAATGATTCGCTCGATTCGCCGGGCTAACTCAGGATGGTTGCGCAGCACCGTTGCGACATTCGTTGCAGGCCCCAAAACCAAAATGGTCAGCCGCTCCGACTTAAGCGCCTTTGCAATAGCCCGCGAAGCATCGGTCTCCGCACCCAGCTCCTCTGCGCCCGCCGCGCCTGAATATATAGGCATACCGGCGGGACCGAATCGCTGCACAATCTCTTTGCCGATCGGCAGCGCGGTTGTGAGCGGCGCATTGCCAAAAACGATGCTGATGCCGCGGATGCGCAATTCCGGAGAATGAAATGCCTGCAGCAAAGCGAATCCGTCGTCAACTTCGTGTACGCCGCGCTGCACGGACGGATCGGTGTCGATCCACACGGAGGCGCCCGCCATCACCATCGGCGCCAACGACAGCAAGAGCAATTTCATGAAACCAGGACCATCCGCTGCGACAATTCCAGCAACTGCTGCTTCTCTTCCAAACCAAGCGGCAAACCAAGTTGGGCCACTCCAATTAACCGTCGCATGATTTCGACGCCTGCAAAGTTGCGGACCAGGTTGTTATCAATCGCGCTGCTGGGTCGATAGATGCGCAAGATGCGATCCGCGAACGGCTCGGGACACGCCGCCAAGTGAAGGTGCGCGATCATCACGCCGAGCTCGAATTCGGGCAGGCCAAAGAAACAAAACTCGGGATCGATAACTTTGACGCCATCGTTAGTCCGCAGCCAGCTTCCGGGAAAGTAGTCGCCATGGATGAGACACTGGCCGGCGCCCATGTAGAGATCGCCCAGCGCCGAAACACGGTTGCAATACGCCGCATTCTGCTGAAGCCTTATCGCCGCCCCGGAAAGCCCGGGCGTGAAAGAGTCGAGATCGAAGCCGTTTTCCGGGCGAAGTGGAAATTTGAAAATGTGCTCATGATTGAGCTTTCGCATTTCGAGATTCTCAAATCTGTCAGCGTAACTCGGGTCGCGAAAACGGGAATGCAATCTCGTTAGAAAGTTTGTGAGTGAATCGATTTCGTCGTAGCCGATGGAAGAATCCCAGTAGATGCTGGTGATGTCTGGGGACAAACCCAGATCTTCCATGATCAAGATCCGCGCCTCCGGATCGAATCCCAATAATCTCGGCATGCGGCGCGCCAGCGGATCTGTCTTGACAGCTTCGTAGAAGCCCGCTTCCATCAAAGCGCGATCCCAGGGCGCCGGAATATGCGGATACTTTTCCACCCAGGGGCGTGCTTGTTTCATAATGAGAGAACTTTTGGTGGCATCGACCCGCAGAGTGTAGTTCATGTTGCCGTCGCCCGCCGGCTCGGCCATGAATACCTGCTCATCGTTCCCAATCCACTTATGGCGAATTAGATAATCGCTCATCGACGGCAAGTCGTTCGCATCCAGGAAAAACACGTCCGGATGAGACTTCTGAAACTCCGCTCGATTGCTCACAGCGCGGCTGCTCCCTTGCGCACGCCGCGATAACCAAAAAGTTTTCCCAGCAGCCCGAGCAGTGGAGAATCCAAGCCTCGTGTGCTCCACTGATCGGCCGTCTGCCGATTGCCCAGCATATACGTGGGATAGGGATGAATGGTGTCCGAGATCTGTTTGAGACGTACGCCATTGCGCATTGCAAGAGCCCACTCCGCGATCATCTCTCCACCACGCGCGCCCAAAATGGATGCGCCAAGTATTTTTCCGGACGCATCGGCCAGGACTTTGACGAGTCCCGCGGTCTCCCCTTCCACGACGGCCCGGTCGATCTTGCTAAACGGGAATCGGTAAACGGAAAACCTCGTCCCTCTCTGGCGAAGATCGTCCTCCGGCGAACCCACGTGCGCCAATTCGGGATCGGCGAAGGTAGACCATGTCACGCACCGCTCATCAAGCGTTTTGGGGTAGCGCAAAATCGCATTCGTCACCGCGACTTTGCTCATATGCTCAGCCATGTGTGTGAACTGATAGCGGCCCGTCACGTCGCCGGACGCGTAGATGTGATTCTGAGACGTGCGGCAACGATTGTCCACGGTGATATATTTCATATTCGTCGCGACACCTGCGTTCTTCAGCCCCAGGCTCTTGATATTGCCCTCGCGTCCAATGGCCGCGAGAATGGCATCGCACGGAAGTTTGTCGCCATTGTCCAGGGTTGCGGTCAGAGCATCGTCATTCCGTTCCGCCGCCCTGACGCGCGTCCCAAGCAGAAAACAAACCCCATCGGCTTCGAGCGCGGTCTTCAACAAAGAACTTAATTCCGGTTCATCCCGCGGAAGAATGGAAGGACCGGGCGCAACTACCGTGACCGCCGACCCGAGCCGTTGAAACGCCTGGGCCATTTCAATTCCTACCGGGCCTGCGCCAAGCACGATCAGCCGCTTGGGCTGCGCGGTTAATTCAAATATGGTCTCGTTACTCAGCGTGGGAACCGCGAATTCCGGATGGATGGGGCGTGAGCCGGTTGCAATCACAAAGTAGCGGGACGTGATCTTTTGCGTAGCGCCGCCGGGCTTGGTGAGCTCCACGGTATGAGGATCCAGAAACCACGCCTCCGCTTGCGTCACCTCAACACCCATGCGTTCGAAGTGAGGAGGCGCGTCCGCCCGCTCATAGACCTTCTGCCGGATGGCGCGAACGTGTTCCATGACGCGTCCGAAGTCGTGGTGAGCGGTGCCAGGCGTTAAACCGTAACGATCTGCATTGCGCGTTTCGTGCGCAACCTTCGCGGCCTTGATCAGCGCCTTGCTCGGAACACAACCGTACCAGGTGCAATCGCCACCCAAGCGTTGCTGCTCAACCAGAAGAGTTTTGGCGCCGAGCAAGGCGGACATTCCGGCGGCAACCAGGCCGGCCGAACCGCCACCGGTCACGATCATGTCGTAGTCATGTTTCATTGGCTGGTCCTTTGAGACAAGACGCGATTACTCGCGGATAATATTCCCGGATCGGCGGCAACTCCAGTCCGGCGCGGCGAAGCAGGGCGAGCGTTTCACGATTCTCATAGTACTGCGGGATCGCCAGATGAGGCAGGAATTCCCGCAGCACTCGCAGCAGTTCTCTAACCGGCGCGCTGCCTTTTCTGGCTTGCTGTTTTGCGAATCGCTCGAACTGCTCGAAGCTCACCAGTCGAGGCTCCATCGCCGGTTTAGATCGGCTCTGGTTGAAAATTTGGAACGTCCGGTGCAGAATCTCTTTGACGGTCATGGAAGCCTCCCGGCCGGCGCACACATGATATACGCGGCCTGGAACAAAATGCGATTCGTAGAGTAATGCTAACGCGGACACGGCCCAATCGCTTGCAATGAGATCGATCGCGGCGCCGGGGTTTCCGGGGATCATTGGCAACGGATTCCTAGGAACCAGTCTCAGCAGTTGATGGAAATAGTTGAACTGGCGCACTTTTCCCGTCGAATCCGAAATGATGGAACTGAGCCGGAAAATCGACGCTGGAATATCGCCCATTGCTTCAAAGACCAACTGCTCGGCTTCATGCTTGGACTGCTGATAGGTATTCATGAAGCCCGATGGCTCCGCGAGTTGCTGCTCCCGCACGATTCCCCGGTGCTTGCCTGCAACATAAACCGTGCTGACGTGTGCGAACTTCTCGAGCCGCTTGCATTTTCGCGCCAGCGTAAGAAGCCGCTTTGTCCCGGCTG
The DNA here is from genome assembly GCA_955652915.1 of uncultured Bryobacteraceae bacterium. Classification (GTDB taxonomy): domain Bacteria; phylum Acidobacteriota; class Terriglobia; order Bryobacterales; family Bryobacteraceae; genus Palsa-89. The sequence continues at coordinate 9,125 of CATPCJ010000035.1, forward strand.
TGTTCGTAGCGCGTGCTTGATCGATGGGCAAGCGAAAGCGAATGTCCGCGGCGCAGTGAATGATCCCGGTGACGTTTTCAATGAGAGCGTTCCTCGTTTCCGTCGCCAGGCCCAGGTCTCTCTGAGTGAGGTCGCCGCGGATGGTGGAGACAAGGCTGTTCTTGGAGGGAACGTTGTGCTCCAGCGAGCGGCTTAGAATCGTTACGCGGCGCCCAGGATGGTTTTTTAAAAGCAGTGGGAGCCAGGTGCCGCCCACTAATCCCGAAGCGCCCGTGAGTAGCAGGCAGGAATCTGTCACCGAAGGACCATTTTAGCTCTATTGGCCGACGCGACGACTCCCTTGGCAAGGGGCACTCATAAAGCCTCAGCTTGTCAGCGGACAAGGCCGCCAGGGGAGGACGCCTCTTGCCGACGGTCGCGGTTCTGTATGGTACTTTGCGGATAGTGAGTGCCCGCACGTCTAAGCAATTACCGGGTTGGTTGAGTGGCGTGATTGTGGCGGGTGTGGGGATCTGCCTCCTCGGACTGGAGCTTTCTCGCACGCTGCGGAATCGGAATCGTGAGCCAAAGCTTATTCGTGGTGTGCGTAATCTTGGGCTAGCCGCCGGCGCAGCGGTGGTGATGCAATGGGCCGAGAGGCCATTCGCAATGCGGCTGGCGGGGCGGGTGGAACGCAACGATTTGGGCGTTGTTCCCGTGCTGGTGAGATCGCATGCGGCGCGCCTCGTCCTCAGCGTCATCTTGCTCGACTACGGGTTATACCTCTGGCACGTGCTGACTCACAAAGTGCCGCAACTCTGGAGATTTCATCTCGTTCATCACATCGACCTCGACCTCGACACATCCACCGCCGTTCGATTTCACTTCGGCGAGATGCTGCTTTCGATTCCGTGGCGGCTGGCTCAAATACGCGTGGCCGGCGCTTCACCGTTGGCAGTGTCCATTTGGCAGACGTTTCTACTGGCTTCCATCTTGTTCCATCATTCGAATGTGCGCCTGCCCGTCCGGCTCGAACGGTTGCTGAGCTTCTTCATCATGACGCCCCGATTGCACGGCACTCATCACGAGGCGCGGCGAGACCACGCGAATTCGAACTGGTCGAGCGGACTTACCATCTGGGACTTGTTGCACGGCACTTATAAGTGGCGTGAAACTCAAGGAGCGATCGGCGTTCCCGCCTTTCAAAATTCCGAAGATGTGACTTTGCCGCGATGCGTCCTGATTCCGTTTGAGCCACAGGTCGAAGTGTGGGAGCGTCGCGTCTGAGCGGGATGATGTTAGGCCGAAATTAACGGGACAGTGGGTCTCTACGCGGAACGCTTGCGGTTTGCTCTTGGGCTGGCTTTGCGACGAGGACGTTCCATTTCGCGGAGGAATTCGGTTAAGGACAAGTATTCGCCGCGCGCGGCCGCAGCTTCGCCTTTGCAGATGCCCGCGAGTTCAGGCTCGGAGGGTCTATAGGTTTGGTTTCAGCTTCGTTAATAAGGTCAAGATTAAACGTCCGCTTCGATAGGGGATCGCGACTTCGGTGTAGCCGCCGGGCTTTGCACTGTTCACAGCATCGGCGATGCGGTCCAGATGGGCGCGGATACCGCATATTCTTGTCAGTGATGAGAAGGACGTGGAATCCCGCCTGTTCCGCCTGCTCAATCAGTTCGCCGTTCTTGAGTTGGTGCCAGCCGATCTGACGTGCGTAGAGGATTTTATGGCAATAAGACACTCGCAATGGGCTTTGGAACACCATTGTCGAAAAGGATGGTCATCCGTGAGCCGGCGTATTGCGCAAGCTCTCAACCGCGAAACGCAGGACAGACCGGACTTCTTCGGCGGACACGTCGAAGATCTCGGTGATTTCCTGAACTGACAGGCCTGCCTCCAGATTTTCGAATACGGTTTCGACTGGCATGCGCGTGCCGCGCAAGACCCAGGCGCCGCTCACTTTGCCCGGAATGCTTTCAACCGCGGGACATTGGGACCAGTCTAGCGACATAAGGAGTCTCTTACTTATCGGAGCCGGTTCGATCGCGGGTGGTGGTTCGAGTAGCCTACGGCCACAGGTCTAACTTCCGCTCTTTGCGGCGCGTCATTGTACGGCGATCATGTGTAATCAAAATCCGGTCTCGTTGACCCGCAAGGTCCATCAGGACAGATCGGTTGTTCCCCGCGGGCCAGCATTCTTGACATCAAGGATGTCGATCGCCGGCTCACGAGACCGGAAGCTGTCGATGATATTGGAGTCGAGGTCCCCATCCGCGAGGATTTCTAGCACCAATGTCGACGCGCGATCTAATGTGCTATCTTGGCTGCCGACATCATGAGACTCAATCTTGCCGTATTGTCCCTACTGCTGGCAGCCGCGGCACTCTCGCAGACACCAACCACGACGGCGCCGCAGCAGCAACGGGGGCAGCGTCCGGCGATGGCCGAGACGCCAAACACCGATCTTTACTATAAGCTGGCGGCGGATGCCGCACCGCAGGAAGGAGTTCCGAAGGGCGCGATCAGAGGTCCCTTCACGCTTCCCAGCGAAGCGTATCCCGGCACCCAACATACCTATTGGATCTATGTTCCCGCGCAGTACGATCCTGCCACCTCGGCCAGCCTGATGATCTACAACGACGGTCAGGCGTTTATGAATCCCGACGGCGACGTCCGGGCGCAGTTGGTGATGGACAACCTCATATACCGGCGGGAGATTCCGGTCATGATCGCGGTTTTTATCAATCCGGGCCGCCGCCCCGATCAGCCGGAGCCTACGCTCAGCAACTGGGGTGATCGCGACACGAATCGGCCAACCGAGTACAACACCTTGGATGATAAGTATGCTCGGGTCATCGTGGATGAACTGCTGCCCAAGCTGTACAAGGACTACAACATATCGAAAGACCCCGAGCGTCACGGCATCGGCGGGTCCAGCTCGGGAGCGATTGCCGCTTTCACCGTCGCCTGGGAGCGGCCGAACCAATTTCGCAAGGTGCTGAGCAACGTCGGCAGCTTTACCAACATTCGTGGTGGGCACGCGTATCCGGACATTATCCGCAAGAACGAAAAGAAGCCCCTGCGGGTATTCCTGGTGGACGGTCGAAATGATAATCGCGCCCTGAGAGCGGATGGAACTTACGATCAGACTCGCGACTGGTTCTACCAGAACGTGCGGATGCAACAGGCGCTCACGGAAAAAGGTTATGACGTGAATTACTCCTGGGGCATTCAGCGGCATGGCCAGAAAATGCTGCAGACCGTTTTTCCTGAAATGCTGCGTTGGCTGTGGCGCGACCACGGTGTTTCGACGGACGTACACGACATCGTGGAGCGATCGTTTAACGGGGCGAAGCAATAACAATAGGCGCGATACGTTTGGCGCTTCTGGCGGATTATTTTTTATCACACTCGCTTTCGCCAATGTTTACAGGCACTCGAACAGGATCACCAATTGGCCATAAGGAAGCGGATGCCGCACTATGTGGTGCGGACACTAGTGTCGCGGCATCGAGACTCGTCTCGAGCTCTTCCCTCGCCGAGCATCGAGACGAATCTCGATGCGGCGGCCTGAGGGCCGCGCTACGTCTAGCGGAGCGTTCTGTTTGGTTCCGGCTATGACGGTAAATCACCCACGGTTACTTCCGAGCGGCCCCACGAAGATCTACACTTAGATAGACGATGAAAACACCCAGCGCACTCGTCCTCGTTACGGCGGCGGCCTTAGTCTCTTCAGGCGTTGCGGCCCTGTTCGCCCAGGAATCCGCCCCAAAAAAGGCAGTGAATCACGATCTCGGATTTGAAGATACGCCCATGCTCCCGGGCCTGCCCTATCATGTGCACGATCCTAACCGGCCGCACCCGCCAGTGGTCACGCCGGCTGAGAACGGTGGCGCGCCGTCCGACGCCATCGTGCTGTTCGACGGGAAGGACTTATCTAAATGGGAAGGCCATCCCAGTTCGATTACCCGAGCCGGCCAATCCGGACCGGCGGAATGGAAAGTTGAGAATGGGTACACCGAAGTGGTGCCCAATAGCGGGGACATTTCGACGAAAGAAAAGTTCGGGGACTGCCAGCTACACGTGGAATGGGCCTCGCCAGGAGAGGTGAAGGGCAACAGCCAGGCGCGTGGCAACAGCGGCGTAATTCTCATGGGCCGCTACGAGGTCCAGGTTCTCGACTCCTACAACAACCCGACCTACGCGGATGGCCAAGCCGGAGCGATTTACGGACAGTGGCCTCCGTTAGCGAACCCCGTGAGGAAACCGGGAGACTGGCAAAGTTACGACATCGTTTTCGAGGCCCCTAAGTTCGAGGGCGAGAAACTGATAAAACCTGCGTATTTCACCGTGTTTCTCAATGGCGTGCTGATACAAAATCATCAGGCGTCGATGGGCCCGATGGTTTACCGGCAAGTCGCGCACTACACGCCGCACCCGGCGGAGGACTCATTGGTTCTCCAGAACCATAATTCCAAAGTCCGCTTCCGCAATATGTGGATTCGACGCCTGGGCCAATAAGTGATGAACAAGCAGCGATCCGGTAACCAAGAGCTCCAGCGGCACGCCTCGTTAAATAGGTTGTTCCTACTGAAAACAAGATTGAAACAAGACAAAGGGTTTTGGACCATTGCAGCTTTGGCAAGCGCGCTCGCCCTGTCGCCATTTTCTTCCGCCTTGGCGCAAAAGCAGGATTCTTCGCCCCGCGTTCTGCTCGATCGCTATTGTGCCGGTTGCCACAACGAAAAAGTGAAGACGGCTGATGTTTCCGTGCAGGCGCTCGACCCGGCGAATGTGGGCCAGGCATCCGACACCTGGGAGAAGGTACTTCGGAAGGTGAGTACCGGACAGATGCCTCCGGCGGGATTGCCTCGCCCCCAGGTTTCCGCCGCGCTCGCTTTTACGAAATGGCTCGAACTGAATCTCGATAACTCGGCGGCGGCCCATCCCAACCCGGGGCGCCCAACCATCCATCGCCTGAACAGAGCTGAATACAGCAACGCGATCCGGGACCTGTTGGCGCTCGACATCAAACCTGGATCTAAACTGCCCGTGGACGACACCGGCTACGGATTCGACAACATCGGCGAGGTGCTGTCGCTATCGCCCATGCTGATCGAGCGGTACATTTCGGTAAGCCGGATGGTGAGCCGTCTGGCTGTCGGAGATGTCAATCGCAAGCCGGAAGTAAATGAGTTCGAGTCGCCAAGACCTGGTCGTGGCGCGAGAACCGAGCGCGTCAGCGACGATCTGCCGTTCGACTCAGCGGGCGGTATTTCCATTCAGTATCCGTTTCCCGTGGATGCTGTGTATGTTTTCAGGATCAAAATGCCCGGCTTCGGCGCCTTGGAACCGAAAGTTTTTGAGGAGCGAATTCCTGTTAAAGCGGGCACCCGGACGGTGGCGGTCACCTTTTTGGCCGACAACGCGGCGCCGGAAGTTGTAGCCGGGTTTGGACCCCCGAACGCACCGGCCCAAGGCGCGGCTGGACGTTTTGGCGGCCCCGCGCCGGCGGCCAAGATGGATCTTCGATTGGACGGCGCGCGGCTCAAGTTGTTCGACATTCCGGCGCCCCGATTCGCCAGCGTCTCCATCGCGGGTCCTTACGAGATCTCGGGACCGGGCGATTCCCCCAGCCGGCAGAGAATCTTCGTGTGCAGGCCGTCCTCGGCGAAAGATGAAGAGGCCTGCGCTCATAAAATCCTTTTCACACTGGCGCGGCACGCATACCGGCGGCCTGTCGTGGAAGCGGATTTGAAACCACTCCTCGCTTTTTACCAATCGGGACGGCGCGACGGCGGCTTTGACAATGGGATTGAAATGGCGCTTCAAGCCCTCCTGGTTTCTCCGAATTTCTTATTCCGCGTGGAGCGCGATCCGGTTGGGGCCGAGCCGGGAAGCGTTTATCGCATAAACGACTACGAGCTGGCGTCGCGGCTTTCGTTTTTTCTGTGGAGCAGCATTCCCGACGACCAACTTTTGCAGCTCGCGGAGCAAAGCAAGCTGAAGGATCCGGATGTTCTCTCGGCCCAGGTGACCCGCATGCTGGGCGACCGGCGTTCGAATTCATTCATCGGCAACTTCGCGGGACAGTGGCTCTATCTTCGCGCCTTGTCGCAGACCAAACCCGATCAGGATGTGTTCCCGAAATTCGATGCCACCTTGAGGCAGGCATTTCAGCGCGAGACCGAAATGTTCTTTGAAGCCATTGTGCGTGAGAACCGTCCCGTGACGGAGCTGTTGAGCGCCGATTTTACTTACTTGAACCAGCGCTTGGCCGAACACTACGGCATTCCCAATATTTACGGATCGCAAATGCGCCGCGTGACACTGACGGACGCGCACCGCGGCGGGCTGCTGGGACAGGGAAGCATGCTGACGGTCACTTCCTATCCCAATCGCACGTCGGTTGTGCAGCGCGGCAAATGGGTACTCGAAAACTTGTTGGGAGCACCGCCTCCTCCGCAGCCGCCGGATGTTCCCCCTCTCGAAGAGCGAGCGAAAAATGGGGCAATGCTGACCATGCGCCAACAGATGGAACAGCACCGGTCAAATGCTGCGTGCGCTTCCTGCCACTCCCGCATGGATCCAATCGGTTTCGCGCTCGAGAATTACGACGGAGTTGGCGCCTTTCGAATCAAGGATGGCGGCGGCACGATCGATGCCACCGGGAAAATGCCGGACGGGCACGTATTCGAAGGGCCGGCCGGACTGAAAGAGCTGCTTCTGACCTCGCTCCGCGACGAATTTATTTCGACCTTTACCGAAAAGCTGATGACTTATGCGCTCGGCCGGGGAATCGAGTCCTACGACCAGCCGGCCCTGCGCGCCATCGTGCGGGAAGCGGCCAAACACAACAGCAGCATTCCGGCTATCATTGATGCAATAGTCAAGAGTCCGCAATTTCAGATGAGGAGGACCCGCGAATCATGATTATTACCGGGAAAAGTTTAGCGCGCCGCACCTTCCTGCGTGGAGTGGGTACGACGCTCGCGCTGCCTTTGTTGGACGCCATGATGCCGGCGATGGCCGGTACGAGCGCGGTGGCGAAACCGGCGATTCGCCTCGGGTTTGTTTACGTTCCGAATGGCATTATCCAGAAGGGATGGCTCCCGTCGAAAGTAGGGACCGGCTTCGAGATGGCTCCCATCATGAAGCCCTTGGAAGCTCATCGCGACCGGGTTCTGGTACTGAGCAACCTGATGCAGAACGGCGGACGCGCTTTGGGCGATGGCGCGGGCGATCACGCGCGCGCGGGCGCTAGCTGGCTCACCGGCGTGCATCCGAAAAAAACCGAAGGGGTCGATATTCGGGCGGGGATCTCGGCCGATCAGATCGCCGCCCGGGTGCAGGGCAACAAGACGCAACTCGCATCGCTCGAGATCGGCCTGGAAGAGCCTAGTCTGGCGGGAGGTTGCGACAGCGGTTATAGCTGCGCTTACACCAACACCATTTCCTGGCGCACGCCCACCACTCCCAATCCGATGGAGGTCAACCCGCGCGCCGTATTCGAGCGTCTCTTCGGCGATGGGGAAAGCACCGATCCCGCGGACCGTCTCAAACGGCTGCGGCAGGATCGCAGCATTCTCGATTTCATCCGCGGCGATGTCGCTCGCCTGGAACCGGGCCTGGGCTCTCGCGATAAGAGCAAGCTGGACGAATATTTGGACTCCATTCGCGACATCGAACGGCGCATTCAGAAAGCCGAGCAGCAGAGCGCCGGGCTGAAGCTGCCGGTGATGGAACGCCCCTCCGCTATTCCCGAAGAGTTCGCCGATCATGCCAAGCTGATGAGCGACTTGATGGTGATCGCTTTCCAGACCGACATGACGCGCGTGGTCAGTTTTATGCTGGCGCGCGAGGGCAGCAACCGCAGTTACAGGTCCATCGGCGTCTCGGACGGACATCACTCCGTGACGCATCATCAGAACGATCCCGACAAGATCGCGAAGACGGCGAAAATCAACGAGCTGCACGTGCAGACTTTCTCCTATCTCCTGGATCGGCTAAAGGCCACCCCCGACGGCGACGGAACTCTGCTGGATCACTCCATGATTCTTTATGGCAGCAGCATCAGCGACGGCAATGCCCATACACACCATGACCTGCCGTTGGTGCTGGCCGGCGGAACGGCCTGCAACATCAAAGGTGGACGTCACATCCGCTATAACGATCAAACGCCGATGAACAACCTGCTGGTCACGATGCTGGATAAAGCCGGCGTTCCGGCTGAGACTCTGGGCGATGCAACCGGCAAGCTGGAACAACTTTCGGACGTATAAAGACATACAAAGATGACGCGCACCGGGTTCTTAGCCGCTGTCCTGCTAGCCGGGTATTGTCTTGCGGCCACCGATCTCCGTCTGATCGAGGCGGTGAAAGACCGCAACCCCAAGGCCGTCGAATCCCTGATTGGCGAGCATGCGGATGTCAACGCCACTCAGCCCGACGGGGCCACGCCGCTGGCTTGGGCCGTATATCTGAACCAGACGGAAGCAGCCGGCCGCCTGATCAAGGCCGGAGCAAATGTCAACGCCGCCGACGAGTACGGCGAGACACCGCTCACGCTGGCTTGCGGGATCGGAAACGCCCCGCTAATGGAGAAGTTGCTGGCGGCGGGCGCTGACGCCAATGCCGCGCGCTGGAACGGCGAGACCGCTCTGATGATCGCTTCGCGCGCCGGCACTGTGGCGGGCGTCAAACTTCTGCTGGCAAATGGCGCGAAGGTGAACGCGACGGATTCCCGCAGGGGCCAGAATGCTTTGATGTGGGCGGCGGCCGAAGGACATTCCGCTGTGGTGGATTTGCTGATCCAAAGCGGGGCCGGCGTGAACGTGGCGTCCCAGGCCGGGTTCACCCCGCTGATTTTCGCGGCGCAGAAAGGCGATGCGCGATCTGCCGGCATTTTGCTCGCCGCCGGCTCCGATCCGAATTATGCCTTGTCGAACGGGATCACCGTCTTGCAAATAGCGGCACGCGGTGGCAACAACGAGCTGACCTCGGTTCTGCTGGAGAAAGGCGCCCAAGTCAACGCCGCCGATCCAAGCGGAAATACGCCGCTGCATATCGCTTCGCAAGCGGGAAATTTGGAACTGGTGCGGATGCTGTTGACGAAGCATGCCGATCCGAATGCACGAACGGCTAAGATCGATGCGGCACGTCAAGGGGCTGGCGGTGGCGGTTTCTTTCGTCCAGTTGGGGAACAGACTCCGCTGCTGCTGGCGGCTCGGGCGAATCGCGAGAGCGTGATGCGTGCCCTGGTGGCGGGTGGCGCCGATCCGAAAATCAAAGCCCAGGCCGGTACCACCTTATTGATGGCGGCGGCGAGTAGCGGCCACGTCGAGGTGGTGAAGTACGCCTACGAACTGTCTCCGGACATCAAGGCAGTGACGGACCGCAAGAGCACCGTGATGCATGCGGCGGTTACCGGCTCAATGCAGTCCTCGACACAACCGGAGATCTGCAAAGTAGTTCAATTCCTCGCGGACAAAGGCGCTGAACTGGATGCGGTGGATGGACGCGGAAGAACGCCGATCACGACCGCGAATCAACTTCCGATCGATACCGCGGTCACGCTACTCGCGAAACTGATCGAGGCCAGCGGGAACACTCCCAAGCAATCGCCAAAACGGTAGACTGCACGCTTGCTTACGCGCGCGGTTCTGTAACCGCGACCGTGTGGGGAGAGGCTGGAAGCTTTGAAAAAAACGCTCTCTAAGCCCCACACAGGCAAGAATGCCTGTGCCACGTTGGTTAGAAGTTGTATTTCAGGGCGAACTGAATTTGGCGCATTCGGGCCGCGGTCGTCCGGATCTGGCCGAAGCTGGAAGCCGGTGGCGCGGGCGCCGCGTTCTGGTTGCCCCAGTTCGCGTTCGGACTGCCCCATTCCACATGATTCGGAGCATTGAACATTTCCATACGGAACTGGAGCGCCTGTCCTTCCTTGACTCTGAAGTCCTTGATGGTTGAGAAATCCAGGTTTACCTGCCTGGGCCCAATCAGGTTATTGCGGCCGCAGTTTCCGAACTGGCCGGCGATGGAGTTAGCGAATGCCGCGGGGTTCAGGTAATGGTCGGCCGTTGGATGGTCGAGAACCTGGTTCACGCCGGCGACGCAATTCAGCCGCGTGCTTGCGGGCACGAAGGACGTACCCGCCGAATCCCAGGAAGTGGTATCGAGCGGCGGACCGCTTTGCATGGTCAGGATGGAACTCATTTGCCATCCACCCACAAGCTGGTTCACAATCCCGCCATGATTCAGAAACCGCCGGCCATTGCCGAACGGCAGGGTATAAAGAATCGACGACACGAAACGGTGCGGGATGTTGAAAGTCGACAAGCCGTAATCGCACGATCTGCAGCGCGTATCCTGCGGCGCGAATTCATTGCCGGGACCGCGGATGGCACTCGCGTCGTCGAGCGCTTTGGACCAGGTGTAGCTGAACAGTGTCGTGAGACCGCTGCTGAACCGTTGGCTTAGTTTCGTGGTCAAGCTGTTGTAATTCCCAACGCCGTCACCCACCAGGTATTGGATGCCCAGCCACTCCGGATAGGGCGCTCGCGACGCGAACGAAGTTGTCCCGGGTATCGGAGCGTTCTGGTTCTCCAGCAGATTCAGCTTGCGGCTTTCCGTGCCGTTGTATCCGAGCTCGAGCGTGGTGTTCTTGCCGAGCGTTCGCTGGATGTTGAGCAGATAGCTCATGGTGTAGGTCGTCCTGAGATTGGGATCAGCGCCCCAGGTCAGGCTGGTGGTGACCCCCGCCGGCAACGCCGCCGTATTCAGGAAATTGGTGTAGTCGAATTGGGGCAGCAGATGCTGATCCGGAGCCACGCCGGTGCGTCCGCCCAGTCCGCGATTGAGATCGAAGATCGAATTCTTGCTCTCCTGCGAGAAGAAGACGCCGAACCCGGCGCGGATCGACCAGGCGCTGGTGGGGCTGTAGGCGATTCCGAACCGCGGCGCGAAGTTATTGTAATCGGTATTGATCAACCTGTCGCCCAAGCGGCCGTCGCGGGCAACCTGAAATTGCGATGCGAGCACGCCGCCGGAAACCGCGCCGGTGTAACGGAAATCGACGCCATCGTAAAAGCCGCCAGTCCCGGTGCGAACGTATACGGGGTGTTTATTAGGATCGGGTTCGTTGGCGTAATTGGGAATCGCCTGTCTCAATTGGACATTCACCGCGTGCCCGGAAACGTCGAGAAGAGGCTGCGCGACTTCCCAGCGCATCCCAGCGGTGATGGTGAGGCGCGGCGTCACTTTCCAGGTATCGTCGATATAAGTGGCCCATTCGGAATTCCGGAAATCGCCCTGCGCCAGTGCGACCGCGATGTCGGCCCGGAAAAAATCGCCGAGCAGGAAATCGGCGCCGGAATAACCGCCGCTCAACTTGACCGGATCGCCGGTATAACTGCCATTGAACTGGAACTGCCCGCGGGGAAATTCATTGCCGAGCTGCGGAAATTTGTTGTAGCGGTATTCGCCTCCCAGGCGCAGCGAATGCTGCCCGATAATCCAGGAAAAGTTATCGACGAACTGAAAGGTCTTGTCGTCGATGGAAAAAGGGCTGCTGGTGGCGTTGCCGAAACTGGTGAGATTGTTGGTGAGACCGATATTGGGTATGCCCCAGGAATTTTTGTCGGTTATCTTCAACGGTACGCCGATCTTGGCATCTACATCCTCAACGCCCGCCAACTGCTGCCCGATAATGTTGTAAAGAGAGTTGTAGCCGAAGCGCGCTTCGTTCACCCTGGTGGGCGAAAGGATGTGGATATTGGCGAGCGCCCATTGACTGGCTCGAGTGGACAGGGTGGCTCCATCCTGGGTAAGCCCGGGCGTGATGGTGGATTCGCTGGTCCAACTGTACCGGCCGAACCATTGTGAGTTTTGTTTTTGGTTAAAATCGATTCGTTCCGTGACCTGGTCTTTGTCCACTGGAGTCTTGGCAAGGTATTGATAGTTGTTGTTGGGCAGACCCGTCTGCGCGATGTTGGGCAACGGATAATATTTACTCATCAGGTATACGGAATTTTTATCAAACCGGCTGGGCGAGATCTTATTATTGGCGAAAGGCGACGATGTCGCTGTGCCGCCGGATCCCGTGCGCGTCAGCGGGTCCTGCAGCATGGTTGGAACAAGCGAGAAATCGCCGTCGCGCATAGCCTGTGTAAGTGTAGTCGCCAGGGTTACCGTGGTGGTGCGGCTCTTGAATCCCTCGTAATTCGACATGAAAAAGAGCCGGTTCCGGCCGTTGAACAGTTTCGGGATTTGAATGGGACCGCCCAGTGTATAGCCGTATTGGTTCTGACGGAACGGCGACTTGGGGGGATGGGTATTGATGAAGTCGTAATTGCCGGCGTCCAACTTATCGTTGCGCAGGAATTCGAATACGGTGCCGTGGTAAGAATTGGTGCCGGGCTTGGTGGAGACGTTTACCTGGCCGGCTTCGCGCCCGAACTCGGCGGGATAAATGCCGGATTGAACCTTGAATTCCTGAAGCGCGTCGACCGATGGCAGCACCACGTATAGATTGAAATTGATATCGGTGTTCACCACGCCATCCAGCGTGTAATTGTTCCAAGTGGCGCGGGAGCCGGCCAGCGACATGGTGAGAGCGGCGCGCGTGCCCCCCTGGCGATTCGCAGCCTGAGCGGCAGGAGTAAAGCCCACGGTGACGCCTGGACTCAGCGACACCAGGCTGAAAAAGTTGCGGCCGTTCAGGGGCAAATCGGTAATTCGCTTTTCCTCGATGACGGTACCGACGGTGGCGTTTTCGGTGGTGAGCAATCCGGCGCTGGCGCTCACCTCAATGGACTGCGAAGCTTGCCCGACTTGGAGAGCGAAATCGACGCGGGCCGTTTGTTGCACCTGCAGTTCAATATTGGTTTTCGTGACGGTTTCGAAACCCGGCACGGCTACTTTCACCTGATATGTTCCGGGAATCAGATTCGGAAAACTGTAAACGCCCGCCTCGTTCGTCAACGTGGATCGCGTCACATTCGTAGCCGTGTTCGTTGCGGTCACGGCGGCTTTGGGCGCGGCGGCCCCGCTTTGATCCTTCACCTCTCCGGTAATTTCACCGGACGTTTGCGCGCTCGCAATACCTACGATCGGCAACAGAGCCAGGAACAGCAGAAACGTTCGCATGTTCACTCCCTTCAAAAAAACGACAATGGTGGTTGACGCTATCACAAAAAGAGCCCCCAGTGCAATGGTCGGGGGCTAGATGTGCGCTAAGTATGCGGGGCGCTCACAGAGGTTCAGTTGGGATCCGAGATCGGAGAAAATCGCCGGGGCGCGCGGCGGGATCGACGCTTCCGGGCGGGGTTATCTCTGTGTGGGGAGGTGGTGCGGGTGGCGTCAGTTCATGTTGGGTCGGTGGACTCAGCTTCGCGCGGTGTCCGTTCTTGGGATTCGGTTCGTTTTGCACTGTATTTGTTTGCGGCGAGATTCGATTCCCGGAGGTGGCGGAGACGCAGCAAAGTGTTGAGGACGCGGGCATAAGTGCGTTCGAGGCGGGACTCCAGGCGGTTCAACATTGCTGGACATTCGACCGATTCGGGGTACGGTTCGTAGGCTGCTTCGATCATTTCTTTTTGTTTTGGCGCCATTTGGCATTGACCATTGGCCACAAGCGTCATCGTGACCAGTACTTCTGAGCGGACAGGCAGAGCCGTTGTCGAGCCCTCCATGCTCCTTGAGTGTCTGTCTCATTGTAGGACCGAGGGTTGAGGAGGAGCGGGCGGGATTGTGGATAGTGTTGAAAGGAGGGGAGATTGAGCTGGAGAAGTGCGGTGACCCGCGATTTCGGCGCTGCGCGACGACACTGGAGGGGATGAAAACGCTTCGCTGCGCGGCGTGAGGTGCGAGTACGGCAAGGCCGTTCGATGGGACTTATGGAAGCATTGGTGGTTCGAGGGTTCGTTTTCTAACGACTCACCGTCTTGCAAGACCCGGTTCAAAATTCTTCGAAACTTCGCGCGAGCGGCCTATCAGTCAACGTTGCACCGCTTTTAACGCACTCGGCGATAGCGATGAGGTAAGAGAGGCTAATTCGTGACGTTCAAATTTGCAGGAGCACTGGAAACGGCGCCAATGGTGACGACTACCGGCTGCGTGCCGATACCGATACCGGTTGGAATTTGGTAGTTGACTTGTGTGACTCCCACCAAGCCGTAAGGGATTCCGATGAATTGGATGGGCGCTTGTA
>CATPCJ010000036.1 GCA_955652915.1 uncultured Bryobacteraceae bacterium
CACCACGCCGCTAGACCCCGCCGCGGCCGCGATTTGCAGCAGCGCATTGCCGCTTCCCGAGGTTGGAGAAACCTGAATACTGGATTGATTGGACGCCGCCGTCCAACTCACTCCGCTCGCACCCGTAAACGTAAGCGCGACGGTCTGTGCGCCAGTGACCAGCGAACCGTTGACGCCGAAATACAAAGCCGTACGGCTCAAGGACAGTGTTGCTAACGGCCCACCCCCACCGCATTGCACCGCTCCAGTCCCTACCGCTGCACCGTTATCGGTGAATTGCAATTGGATGGAGTGAGCCGATCCATCTTTCAAACTGCCCGGAGTCGAAAGGGAGAAGCCGTGCAACCCGTTATCTCCCAGAAGCGCCACAACATCGGGACGTCTCTGGTTGGACGGCACGGTTGCGATGAGCGTACCGCCGTCGTATAGCGAAACATTGATGGCCTGATTCAGCCTGGATTTATCCGCCGCCCAACCGGAGATGATGTTGCAATTTGCCGTATCCAGACTGCCCACGAATCCAGCGCCGTTGACCGCGGCGGAGTTCGGATCGCCCATGAGCGGCGATTCATCCACGGCCTCGAAATCGGTCCCCCGTAGTTGTCGAAACTGGCTGAGGTGATTGTTGTCCCACCGGTCGTCCGGAGCGCCCGATATGAACCAGGCTGAACCATTGTCGGCCAGAATGATCCCGTACTTCTGCATGGCGCGGAGCAGCACCTGTACATCCGCAGCGTAGCCCGACATGTTAAAGCTCGCCTTGAGGCGAAACCGCTGGCCCATGGGCGGGTAGTTCGTATCCGTGATGCTGGAAGCCTGGTGCCGCGCCGGCCACACAAACGCCTTCTGGGTATGCGGCGCGGTAAATCGAAGCGCATGCTGGATAACGCCCGCCGCAACTTCGTCGTAACGCGCCAGACCGGGAAAAATGGGCAGACCGGCGGCGTCGGCGGAGGTCCAGGGAATGGGGCGCAGGTTATTGGATTTCAGATTGAACACCGCGCCCGACCCAGCGGTCCACGATCCATCGCCCTGAGGATATGCGGCATAAAGTTCGTACAGGACGCAGTTGTCCCGATCGATGACCAGCACATGCCGGTCGCCGCCGCTGTTGCCGCCTCCCTCGATGGGCGCGTTCGCGGGCACTGGATAAGGACCGGGATCGCTTTCATCCCAATACTGGAACGTGGTAGCTACTTTCGGTTGGGAACCGGGCACGGTAATGAACGGAATGCCAATGGGTGCTCCCTGGTATATGCCCGCGCCAAAATCGGCGTGGCCCGGGCTGGAAGCGCCAATGGAATTCACATACGCAAGGGATTTTTGATGGACTGGCAGCTTGTCTACCGGCGTGTTCCAGACGTTATTCGCGGGAAAAACGGGGCAACTGCCGACGATCTGCGCCGGTGCGGGAATCAGAAAACCGATCCAAAGCAGCGGGATGATTCGGGCCAGCATCTCTAACAATAGGTTATGGCGCGGGCGGCCGGATAGCCATCAAGCTATTACCTAGTCGGTGCGGATTTGATGCCTTACGGCGTCCAGGCTTTACTTATCACCCTGCTTTTGGGGTTGCCCCGCGGAGCGCCGGTAAACCGTTTCGAAATCCGGTTTGGGACGAGCGCCAAATGAAGTATTGGTAGAAGTCGACGGGCCCGTCTGGCTCTGAGGTCCGGGGGCTGCTACCTTGTCCCTGGCTTCGGTCGATGTGGTTGTAGTGGTCTTCATCACCCGGCTGCCTTTGGTCTCGGGACGAGCCTCGATCCGGTCGATGTCCGCCTTGGCGAAAGCCACCTGTTCATTCTTCACCACGGCGATGAGCCGCTCCTCGTCGGCTTCATCCATTGTGGCGATGACAGGCTGACTGGCGCCTCGCTTGTAAATTCGAAGTTCGCTGCCGGACTTCAAATCGCGAACCTTGCTCCAGGGATTATCCGCAGCGAGTACCGTAATAGCGGCAAGAACGAGCAGAAAGATTTTGGACATGACTAAAATTAGCAAACTTGCATACCCGTACGTGGCGCGGACACTTGTCTGCGGGGTCGAGACTCATCTCGGCCCTCGGAGCATCGAGACGAGTCTTGATGCAGCAGACTAAAGTCCGCGCTACGGTGTGGGAGCGATTGTCAATTTAAGCTGTGCGATTATGAGAGACGTCCCAGCCCGAAACGTGTATGGCCAAATGCCCGGCATGCGCCCGCGAGAATCCGGAAGATAACCGCTTTTGCGCTGCTTGCGGCAAAGCCCTTGACGCTGACGCAAGAACCTTGGAGAACGTTTTGCGATGCGAAACAGGCGCTTCAACCCCTCCAGGCAGCGGAAACCGGGTCTTGAGCACGGTGATGAGCGGCTGGCAGATCGCGGGAGTGGCCACGTACAGTACCGGTGCGCCGTTGCAGATTACCGCTAATGGCTGCACATCCGGAAGCATCCTAGGCACTTGTTTTCCGAATTACAACCCGGCTTTCACCGGAGACGTTCGAATCAATGGTGACTATGGAAGCGGAAGTGTTTTGGGATCGACACCCACGGTTTATTTGAACAAAGCCGCGTTTCTTGACCCACCGGATTCAATATCAACAAGGCGGTCTATTTTGCAGCACCCGGTACGAATATCGATTCCGCCAACTTTGGAACGGTGACCAGCCAGTCGAATCCACCGCGGAAACTGCAGCTCAGCGGCAGGATCACGTTCTGGGATCGCCGAAGTCGAGGCCGTCGAAAATCAGCTCGTATGGTCAAAATACTCATGCAGCGCGCCAGTAATGATTCAGGAGGCCGCCGAGGCGCTGTCTGCACCGAACTGGCGGCCTGAGAGCTGCCTGCGGTTTGTTTGTTGGAGGGACAAGAAAGATCCGCTCGCCTTTACCGTGCTTCGCGACCTTGAGCAGATCGATTACGCCCAGGAAGCCCGATTCTCGCGCCAACTCCGGAGTGATATCCGGGAAACCGATCGGCGTAATGGAGTCCACCACGATCTCACCATCTTCCACACGATACCTGCCACCGACTTTGACGTGGGGACGCATCCATATTCGGACGCTGTAGGTGATTTTTCCGCAACGAACCCCTGCGGTTTGTTTGTTGGAGGGAACAGGAGGACGTCCCCTTTTCCCCGGTGATTGCACTCTGCGTGGTAGTGCTCCAGGAATTCCGTTAGGGCCCGACGCAGCGAGCCCTCCCCGAACAGGATCAACCTCGAAAGGCACTCCTGCTTGACCTATCTAACAACTAGCCAAGGGCGGAGCCCTTGGCTAGCCCCGCTGAAAGCGGGTCTGCAGCCTGGATAGGCTGCCCCAGCGGCAGGCCATCCACGAACGCCCTCAAATATGGACTCACCGTCCGCACCGTAGTCTTGCCCAATGAAAACGCCGATGAGGCCTACATTCGGAATCTCCAGCCCACCGCTCCCGTCGAAATGGACTTAATAACCGGCATCGGTCTATGGAACCGCGATGGTAAAGGAAGCGTCGCAGCGCCTCTGCGACATCGAGACCGACCTGTTCGAGCACGAAATGGAAAAACAAGAAGCAGCCTACGAGTCGTACCCCGAATCTGTCGAGCACTCCTTCGCCTTCCGGAGACTCTCCGGATGCTTAGCGATGTTAAACCGCACGGACCCGAACGCACTTACACCCGCGTACTCAACACGTTGCCGCGTCTCCGCGCCGTCCGCGAATCGAATCTCGACACCGGAAACAAAGACAGTGCAAAACGAACCGAATCCCAGGAACGGACACCCAGTGCGAATCTAAGTCCACCGGCCCAACACGAACAAATACCACGCGCGCCGCCACCCTGTGGAGCTAACCCACCCAGAAGTTCCGATCCACGCATCGCCCATTCCAACTGAACCGCGGTGCGCGTCTCGTACTCGCCGGAAAGTCGGGACCCGGCCAGCCACACGGATTCAGCGCCCTACCGAATGTTCTTTTCACCAAAAACATTTTACAATTCACCTAACATCCATGTTGCGCCCCTAGCGGCGTTTAGGGTACCCTAGATCAACCGGAACAAGCGGTGAGGTGTGGGGGAAGGGTCTTTTTTTCTAGATCAACCGATCGATTTGCCCACAGCTACATGTTTGTATTGGTGGAACGACTGACCTTGCGAAAGGGGTTATCAATGCACAAAGTGCGAATTCTAACCGGTATTGCAGTACTTGCAATGCTGGCAACTGCTACGTTTGGCCAAACGGACTCAGCCCGTCTGGAAGGTTCCGTACAGGATCCGACCGGCGCTGTAGTTCCGAACGCAAAGCTCACGCTCGTCAATGTTAAAACGCAGGCTCGGGTAGAAGGCGCGTCCGATGCGTCCGGCAATTTCATTTTCGCCTCCGTATTGCCCGGCACATATGACCTGACTGCCGAAGCCGCCGGATTCCGCAAATCCAGCCTCAACAACATCGAGCTGAACGTGGGTGCGATCGTTGCGCAGATCATGAAGCTCGAAGTCGGCCAGACTACCGAAAGCGTCGTGGTTCAAGCGACCACGGTGAACGTGCAGACCACCGATTCGCAGGTATCGCGCACCATCACCATGCGCGACATCGATACGCTGCCGCAACTGGGGCGCTCCCCCATTTCGCTGGCCGCCTACCAGCCGGGAGTGCAGATCGCCACCAACGATGTCACCTCCTCCCACATTAACGGCAATCGCGGCGGCAGCAACAACGCCACCTTGGACGGCATTGACGTGAACGATTCGCTGGTTCCTCGCCTGGGTCTTTCGCTCACCGCCAACAACACGGATTCGATTGGCGAATTCCGCATCGTCACCACTGCCGCGAAGGCGGAATACGGACGCAGCGCGGGCGGCCAAGTGGAGCTTATTACCCGCTCCGGCACCAACTCCTATCACGGCAATGTGTTCGACTATCTCCGCAATACCGTCCTGAACGCGAACGACTTTTTCAACAATCAGACCGGTGGCACCGTGCCGAAGTTCATTCAGAACCAGTACGGCGCATCGGCCGGCGGCCCCATCAAGCACAACAAGCTATTCTTCTTCGCCAACTGGCAGGGTGTGCGCGCGACGACGGAGCAGGTCCGCAACCGGACCGTGCTGTCAAACCTCGCCAGACAGGGGATCTTCCAATGGAAAGACGCCAGCGGAAATATCCAGCAGTACAACATCGTGGCGAACGATCCGCGGCATCTTGGAATCGATCCAACCGTGTTGAAGAACTCGATCAGCCTTCTGCCTGCAGCGAATAACGCGGACAACGGCGATGGCCTCAATACGTTGGGATTCCGCTTCAATAATGGGACCGGCAGCCGCAGCGATCAGGGCACCGCAAAACTCGATTACCAGATGACCAGCAACCTTCACTTGTTTTATCGTTGGAGCGATTTTCATACCTCTTCCACCGACCAGCTAAACAATGCCGATGCGACCTTCCCCGGCCAGCCTACCGGGACACAAGGAGGACATCGGTGGGGATACTCGATCGGTTCGGACTGGACCGTGACTCCGCGATCCGTGAATGAGGCTCGATTTGGCTACCAGAGCGCTAGTGTCGGTTTCTTTCGACCCGGAAGGCCCCTCGGCTCCGCCTATCTCGCGAATGACTACACCGATCCCTACAATCCTGCCTTCGCGCAGGGCCGAAACTCGCCAGTGACTGAGTTTACCGACAACTTTACCCATATCTTGGGTAAGCACACGCTAAAGGCCGGTATCAACTTCCGTCACACCCTTCAAACCGGCTACAACGATGGCAATATTTATCCCAACATCACATTTAGCTCAACCTTGAATGGGAATACACCTCCAAACACGGTTGGGCCGGCAGGTCTCTCGTCAACCGATCGTACACGGTTCAATAATCTGTACAACGAAATCCTGGGCCGCGTCGATCTGAATACTGAGACGTTTTTGAGCAACCTCAAGACCTTCCAACCGGCGGGTACCACTCGCCAGCGCGATTACACGCTCAACGAGCAAGGGTATTTCATCCAGGACGATTGGAAAGTACGTCGCAACCTGACCTTCAACCTCGGTTTGCGCTGGGACATCTACGGCAGTCCCCACGAAAAGAACGGGTTGCAGGGAAGCGTTGACCAAATTAGGGCGATCAGCACCAGCAGCCAGATCAACAATCTGGCGGTAACGCCCACCAGCAGTTTCTATCCGACCGACTACAAAAATTTCGCTCCGCGGTTTGGCTTCGCTTGGGATATTAACGGTGACGGCAAGACGGCTGTGCGCGGTAATTATGGCATCTTTTACGACCGTAGTATCGGCGCCACGGTGAACACCGTCGACGGCAACACCCCAGGTTTCTCACAGGTGTCCAACGTGAAGCCGAACCTTTCCGGCACCACGGATGTGCGCCTGAGCGATAACATTCCCGCTCCTTCTGCTTCGGGAACACCCGTGCTGCTTCTGCCGACTACCCGATCGACGAGTATAGTCGTTTACGATCCTAATTTGAAGACTGGGTATGTTGAGCAGTACGGCCTCTCGATCCAGCGCGAGGTTGCACGCAACACGGTACTCGAAGTCGGTTACGTAGGCGAGCGCGGTAAGAAACTGTTCATGAACCTGAACCTGAATCAATCGCACGCTTATGGCGACTTTCTGACATCCTTCAGGGAATTGCAGGCCTTCAGTGCCAACGGCACGCCTGTCTCGGCGGGCAATACGCTGGCCAGGATGTTTGGCTCCGCTGCCACGGCGGTTTCCAGGCTCGGCGCCTTGAACCTTTCGCAAGGGTTGCTGGGAACAGTTTCCAATAACCTGGATACAAACCTTTTCGGGAACTATGCCGCCGCCGGCGTGTCCGATTTCTACCTTCGCAACTTTCCACAATACGCAACGGTTGGTTACGGAACGAACACTGGTCTGACTTGGTACGATTCGCTGCAGATCAGTTTGCGCCGGAACACGGGCATGCTGAAGACCGCTATCAACTTCACATACAGCCACACGCTGGACAACACCAACTCCGAAGGCAACGGCTACGTCGCCCCGCTGGATAGCTTCAATCTTGGGCTTGGTAAGTCGCGCGGTGATTTCGATCGGCCGCTCTCACTGAATTCGGCGGTCACCTTCACCCCTCCGATCGGCCGCAATAAGGCAATCGGTGGCAATATGCCGAAATGGGCGGATACGCTCATCGGCGGATGGGATATCGGCTCGCTCATTGTGATTCAAAGCGCCCAGCCGTTTACGGTTACATCGCAACGCGCCACCGGTGCTTCGACCGTAAACACCTATGCAAACTACAGCGGCGATCGCAATGCCGGTTACCTCCAGCGCCGCGGCGATGGCGTGTACTTCTTTACTCCCGCGGAGGTAGCTCAGTTCAGCTTCCCGGGAGTAGGCGAAATTGGTAACTCGGGACGCAACGCGTTCCGTGGACCTACTTACATTAACGCGGATGCTTCGCTGATCAAGCGTTTCAGGATCACGGAGACCCAGAGCGTTCAGTTCCGCGCCGAAGGTTACAACATCTTCAACCACGCGCAATTTGGTACGCCGAATATCAACTTAACTCAGCCCGCTTCGTTCGGCAAATACGCCTCAACGCTGAACGGGGCGCGCACCTTGCAGATGGCTCTTCGGTACGAATTCTAGCCAATTCTGTTAGGTTTGTTTTCGCAAATTCTCGGGCAGTGGGCTAAATGCTCACTGCCCGATTTGTTAGGATCAACCATGCTTGGAATAAAGCGTTTGGCGCTTCTTGCGTTGCTGCCGCTCCTTTGCGCCCAACAGCCTCAAGCTCCGCAGCCGGAGGCCTCGCGATTCAAGACCCAATCCGCCACCGTGGTAGTGGATGTCATCGTTACCGACCGCAAAGGTAACGTGGTCCCCGGCCTCACCGCCGGCGACTTCCAGGTTTCCGAAAACGGCGTCGCACAAAAGATTTTGAGCTTTGAAGGGCCGGATGCAAATCTCGCGGGACGACCGCCTGCCGATTCGCCCAACGTTTCCGTGCAGGCCGGTAGCTTCAGCACGCGCAGCCTGCGGATGATCACGCTGGTGCTGGACGTCAGCGATATGCGCGGCGCAAGCCTGAGCACCTCCATCCAGGCGGCCATGCAGTTTGTCGACAAAGCCATCGTAGCGGACGATTACGTCGCCGTGTACGCCATCGGCTATGATGTTCGCCTGGTGGTTCCGTTTTCGCGCGACAAGCAGAAGGTGAACGAAGGACTCCTGTCTCTGTCACGAGGCAATGCGGGAATCCAAACTGCCCGGGGCCGCGAGCGGACCATCGTCGACATAAATAGTCTAAGCGACCAGATCGATACCTTGAGCAAAGGCGGCGCAGCGGACCAGGCGCTGGCCGCGATGGCCGAGGTGGAACGCCTCACTCTCCAAACCGAGATGGCGATGCAAGCCACCATGCAAACCCGCGTACTGTTCAGAGCACTGCGCGCGATTGCTCAAGCATCCGGCAATCTGCCCGGTCGAAAAAACGTAGTGCTGTTTTCCGAAGGCTTGCCGATGACCAGGGAAACAGATGAAGGCGTGGCTTCCGTCGTGGATGCCGCCAACCGGGCCAACGTCGCGTTCTATGTGATCGATCCGTCTGGGCTGGGTGGCGAGAGCGGCGTTATGGGTTCGTTCGATGCCAGTGGCGCCAGCGGTGGCAGGCGGGCATCCCAGGTTGCCCGCGACAACGCCAACGCGGCCCGTGGCACGGCTGTATATGGAGGCGATTCGAAATTCGATGTGGCCTACCAAAACATGAACGCCGACCGCGGGCGCGATGGTTTGAGGAATGTCGCCGATCAAACCGGCGGATTGCTGATCAAGAACCAGAATGAATTAAGGTCCTCCCTGGAGCGCATCGATCGCGATCTGCGCGAGTTTTACACCTTGGCCTATCAGCCGCGGGATATCAATTATGACGGTTCCTTCCGCAAGATCAAGGTGGAGGTCTCAGGCGGCGGCCACACGCTCCGCTTCCGCAAGGGCTACTATGCGTTGGCGGCCGGCGAGGAGATGAAAGTCACGCCCGCCACCGCGCAATTGCTCGCGTCTGTTGAAAACGGCTCGCTCCAGGCGGCTATCAAGCCCCGGCTCAACGCCGCCATGGTTTTCAGCTCGTCGAGTGAGTTGTCGGTTCCGGTCAGCATCTGGCTGCCTGGCGACCAGAACTGGGTTAGCAAGACCGACAAAGGTTACGCCGCGGGAGTCACCATGGTAATCACCGCGCGCGATACCGCTGGCCGGCTCGTGGACATCTTTCAGAAGTTCGTGGATGCGCGCTGGTCCAAAGACGAGTGGAAAGTAATCGAGAAAAAAGGGCTCCAGATTGTGTCGAGCCTGACGATTCCGAAAATGCAGTCGCTGGACGTAGAGGCGGTGCTGCAGTTCACGAACAGCGCGGCGGCGGTGGGAAAGATAAAATTGGTGATGCCGGGCAGCGACGAATCCGGCGCGCGGCTGACCAGCCTGTTCATGACCCCGCGCGTGGACGTATCGCCAACCGTGCGTGAGGGCGATCCACCTGCGCTGCATATCGCGAATTACCAGCTCACGCTTCCCACGCAACAGCAATTTACTTCCGCGGACAAGCTGACCGTGTACTTCGGCATGGACAACGTTTCGATGAGCGATGGCGGCAGTCCTAGAATCAATCTGGCGCTCAAGCTGAAATCCGGCGACAAGGTAGTGAAGGAACTTCCGGCCGATTCGCTGCATGCCTGGGAACGATCCAAGAATCGGATCTTCTTTCTGGATCAGTTCGACTTGGCCGGGCTCGCTCCGGGAACGTACACGCTGGAGGCCACGCTTCGGGATCTGGCGAAGAAAACCACGACGGTGAACGGCGCCGAGTTCTCCATCCAGTAGGCGTCAAGTTGCTATACTTCGCGCATGCGAACACTTGTTGTCGTTATCGGTTTATTGCTGTGCGGTCTGGCGTCGTTGGCGGCGGATCTTTCCGGAACCTGGTCGGCCGACGTGGTGCTGGATGCGGGGAACGGCACGGCGAAATTCGTTTTGACTCAGAAAGGCGACGCGCTGTCCGGCACATACACCGGCGCATTGGGTGAATCGAAAGTTGCCGGCACCGTGAAGGGCAACCAGGTCGAGTGGGCTTTTGAAAATGCCGATGCCGGCAAGGTTGTATACAAAGGCACGCTGGACGGTGAAAAGATCAAGGGTACTGTCGATTACGGATCGGTGGGCAAGGGAACGTTTACGGCCCAGAAAAAGTAGGGTTGCCGAGCGCCACTGTAGTACGATGACTACATGCTCGTCGAATTTGAGCATCAAGGCGACGTTTGTGTCCTTCGGCTGCACGGCCGCTTCGCCACGGGACAAGACTCCGCTTACCTGCGCACCCGGGCGGACGAAGTAAAATGTTCCGGCTATTCCAAAGTGCTGGCCGACTTCAGCCAAGTCTCCTATATCGATTCCACCGGGATCGGTTTTCTGATTGGAATTTACACCAGCGTCATGAAGAACCCCAACGGCCGCTTTGTCCTGGCAAACCTGAACCGGCGCGTGCGGGAGGTTCTGGAATTAACCCGCCTGGCGAATGTGATCCCGATCTACCCGGATGTTAAATCCGCCTTCGAAGCTTTGAGCGAAGACGAGAAGCGATCCGCCACCCAGTCCAATTGACCGCCACCGCCGGCTATCTCAAGCCAGCGCTTCTTTGCAGTATTGAAAACACTTTTTCACTTCGACCGCCGCGTCTTCGGTTCCCCGGTATTCGTACTCGATGTTCGCCGGCATTTTGTATTTCTTCTCTTTCAAAAGCCGCAGGACTTGCTTGATGGGAACGTCGCCCTCGCCGAAGGGCGTACCCGGCCCATCGTTGTTCTTGCGATCCTTCACGTGCAGATTGGTGATGCGGTCATGGTGCGCCTGAATGAATTCGATGGGATCGAAACCCGCCGCCGCGAAATGTCCGATGTCGAGGTTGACGCCGACGTATTTCGACATCGCCATCGCTTTCGCGAAAGACTCCGGCGTGGCGAACTCGTTCGGATCTTTCACGTTGCTATGGCCGTGAACGCCGACAGTAATTTTGTGCTTCTCGGCAAACGGAACCACCCGCGGCATGACGCTTAAAGTGGACGAAGCCGTGATGACTTTTACGCCGAGCGCCTGGGCCATTTGAAAACCGCGGTCGATCTCCGGGTCGGTAAAATCCTCGCGGAAACTCAGGTTAAAGGCAAAGAGCCAGATTCCGGCATCGTCGAACTTCTTGCGGACGGCCTTGATCTCGTCCGTGGGAACGGTCAAACGCCACTTGCGAAGTTCTTCGCGCGCCGCCGCACGAGCCGCCGCTCGAGCGGCTTGATCGGGCGCGGGAGCTCCTTCCGCGCGCTGCGGCCGGGGCTGCTGAGGCTCCATGTGAGCGGAATACAATTCACATTCCCCGATGCCGGCCGCCACCATGGCCTGGATCGCGGCATCCAGTGAGCGATCGCGAAAGCTGTAGGACTGCACGCCGATCTGAACGCCGGAGATTCTGGAATCGATCTTGGCGAGCGCCATCGAGAGCGGCAGGCCAGCCAGCGCAAGTTTTCCGAAATCACGTCGAGAATACATTGAGCCTCCTTGGAGAACAGTCCATGATCGCACGCGGAACATCTCCGCCGGATTCATTGTCCTATAGCGAGGGACGGGTGCTGTTGCAGGGCGCGATAGAGGTCGCGCGCGCGAGTGAGAATCTTGTCGGCTTGGTCGGGCAAGTTGTTACGGAGCCACAGAATCATTGCCTCGCCGCTCGGCATGACAGCCCAAGAAGGCCTGAAATTCGCCTTGATCAGGAGCTTCAATTCGTGCGATCTCGAACCCAGGATCTCGTCCATCGCACCGTTGATCGCCGATTCGAGGCTGCCGTTCGTTTCAGCGGGAACCAGATGAGTATGGGCGCACAGCAGACCGTCCAGCGCTCCAACCCGGAAATCCTGGCCGAAGACGTCAATCGCGTAGGCGCAGTAAAGACTAAAAGACGACCTGCCCAGCAGCCGGTTCCAGAATTGCTCCAGTCGAATCGCGGCGGCGAACTGCCGGACATTCCAAAGCAGACCAACCATTTCGCCGTAGGCGCGAAGCCCTTTGTAGTCGCCTTGCGAGCGGACCTGACTCATCGCTTCACCAACGACAATCTCGAATCGTTCCCAGTGCGGTTGCCCGTCCACCATAAAACGAGACAGAGTTTCCTGAGCGTCAACGAATTTCAAATGGCGGTTTACGATCGCGGATTCCGGATCGGCCCCCATGGTCCTGAGCTCGCGGGAGAAGAGTTCGCAGTGCTGAGGAGTTGCAATCACCAGCAGCCCGTCCCCGCGGTTCAAGCCTTCCCAAAGATATTGGCTTACGTTCCTGGTGAGCGCGTCTTCGTCGGCCTTATAGAGTTGAACCAAGTGCCCGTGGGGGCCTGGCCGCTCGATAAGTTTCTTCCACGGAGACATGCGAACCTCTGTTTTCAGGATACTCCATTGCCGGGGCTCGGGGCTGGGGAGACCTCGCTTCTCAGCGGTCGCGGTGGACGAGTTGCGGCCGAATCACGTCAAGGAAGTCCCTGTGCTTGATGATCACTGGGGACTACAATTCTGGCAGATATTCAGGCCGCTAGTGTCAATTTCAAGATAGGGAAGGGCTTGTAGGCATTGATGCTCATCGCTCAGTGGTTTTGCCGGGCCTTCCCGGCGACGGTCCGGCAAAACCAGGCGAGCAGAGAATCCTCACTAGCAAGATTACGTTGGGGGCCCGCTGGAGAGCTGACCCCTAACCTGATTACTGGATTGCCCCGCGGCCTACCGGAGCCCCATCCACGGCCAAAAGAACCGGGGCGCCGAGCATTGGCGCGCCCAGCAGCGGTCCATCGCAATAGCCGGTTCCATCAGAA
The DNA here is from genome assembly GCA_955652915.1 of uncultured Bryobacteraceae bacterium. Classification (GTDB taxonomy): domain Bacteria; phylum Acidobacteriota; class Terriglobia; order Bryobacterales; family Bryobacteraceae; genus Palsa-89. Next base: position 12,827 of record CATPCJ010000036.1, read on the forward strand.
TTGATGAAGCACGGCGCGGCTTCATTGCCAAGCGATGTGGGAACGTTGACCACCGCCGCGCCTGGTGCCACGCCCCTTAACGTCGCCGCTACTCGCAGGCCCCGGTGTTGCGCGGTGGTGAACTGAATGGATCCCAAGCTCTGCTTTCCATCCAGGCTCGAGAGCGTCACGCGAGTGCCGGGGTTCGCATCCACGCGCGGAGCCGGGTCAAAGTATATGGTCACGCCGGCTTGGCCCGTGGTGGCGCTATTCGGGTCCACCGGGTATTGGCGGGTACCGACGTAAACGAAGTTGTTGATGGGGTCCACTCCTGGACCCTTTGCGGCACGGCCCGCGCATTGCACCCCCACCATGTTTGCCTGGCCGGGACCCGGCGCACTGAACACCCCTATCAGCGGATTGTTCTTACTGGAATCGGCGGGACAGCCCGTCGAAGCAATGTTGTTGCTTCCCGATCCCGTGTAGAAATTGCGGGTGTTCGGATTGAAGGCCGTCAAGTCGGTTCCCGTGACGCTGGCGAATGTCTTGATGATCGCGCCGCCATTGCTGAGGTCCATCATGACCTGCCCTCCGGGGCTGCATCCGAGCAGTGCGACATTGCTCACCGGGTCGATCTCCACTCCGTGCGGCGTGCAATCGGTGGTGAGGTATTTCGCCGTGATGGTGTTGGCCACGGGATCGAAGACGTACAGCCCCTTACCTTGGCCCTTGTTGTCGCCGTCGGTGATGGCCTGATAGATGAGCCCGTCATTGGGGTTGAAGCGCATCAGCTCCGGGCTGGCCGGCAACTGGAACTGGCTGCGGATGTTGCGATTCACCAGGTCGATGCCCGTCATGAAATACGGAGCATTTCCGTTGATCACATACACAGTTTGGTTCAGCGGATCATAATCTAACGCGTCCGTGCCACCGGTAACGCCGGGCAGGGCGTAGGCGTCCGGCGCCAATCCGGGTACCCGCAGGTCGTACACAAAGACATTGGCCTTTCCATCGGTCACGACCAACTTCTGGACGTCCAGAGCGACCAGCACGCCATTGGTGCTACCGCCGCCCGGGATCGGAAGCACACCGATCACGGTATCGGAAATGGTGTCGATCGCGGTAACCGCGTGATTCGTTCGATCGGCGACATACAGCACGTGTGTCCGCGGATTGAACGCGAAAAGGTCTAAGTTGGCCTGAGTCGCACCGGTGTTAGTCCAGTTGGGAACAGGGATCGTCTGGATTAGGATCAGCGGCGATGCAGTCTGCCCGGAAACTTGTCCCAGGAAAATTGCAGCGAGGAACAACCAGGAGACGCTACCGAGGCCCCTATGAGATTTCATCTTCGTTTGCTCCGTTTCACAAGAGGTGTGCCGGGAAGGGCTGATGTTGAGCCGCGCCAGACGGCACCCTAGCCATGCTACTACATAGCGCTGCTAATCCTGATCCCCCAGGATCTGGCGAATCAAGTTGCCGAGATTCAAAAAGCCAGCCAGGTCGAAGGGTTTACGGAAATAGGACGTGGCGCCCGCTTCTTGAATCGCGGCGAGGTCGGTGGCGGAATCGGAAGACGTGACGATCACCACCGGAATCCCGCTGCAGCGTTGGCCGTTGCGGACAAGGCGCAGCACTTCGAGCCCGGAAAGCTTCGGCAAGTTTAGATCCAGCAGCACCACCGCGGGGCACGGGGCGGCGGCATCGGCTTCCAGCCTCCGCAAGAACTCAACCGCGGTCTCACCGTCGGCGGCGACGTGCAACTCGCATTCCAGGCCACATTCCTTCAGAACTTCTCTGATGACGAAGACGTCGGTGGGATTGTCTTCCACCAGCAGGATCATCGGCGGCTTGGACCGCGATGCGGATTCCGAGCCGGCGTCCGCGGCGCTAGATTCCCCGGTCGGGGACGGCGAAGCAGAAGGTGGATCCGCTGCCAGGGACAGATTTCTCCATCCAGACCCGGCCGCCGTATTGCTCCACGATGCGCTGACAGATTGCCAGGCCGATGCCGCTTCCGGGATACTCGTCGCGGCTGTGCAATCGTTTGAACAGCGCGAAAATCTGATTCGCGTACTGCGGCTCGATTCCAATCCCGTTGTCCGCCACGGAAAATACGCACCAGCCATCCTGACGGCTGGATGAGACGTGTACACGCGGAGCCTCCTGGCCTCGATATTTGAGCGCATTGCCAATCAGGTTTTGAAACAGTTGCGACAGATGAATTTCATGCATGGAGACGACCGGCAGATCATCCACCTCTATGATCGCGCCATCTTCTTCCATGCGCGTTTTCATATTCTCCAGAACGGTGTTCAGCACCGTGCCCGCGGGAACTTTCGGCGGTGGACCTTCGGCGTATTTGGTGGCGCGCGTGTAGAACTCAATGTACCCAATATCATTAAAAAAAAAAAGCGCTCCCTGCAGAACGCCATTGAGAAAAGACTCCGCATCGCCCTCCAGGTTCCCGAAGACACGTTGCAGCAGTTGTGCATTGATGGCGATGTTCCGCAGCGGCTCCTGCAAATCGTGGCTGGCTGAATAAGCGAACGTTTCAAGATCCTGGTTGGCGCGCCGGAGCTCTTCATTGGATGTCTTCAGCTCGTCCTGAATCCAGCGCGCCTGTTCGAAGAGACGCGCGTTGTCCATGGCGATCGCGGCTTGAGCGGCAATGCCCTGGACGATGGTTTCGTGGCGTTCGGTGAACTTGCCAGGAACCGAGCACCCGAAAAACAGGCCCCCCAGCACTTCGCCCGAACGTGAGAGCACCGGCACGGCCAGGTAACTTCTGACGGGCAGGAGTCCTTCAGCCGTCTCGTGCCGAGGTTCGTTCATTCCGTAACGCGGATCCTGCGTGATGTCGTCCACGCGCACGACGCCCTTGCCCTGGAAGGTTGGAGCGAAGACCTCGCGCGGCAGGGGGAAATTCGCGAATGCTTCGCGCGGCACGCCGGACAACCTGGACAACATGTACGAATCGCCGCTGTCATTCGTGACGTCATGGAAAAAAGACCCGAACTCAGCTCCCACCAACCTGGTTCCAATGCCGGTGACGGATCGCACCAGCCGCTGCAGGTCAAGTTCGCCGGCCAGCAAAGGACCCACGCCGTTGAGAAGTTCCGCCGTTTCGCGAGCCTCCTGCTCACGCGCGAGCAAGAGCGCCCGTTCATTTTCCGCCTGCTTCCGCTTGGTGACGTCCCGTACGATGGTGAGCACCGTGGAGATTTCACCATCTTCGCCGGTTTCCGGAAAACCCAAGCCCAGCAGGTGTCTCAACCCGAGTGACGGGGAAACGAAATCGAACTCAATGGTTTCGGGCTGGCCGGTATCGAATATCTTGCGGACACTTTCCGAAAGTTGGCGGGCGAGTTCCTCCGGAAGCGCGGTTTCCAGATGTGTCTTGCCCACGAAATGTCCCGGCTTGAGGCCGGTGAACCGCTCCACGATGGGGCTGACATAAATGAAACGTAGATCCTTGTCAAAGCGCGATATCACGTCGGGAAGCGCGGCCAGCAGCATCCGCAATTCCTCTTCGCGGGCGCGTAATGCATTCTCGCTTTCCTTCTTATCGGTAACGTCCTGGATGAGCGCGATGAATCCATGCACCAGGCCGTGATCGTCCCGGTCCGGCGTGTAGGTCACGGCCATGTAGTGCCGCTCACCGTTGGGCCGGACGGCCTGGGTCTCGAATGAGACAGGCTCTCCGGCGAGCACACGCTGCAGTTTCGGCTGGAAATTTCTAAAATACTCTTCGCCAAACGCATCCCTGATGTGCTTTCCCTGAATCTCAGCCGCCGGCAAGCCAAACCACTCTTCGTACGCGCGGTTGACGCGAACATAGCGGCAGGCGGTATCGATATAAGCCATGAAGGCGGGCGCGTGGTTGAGAACGGATTGCAACTGGCTTTCCGCGCGGTCCGCGGTTTTGCGGCAGGAACAATAATATAGCCCGGGCAAGCCGGTGGCCGAAGAGGTCCAGGAAAGCTCGACAATGCTGCCGTCCAGCGCACGCAGCGGAAACTCCGTTGGCGCACCCGTGCCGCCGCCGTCGCGGAGGTACTGAAAAGCTGCTTCCGCCTCTGGCAGTCTTTCCGGGGGAATGAACTCGCTGAAGTGGGATCCGATGAGCCGTTCCCGGGTGCCTTTCACCAGATGACAAAAACTTTGATTGACATCCACATAATATCCGGCCTCGTTCACAATCAGGATGCCGTCGCGCATGGTTTCAAAGAGTGCGCGATATAGCTTTTCACTCGAATTATCGGATGCTGTTTCCACGGGAACCATCGGACTCATGGGCGCCGCCACTCAACGCTTGAGGAGCGGCTACAAATTCCATTATTGCTAAAAATATGACATTCCAGGCGTCGGGCAAACAGGGCCGCCGATTGATTTTAGAAGGCGCGGTAAAGCACGCCTGCTTACGCGCGCGGTTCTGTTAGTTGGGTGTGACGCGAAGGTTGGAGAAATATCCGTCGGTGCCAGGGCCCATCCACAACGCTAATGTTCCCTCGGAGTCGCCTAGCTTGAGATCGTTCACTATGAGCGACGGCTGTGCCACGCCGTTGACGTAGAGTTGAGCTTTGGCGCCAGCCACTACGATTTTGAGCTTGGTCCAAGAGCCAGGCTCGAGATCGGCATAGGATTCGTAAACACCCGGGTTCTCTTTTCGAAGCCTGTCCCACGGGTAGCCGGGTTCGGAGATGTATTGAAGCGAATGGTTACGGCGTAGCTGGTCATCCGCGCGGCCATTCGTCGGACGAATATAGAAGCATTCGAAATGGCCGGCGTCGGCTGAGACGCGAAACGCTACGCCAATAAAGCCGCGAGCCGCTGCGTCGGCGCCTGCCGCGGGCTGGCCGGCGACCTCTATTTCGATGGTTCCGTTGTGGAATTTCACTGGCACCAGCGCCAAGGCGTGACCCGTTGGGGTCGGCGTGCCGGACATGTGCGTGGCTTTCCTGCCATGGAATTCCACCACTTCCAATTTCACGTTGCCAGGTTTCAATCCCTCCACGGAATTTAGCGGAAAGGAATTGCTTTGGGATTGGGCATGTAACCCGAGAATTGCAGGTCCAATAAAGACGACGAGAGGCAGCAGCTTGGCAAGCATGTTGTATTTGACGGCGAGAGGCCTGGCAAGGTAACGCAGCTTGACGCTAAAACAAGACGAGAGCGGCAAGAGACGGAACGTCCGCCCCCGCCGCTCTCATCATTCCTACTTGGAAGCCTTGGAAGCGCTCAGGATTTAGGTCGCGCTGACGCGTTTTGCCGTCACTTCGCGGGGTCCACCCTTACCTTCGGTTTCCATCGTAAACTTGATCTCGTCGCCCGATACTTTACCGTTGTATTTGGTGACGAACTTGTTGCCGTTAAATTCGCGGACCACGGTGAACGATATGGTATCGCCATCCACCTTGCCATCCGAAATTTCGGTCTCGCCGCCGCGTCCGGAAACAGTGCCGGTCAACTTGGCGCCGTCGGCCTTCAGGTTCATATTTGCCGTCTGGGGGCCATTCTTACCCTGCATCTCGTACGACCACTTGCCCGTAACGTCCGCGGCGAATGCCACGGCCGCTATGAGACACGAAAGCAATGCTAAACGAAGCTTCATTCTTTTCTCCTTGTTTGGATCACAGAATCCAGTTGTAAAGATGGAAAGCCGACGTAGTTAGTTACCCACCGGGTGTAAATAAGCGTAAGCCTTTGATCAGGCGTGATGTTCGTGCTCGTGCGATTGCGGCGCCATGGTGCAAGGCGTATCGGAAAGGGCGCACCGGGCATGCTCGAACTGAATGGTCGTATGGTTGATCTGAAATCCACAGAGTAAATCGTTGATCCGGTGGAGGATAGCATTACTTTCGGACGGCGGCATATCATCTATCAGCACGTGACAACTCAGGGCGTTGGCCTTGGATCCAAGACACCAAATGTGCAGATCGTGGACCTCGATCACCCCATCGACTGCCCGCATCGCGCCGGTAACTTCGGACAGATCCACGCCTGGAGGCAGCCCTTCCAAAAGCACGTTGAGCGACTCCTTGATAATGTCCCACGCCGTCCAGATGATCAGAACGCCGATCAGAACCGAAAGGATGGGGTCGATGATATCGAGGCCGGTGAAGTGGATTGCGATTGCGCCCAGTATGATGGCGAACGAACTGACTGCGTCGCCGAACATGTGCATGAAAGCGGCGCGGATATTCAAGTCGTGGTCTTTTTCGCGATGCAGACCCCACATGACAGCGGCGTTGAGAACGAGGGCCGCCGTTGCGACCCACATCATGGTCCATTCCTCAACGTGCGCGGGATGCCGGAACCGATTCCAGGCTTCGTAGAAAATGAACAACGAGATGCCGACCAGCGTGAGTGCGTTTACAAATGCGGTGAGCACGCCGGCGCGATGATAGCCGTAGGTCTTGACGCTGTTGGCCGGTTTGGATTGCAGGTGAAAACCAATGGCCGCCAGCACTAGCGACAAGGCGTCGGTGAAGTTGTGGCCGGCGTCGGAAATCAGGGCCAGGCTGCCCGCGCGAATCCCGGCGACGAGCTCCACTACGACGAACAGAAGCGTGGCGAAGAACGACCACTTGAGGATCGCTCCGGTGCCTTGCTCATGGGCGTGATGGTGGTGGTGCGCCAAGATTAGTCCTGTATTTCTATTTTACCGCTAGTGTGGGTACGCGACTTCACTCCGGCCAGGAATCGTGACTACGGGGCATCCTCTCGTACATTACGTGAGATTCCGTCATGCGACCTCCCAAGGATTGACCATCTCAACACCCAAGTGAGCGAAGTTCTTACAGGACGGCGACCACTCCGTCAAATCCATCATCCTATCCGCTGCCCCGTGCATCCACGCGATATTTCGCACACGAACAGCGTACCCAGGCCCAGCGCGATTTTTTGCCAGCAGTTTTGTCAGCGTGAAATCGAAAGTGCTCGTGCCGCTGAATCCCTCGATAGACTGCGATTGCAACTTGCAGCCATGAGAAGCCGCCGGCGACGCTCCCTTACGGTCATGGTTCAGAATCGCGTTACTTCGGTGAAGTGGAAATTGGCCACCTTCATCGCGGGAACCACCATGTCGAAGGCCTCCTCGCCGGAAGCGCGCACGGACGGGGACAATGCCTCGACGTTATTCAGCAGATCGATGATTCCCTGGTTGAAGCGGAAGTTCTTGAGGCCGTGCAGCAGGCGGCCGCCCTCGATCAAGAATGTCCCGTCTCTCGTCATGCCGGTCATTATCTTCGCGAATGGTTCTACTTCGCGGATGTACCAGAGGCGCGTCACCAGCACTCCCCGCTCCACCGACGCGATCATTTCATCTACAGAAGTATTCCCGCCGGCGATTACGATATTCGCCGGAGCTTCCCCGGCTTCGTTGGGCAGCGGATAACCGTGACCTGTGGGTTCGACACCCGCCCGGTGAGCGCTTGCGCGGG
>CATPCJ010000037.1 GCA_955652915.1 uncultured Bryobacteraceae bacterium
CCCGTGTAAAGTTTTAAATCCCTCAGACGCTCCGGAATCGCTCAGGTTGGGCGATTTTTCTTGCTACGCTTCCATCAGAGGCCGGGATTCCCGACTTCCAGACTTACCAACGAACCACACCACTATGAGCACTACACTCGCAAAAGTTCAGCACAAAGGCGCGGTGATTATACCAACTCAGCTTCGTACGCAGGCCGGTATCGCCGAGGGCGACATCATGGAAGTAAGTCTTCATAAGGGCAGAATTGTCCTTGTCCCCAAGATGGTGATCGACCGTTTCAAGGTTCCAAATGCCGACGGTGAATACAATGCCGCCCAGAGGCGGGGGATTGATGCGCGTCTCGCCAAGTCGGACGCAGATATTAAGCACGGTCGAGTGTACGGCCCTTTTGCGACTGCAAAAGAGATGGCAGCATCAATCGAGAGCACCATCAAAAAGCAACGGGCTCCAAAGAAAAAAGGTAAAGCCGTTAGCGCGGTTCGATGAAGCTCGGCTACACCAAGAGTGTTCTCTGCACTCTGAAGAAGTTGCCCCTCGGTGTTCGCAAGGCGTTTTATAAGCAAGTTGGTTTTCTCGTTGCCAATCTTGGCATCCGTCGCTCCATGAAAGAAATACAACGACGCGGAAGACAAGTGGCAGGCGCGCGTCAATCGGAGTTGGGGCTTCTACTTCAAAATCGTCGACGACACGTACATCACTGTCCATCCGAAATGACCATGCCTGACGATCTTAAGGAATTGACAGCGGCCGAGGGGAGCTCGGCTGGTTCTCGCGGAGGAAACCGCTTGTCCTCACCGACGGTGACAAGTTGATTTTCAAGAGGGGATTGCAGCGAGAGGCGAAGAGCGCAGGTCGTGGGCCACATGTGCGGCATGGCCAAGTGCGGTTCCTTAACCTGTCTACCCAAGTCGAATGGAACTGTTTCTTCCCGAAAAAGACCAGCTAACCAGCGCCAGGGCCCCGCGGGCGCCGGTAACCATACGGTTCCCGGCACTCCCTTACTGTGAAGAAATCGGTCTAAGATCCGCACCGGCAAGAATGCCTGTGCTCGGCAGGTTACCAACCTGCCCCACAATTGCACAGCTTACTTGCGGACGGCCCAGGCCATGCCATCGGGTCCGTTGCCGGTGGAAATGTGGCCGGAGACTTCCAGCGTTTTCAGATCGATCACCGCGATGTTGTTGGCGCCAGTGACGGCCACGTAAGCGCGCAGGCCATCGGGCTCCACCAGGATGCCTTCCACGTTTGCGCCCAGCTTCAATCGCTTGATCTCTTTGCGAGTCTGCGCGTCCAAGACCCACAGCTCGCCGGCTTCGAGATCGGATATGAGGACCAATTTGCCGTCGGGCGTGAACTTCAAACGGTTCGACCGCTTGGTTTGCAGATTGAGAGTTTGAGTAACTTTCTTCGCGGCGATGTCGATGATGGAAACGCCGCCGTCGCGGGAGTGCGCGGTCCAGATTTCCTTGCCGTCGGGCGAGAGATCGATGGCCTCCGGACCTTTACCGACCGGGACCACCGTTTCGTTCCAACCGGCCGGGCCCACGCGCTCGATGATGGTGATGCTGTCCGATCCGATATTCGCCGTGAACATTTTATTGTTGTCTTTGCTCACAAGCACCATGTGCGTGGAGTTTTGGCCGGTGCCCAGCAGCCAGTCGACCTGATTGCCGGCGGGATCGTAGCGCGCGATCAGCTTGTTGACTTCGGCGGTGAAATAGACTTTGCCGTCGGCGAAGGCCATGCCGTGCGGGCGGCGAAGCGGTCCCAGATCGACGCGGTGCAATTCCTTTTGAGCTACCAGATCGATGACTGAAATGGTGTTGCCGGGGGTCTGATTGCCATAGTTGCCGACGAACGCGAATTTTCCATCGGACGACACCGCCACTTCATGCGGCCCAACGCCCGTGGGGACGCGGCCCATTACTTTTCCGGAAGACGGGTCCACGATGGCCAGCGTGGCGTCTTCCTTGTTCAAGACAATCAATGCGCGCGATGGTGTTTGCGCAACGGCCAGGGACGCTGTGAGGGCGAGGATGCAGGAATATCGGGGAAAAAGCATTGTGGTAATCTCCCTAAGCTGGTATAGCTGGAGCCAAACAGTGGCGGTGAAACGCCCTGTGAAAAAATAGCTCTAAGATCCACACCGGCAAGAATGCCTGTGCCGCAATTTGCACGAACTTACTCATGTTCACTTGGAATCACCGGTGGAGGTGCGCGAATGGAACGTTTTGTTGGGATACGCCGGGGTTGGCGGAACCGGGAAAGGGTCCTTGCGGATCAGTTCTTCCAAGTGCTTCAACGCCGCTTCCAATTGCGCGTCCTTGCCGTTGAAGGTAGCGTTGGGCAGATTGTCCACCACGATGTCGGGATCCACGCCGTGACCTTCGATCAGCCATTTTCCTTCCGGCCCATACACGCCGGTCTCGGCTGCGGTCGCGATGCCACGATCGGCCAGGGCGTTGCCCGCGCTCAGCCACACCTCACCGCCCCAGGTGCGGGTTCCAATCACTTTACCTAGACCGAGCCGGCGAAATCCTTCCGCGAATGCCTCGCCGTCGGAGCCCGTCCACGCATCGCACAGCAGAACCAGGTGCCCACGAAAGGCATACTGCATGTTCCAGGTAGGCTGGCCCACGCGCGGCTTCCAATACATCCAGGCCTTGCGCAGCAACTTGCCCAAGATCCAACTGTCGATGTTGCCGCCACCGTTGTGACGCACGTCGATAATTAATCCCTGGCGGTTGAAGATGGGGTAGTATTCTTCTTCCCACTGATTGATATCGTTAACGCCCATCGCCCGCAAATGGACGTAGCCGATGTTGCCCGCGCTGGCCTGCTCCACAGCTTGGCGGCGCGTATATTCCCATTCCCGGTACCGGAAATCGAAGTCCGCGCGAAGGCCGATTGGCCTCACTATAACGTCGCGCGTTTCCGTCTTGCCCTTTGGACGTACGCGAAGCAGTACCTGCTTGCCCGCCTGATTGCGCAGCAGCTCGCCAGGGTCCGCAACGGAGAGAACATCGCGGCCGTTGATCGCCACCAGTACATCGCCTTCGCCGACGTCGACACCCGGACGCGCGAGCGGAGGGCGTTTATCCGGCCGGTCGGGATCGGACGCGTAGATATGCCGGACAGTATAGCCCCCGGCGGCTGTATCGCGCGAAAGCTCCGCGCCCAGACTCGCGGTTTGCACCTGATCGGCGCCACGGCGCACATCGCCGCCAAACACGAATGTGTGCAGCACCGAAAGTTCGCTCACCATCTGCGCCAGCAAGTCGCTCAACTCCTCGCGATCGCGGACGCGTCCTATAACTTCGACGTACTTGTCGCGCATGGCGGTCCAATTCACGGCGTGCATGCGCGGGTCGTAGAAATAGTCGCGGTGCAGGCGCCAAGCATCCAGAAAAGCCTCGTGAAATTCGTCGCTTGGAATTACCGAGAAGGTCCAGGCTCCCAGGTTAACCCGGGTGTCGTCGAGCGTCTTGGAATCATGCAGAGCTCCGGCGCGAATGGCGGAATCGACCACGAACAGTTCGTTCTGCTTGCGAAGCAGGATCTTTTTTCCATCGCCGGAAAACTCGTAGCCGCGGACGCCGTCCATCAGCGTTTCGGGCTTGTCGCCTTTATTCGCGATATCCATACATTCCAGCGTGGTCTTGTCGGGATTCGCGCGATCGTTATTCAACCAACAGATGCGCTTGTCGGCGACATGCAGATTGCTATAATTGCCGGGCTCGACGGGGACCTCTTGTAAACGCGCGGCGATGCCGTCGAGATCGATTTCGACTTTCGGGATCGTGGCGGACTGGGGTGCATCGGCCGGCTTGCTGGTTTCGGCGGGCTTGGCGGTGTCGGGCTTGGGTGGCTCTTCGGGTTTGTCCCCATGCAGTTCGTCCGGCGGTTCGAATGGCGATCGTAAGCCCTTCTGCAATGGGATTTGGTAGACCTTCAGCGGTTTGTCGAAATAAGGATCCGGCTGACGCGGCCCCCACGGAGAACCGACGATGGATTTGAGCGACCGGTCCGAGAGGAAGTAAATCCACTTGCCATCCGCGCTCCAGCAGGCGTCGCCGCTGTTGTAGCGATCCGTGGTGAGCGGAGTGGCGATGCCCGTTTCCGCGTTATACAGGACCAGTTGCGAAAATCCGTTCGAGGCCGGCCGGTCGAATGTGAGCCAGCGGCTGTCGGGCGACCAGTGCACGGAACTGAACTGAGCGTCCGAGTTGTCGCCGTATTCGGAAAGCCCCACCTTTTTCTGGGTTCTGGTGGCGATCTCCAGGAGCCAGAGCACATTGTCCTTATCCTGATGCGCGATCCGCTTGCCGTCGGGCGAAGGGACACCTTCCCAGCGAAGCACCTTGCCGCCGGTTGTGAGCTGTTCACCCGCGCCCACGCCATTCGCTGGAATCTTCCAGAATTCCACTTCGCCGCTTTCAGTGGAGAGAACCAGCAACGACTTGCCGTCCGGCATGCCGCGCGCCTCGCGGTAACGGCCGGGCTTGTGCGCGGTGACATCCACCAGCCGGCCCGTTTTGGCGGGAAGCACGAAGATCCGCCCTCGTGACGTGGCAATCACGCTGCCGCCATCGTGAGCAAGATGCATGGCGGTGGTGTAGTCCAGCGGCGTGTTGATCCAATGCTCGCGAAGATGATCGAAGTCCGACGGGAGTTCTATGTGGATGGGCTTGTCGGCGCCGGAAGCGATTTCGTAGAGCCGCAAGTCCGCGCCAAGCTGATAAACGATGCGGCCTTCGGAGAGCGCCGGGGATTGGATGTCCCAGCCTTCATGATGCGTGTGCTGTTTGAGATTGCGCCCGTTCTGATCCATGGACCATAGGTTCATGGTGCCGTCGCGGTCGCTCGCAAAATAGACGCGGTTGTTCCACCACAACGCGTTCTTGCTGGTTCCAGGGTAATCGGCGGTAAGAGGAATTGCTTCCGTGCCGGGCGTGAATCTCCAGATATTTTGCGCCGTCCCGCCCTGATAGCGCTTGGCTTGGCTGCCCTGAAAATCGAAGCGCGTGAAGAAGAGCGTGCGCTCCTGAGAATCGTACGCGCCTTGCGCAGCCTCGCTCAACGGAATTAACTCGATGCGATTGCCGCTGTCGATGGTAGCGAGTTGAGCACCGGGCAGTTTGGAATAACGGCCCGTCATATAGAGAACTTTTCCGCCGGGCGTCCACCCGACGACGCGCGCGTTGCCGCCTTCGAAGGTGCGGCGCGTGGGCAGTCCTCCCGCCGCGGGGATCGTGTAGACTTCGGTGGGCCCTACGTAGTTGGCCGAATAGGCGATGGTTTGGCCATCGGGTGAAAAGGCAGAATGGGACTCTTCGCCGGGATGAGTAGTGAGCCGCCGGGCGATGCCGCCCTCGATGGTGGACTCCCACAGGTCGCCCTCGGAGGTGAACGCGATCACGTTGCCGTGGATGGCGGGGAATCGATAGTAACCCCGATTTTGTTGTGCGAAGCAGAGCGGGAGGAGAAAAGAGAGGAGTAGTGCGGGTAAAAGGCGTCTCATAGCGAATAAGTATATAGGACGTTGCAATAGTATCTGGGGTAGTGTGCTAAATCTTGTCCCTGGGGCGTGCAGCGCATGGCCCTTGGTTTTTCTAAGAGTTGCCGACCTGGAAAGGTCGGCTGGGCCACAGAGAAGGCTACCGATTCGCCGTCTTCCGGGGACTAATGCGCGCTACAAACCTGGCTGCGCCATGCACGAGTATAGTCCGATTGCGCTGCATCCTCCCGCGAGGACAAGCGGAACATCGGATAGTCTTTGGGTTCATAGCTTCCGAAGAGGGGCTGGAACTTTCCGCTATCGAAGATGATGCGCTTTGAGCCGGCATCGTAGTGAAACTTGCCAGTAGCCCCGGTTGAAGATTCGTAAGTTCCCCCGGCATTCAGAGTTACGTACTGCGTAAACACGTAAGTTCTGAGAAAGACGCCACAGGTATACTTTGCGTTTGGCGGCGTCGCCGGGGCATCTGCTGCAATGGCGATACTAGCCAGTAAGGCTAGGACCGCCGCGCACCGCCATGAGACGTTATTCCTGGGGGTCATCACCTACCGAGTGTACATTGTCAAAGGACGGCAAAAATTGGCTCCCAACGTTGGAAACCATTAGAACTCTCATCGCACAAAATGAGTTCTATTCGAACCCATAAAACCTTTGATTGCGTATAACATCCCCACACTGGATGCATTTAGAACTCTTGCTGCATAAAATAGGGCCATGACATCCGCCGAAAACTAGCATGCCCCATCCAGACCGCGTGTCCAACAGAGATTATTCTCGAACCAAGCGACAACGATTCGGTGCCTTTGCGCGATCCGCAACCTCTTCGCGCTTCATATGCACCGGTCGGTTCGGTACCTGTCACATACGAGTGCAGTTATGCTCGTGACCCAGCCATAGCTTCCCGGACTGGCGCTCTCTGGGTCAGTCGCGAGTAACGCCACGCGGACCCGTCAATCCCGGAACTCGCACCTCTCACTCAGGCCGAGGCTTAAGCGACTCTCCGGAAGAGACGGTCTCGCTGTCTTTACCTTTTTGACTTCAAGCACGACGTGAGCAGGATTGCCCGTCCCACCAGATCGACCAGGGGACCGTCAAAACGCATTGTCAGACCAGGTCGTAGTATTCGCGGTAGTCGAGCGGAATGTCGATTAGAAAAGGAATTCTTTTTGCCAGCGCTCTTTCCATGCACTCGCGTATTGCGGAGATGCTTTTGACTCGCTTGGACTCGATTCCGAAAGCGTGCGCGATGGCGGCGAAGTCGGGCGCGGTGAAATCCACGCCATAGGGCGGATAGCCGCGACGCTCGGCGCTGACTCGAATCAGACTGAGGCTGGAGTCCGAGAGCACTACCATGACGATCGGCAGGCCAAGCTGGCGAATGAGGGTCAGGTCGTGCAACATCATTAGCATGCCGCCATCACCCACGACCGCGAGCACTGGACGCTCCGGATTAACCAGTTGGGCCGCGATCGCCGCGGGAATCCCGAAGCCCATGCCCGAAAGTCCGTTGGACATGAAGAAAGTTCCCGGCTCGTAACTGCGCCAGAATTGGCCCATCGCGAGTTTGTGCGAGCCCACGTCGCACGTCGTGATTCCTTCTGGTGGAAAGATCGAGCGCAGCTCTTCAATTAGCCGCAAGGGAGACTCGCCGTCGCGCGGTTGACGATGAATCGCTCGGCGGCGCTCGTCCAGCAGCTCGCATGGCCACGCTTTTGGGGCGGAGATTCGCGCGTCGAGTTCGGCGGCCAATGCCGTGAGGCCGCCAATGGCTTCCATGGGTCGATACGCGCCCTCGGCCATCGAGACCGTATCGAGGGCGGCGATCCGCACATCCGCGAACCAGGACTTATCGCACTCCACCGGATCGAAGCCGATGCCCAGAATCAGGTCGGCGATCTTTATCGTTTCCACGATGTCGCGATCGATCGCCATTCCAGACGCCACGCCCACGAATAAGGGATGGTCCTCCGGAACGATTCCTTTGACTTTCGGCGTGACCAGAAACGGCGATTGGAGTTTCTCGATTAAGGCGCGGACGGCGGGCGCGTCCGCCGGGGTGGCGCCGAGGCCGATTAGAACGAGAGGCCGGGATGCGGCTTGAAGCCGAGTCGCGATTTCGTCGAGGACGTTGTCTCTGGCAGGGGGTGCTGACTCGGTCGACTGCGATTCGCTGGGCGTGTACTTCTGAACCGCAACGTCGCTCGCTAGCGAAATATGGACCGGACCCGGACGCGGCGCAGCCGCCATATCCATGCTGCGATGCACTAGCGCAACCGTATCGTCGCCGCCAACCGCGAACGAGCCCTTCGTGATGGGAGAGAAAAGGTCCTGCAATGGCAACCGTTGGTGCGTCATGGTCCGGATTGCCGCCGCGGGAATCTGCGCCGTGACGGCCAGCATGGGGGCGCGATCCAACCACGCGCTGGCGACACCTGTGACAAGGTTGGTGGCTCCGGGCCCCAGGGTTGCGGCGCAAACTCCAGGGATCCCGGTGATTTGCCCTACGACCTGCGCCATCCAAGCGGCGCTGGCTTCGTGCCCGGTCAACAGGAACTGTAAACCGGCTTCCCGGCAGGCATCGATAAACGCAACAATCTCGCCGCCCGGCAGTCCGAAAACGTATCGGACGCCGCGCCCGGCTAGAACACTGGCAATGGCTTGGGCATGCGTCGGCATGTATTTCTACAATGATAACGGTGACTTAGACGAGCATGAATCCTTTTAGGCGTCTCGACATCAAATATCTTGATATGCAGATAAAAGGAGGTTCACGATGACAAGAACTGAGACGAAATATAGAAGCGTGGCGCGGGCCATCCCCGGACAACGCACGCTCGAGGGCGGGGGAGTTGAGATCACGCGGGCATTCCCGACTTCGCAAATCGAGGAGATCGATCCCTTCCTGCTGCTGGACCAGATGGGTCCGCTCCAGATCGCACCGGGCCAGGCAACCGGATTTCCAGAGCATCCCCATCGCGGCTTCGAGACCGTAACTTATCTCTTGCAAGGTCAGATGGAGCACAAGGATTCGTTCGGCAACCGGGGCTTTCTGGAAGCGGGCGACGTACAGTGGATGACGGCCGGTTCCGGTTTGGTCCATTCCGAAATGCCCGGCCGGGATCTGGTGCGCACCGGCGGACGCCTGGAGGGTTTTCAGGTTTGGGTGAACCTTCCAGCGCGCGATAAGATGACCCCGCCGCATTATCAGGAATTGAAGGCGGCGGCGATTCCACACGCGCAAACCGCGAATGGCGGCGTGCAGGTGAAGGTGATCGCGGGAGAGGCATTGGGAACGCGCGGGGCGATTGAGAGCCGGACGCCGATTCTTTATTTGCACCTCAAGCTGGCGCCGGGGGCGACGCACGTTCAAGATGTCCCTGGTTCCTTCAACGCTTTCGCTTATGTTTTTCGCGGCGAAGCGCGCTTTGAAGGCGTGGCGAAACCCCAAGGGGAAGGCCAGGTCGTCGTGTTCGGGCACGAGGGCGATCAGATCAGCGTTTCAAATCCGGCGGATCAACCCGTCGAATTGTTGCTGATTGCCGGCGAACCCATCGGTGAGCCGGTGGCGCGATATGGGCCGTTCGTGATGAACACGCGCGACGAACTCGTAAAGGCGTTCGAGGATTTTCGCGGCGGAAAAATGGGAACGATCGACGAGGGCTGATCAAGCGCCGGCGTCACTTAGCTGAGCTGCCGCGTGCAGACCCAACTTCCTAAGCAATGGGA
>CATPCJ010000038.1 GCA_955652915.1 uncultured Bryobacteraceae bacterium
AAAGCGGCGGCCTGTTCGGTCATCAGGTCCACCGTGTTTTGGCGGAGATCGAAATCCGCGGGCGTCAGGCCCAGCATCTTTAGCGTCAGCTCCTGGGCGCGCAACTCGGCGGGCTTGATCGCTTCCTTGATCCGCTGCTCCAGATAGCGCCGGAGTTGTTCCTTATTGATTACCGCATAAGGAACTTTGCGCGTGAACCGTAAACCGGTGATGGCGGAGAGCCCTTCTTCAATGGCTGCGATTTCCGCGAATCGCGGCTGATCGGCGGCGTGCAGGAATGCGGCGATCAAGAAGCAGGCGAGTACCGGCTTGAGAACGGATCGTTGTTTCATGCGACAATGGAAATTCCATGGTAGACGAAAAATCATATTCAGCCGAGTACCACGGTAGTGGCACTTTTGTTATCAGCAAGCCCAAGCGCAAGTCCGCCAAGCGTCGCCAGTCCCGATTGAAGAAACCACAACGGGGCGCACGCAAGTAAAAGGATAGTACTAGTAGTCCTCTGGACTTTATACTCGCTTAAAAGCATCCAGTCAGGCTATACAATGTAACTGGCGAATGATCACGCTTCGCAAAGTTACGGGCGCGCTCCTGCTCACGGTATCCCTGGCGGTGCTGCTGATCGCCGTCATGCTGGCATGGAATTACCGGCAATGGCAATACCTTCCGCTGCACGGGCCGTACACTTCGGATCTTGACGAGCGATCGCACATCCTGCAGGATCGCGTCGAAATTCTAACCAAACGCGCCGGAGATATGGAGCTGCTGGTGCTGCTGCTTCTGGGCGCCTCCGGACTCTACGCTCTCGTTTTCGTGGCCTCGTCCTACCTGGGCGCGGTCGCTTTTGGGCGGCAGGCCGATCGCACCATCGCGAACTTCAGGGACCAGCTTGGGCTGGCATTGGACGGCTTGGGGGAGTTGAAAGAAGAGGCGGAGCGCAAGCTGAGTGAGAAACCGAAGTACGCTGCTGAGCTCAGTACGCGCATCGCAAGCCTTCAACCGGATCGCCTGGACGATCAAACCAAACTCGAACTCCTGCATTACGAAAGCGCCGTTGCGTATCTGGAGCTGACCGGAGCAGCCGGCATCGCGGAACTCTACCGCAGTCTAGCCCGGTTCTACGATACTCGCGACAAAGCTCGGTTCTATTTAAATCGCGCACTGCTGCTGTCGCCGGCCGACTCGGATTTCGCCTCCGAGGTTCACTACGATCTAGCCTGCTGGTACGCCGCCAACAACGATTTCGCGCATGCGACCGGCGAACTCACGCTGGCATTCCAACGTCCATCGAAGGTTCTAGACGATCGGATCGCCCAGGACATCGAGGAAGGCGGCGAGCTCTTCCATTTGGCGAACACTCCACCGTTCGACAAATCCCTGAACGATCTGCTGTTGAACATAACCCTGGTTCCGTAATGTTAGACGTGGCGCGGCCTCTCAGGCTGCAGCATCGAGACTGGTCTCGATGCTCCGGGGAAAGAGTCTCGAGGCCGCGGACAAAGTGTCCGCGCCACATGTTACGGCATCCGCTTGCTAAAGGATCTAATCGCAGCTCAGAAGATAAAACTCAACCCACCGCGCACCGCTCGTGGCGACTGGATGAGCAGCACACGCTGGCCGCCTTCGGTGATCGGCAAATACCCTTGACCTAATCCGTTGCGCAGCTCCGCGGTTGCCTCCAGGCGCCCGGGCATGCCCGGAAACGACGGGATCGGTTGGCGGAGGCGTATGTTAAGCCCCGGATCGGGAGAGAGCCTTTGCGTCAGGTAGAAGTGGCTGGGCATGATCGTGGTGTAGTCCATCCACTGATAGCTGCCGCTGATTTCCGTGCCGGTGCCAGGCACCGTTGCCGACGCGCGGGCCGACACCCAGAATCGCTGCGCGCTATGAATCTTGGATCGCAGGTCATCCGCCGACGGAGTTTCCAACTCATGCTGCCTGAGCTCTAGCGCTCCACCGCTGCCGAACGACGCGCCCAGATGGATCTTGTCGCCGATCGCCTGCGTTGCCGAAGCGGCATAGCCCAAGCGCCGGAAACTGCCTGCGTTGAGCACGCTGCTCCTTGACGAGATATCGGGCAACACGTCGCCGGCCGGAAAGAAATCGCCGGGAGCGGAAATCGTCATCGCGGCATTGGTAACGTGCTCGCGATAAAGAGTAAGGTCGAAGGTGGTGTCCCGAACCTTCTTTTCGTATCCCAATTCGAAGTCCTGCGAACGCTGAATGGTCGTGCGGCCGTCCAGCAACGCCAAACGAGGCAGAATTGAGAGCGCTACCAGATCGTCCGCCAACGCAGCCGAGTCGCCCCGGATGTCATTACCGTTCCCGCCACCCCCGGCGATCGCCTGCGAAGGAGGCGCGCCGGAGCTGTAAGCGATTTCGACCGTGCCCTTATCGCCCAGGCTGTAGCTCAACCGCGCAAATTTGCTCATGTAGTTCACATGAGCGAGGAATGAGACTGAATCCAGCGACATTCCGTAGTCCAGCCGCATATTTTCGGTGAGCGGCACGCTATCGTGAATCGCCGCCGAAACTGTTCGCAGCGCCAGCCCTCCATCCTGTCCGGTAAGGCTGGCCAAATCCGCGCGGGCGGGAAGGTAAACCTGCTGCATTGTGACCGCTACTTCGGGGCCGGTGCCATCCCGGCTGTAGCTGGTTCGGAACCCAGTGGTGGGGATTCCACCATGCGCGCTGTAACCGACATTGCCACTCACCTGCAGTTGGTTGCGGCCAAACACCGACGTCGATACCGCGAATGCCGTCCCCAGATCCGTTTGCGAAGATGTCCCGCCCAGCGATCCCGGATCGCCACCCGACACTTTGAACATTCCACGCGTGTCGGAAAACACACCGCCCGTGGTCTTATCCTTCTTGCTGGGATCTGACATGCTGATTTCCACCGGCAAGACCCGCAGAATTGGACGCGTCGCCGTGGACGCCTTCAGCGTCATCTTCCAATCCTCACTCATCAGCGCCCCTTGGCCGGGGGCTGCGTAGACCAGTTCGATGGAACTCAGAACGCTAGCCAAGTCAACGTAAAGCAGGCTCTGCATCCCCGGTTGAACCGCTATCTTCTGCTTTATGGCCGGAACAAAACTGGCCAGACTGACGTGCACGGAGTAAAGGTCGGGCGAGAGCGCTTCAAAGCCGAAAGTTCCGCGCTCATTCGTCATCGTTCGTTCGATGAGCCGTTCGTAGCGATTGAACAGCAGCACCGATGCACCCATCTGTGGAATCCCGGTCGAATCCCGCACGAACCCCGCGATGCTGCCGGAGAGTTTGGGGGGAGTTGCCGAAAAGGCCGCCGGAGCACACAACCCCAGCATGGTTATCATGCTGACCGCGAATTTTGGCTTACCGGTCATCATCCCGTCAGGTGCGGGCAAACGGGTTCAGGCGCCTATCACGCCTGTCCATATACTACTTTACCGTAAAGTTGGCAGTGGGGGTTAACGTCTGGTTACGGTTCTTGTCCACTACCTTCATTTTCAGCGTATACTGTCCGGGTTCCAAGGATTGCAGAGGGAGCAGCTTTTCCACGGTGACCTGCTGCGACGACGCTCCCGCGATGGTTGTGAGCTCTTCGGTGTAATCCAGCACCGCTTTATCGGACCCGGCTTTGGTGATCTCGTACTGGATGGAGCCGTTGGGCTTGCTGGTTTTCTCATCCGGCCCGAAATTATAAAACTGCGCGTAAATCCCCAGCTTCTCGTTGCGCGCGAAAGTTTCGTTGAGACGCGGACGAACCTTGGTGTCGCCGATGACGAACTGACCGGTTCCTATGTTCCTGGTCGGGACTTTTTCGATGAGGTCGGCCAGAATCAGACTGCTCTGCGCCAGCTTCTCTTCCTCGAAATGGGGCACATTCAGCGCCATCGGATAGGTGGTCATGTTGCCGCCCACAACATCTTTCGCGACTACGTTTAATCGATACATTCCAGGCGCCAGCGGCACGGCCTTCTGGTAGACCGAAGAGCCCTCGATGGCCTTGCCCAGCAGGTCGGAGGGCACCTCAACCGTCACGACGTCTTCAATCGTGTTGACACGCCGGCCGGCCAGGGAGCTGATGTGTCCCAGGATGTTCACGGTCGCGCGCGCGACGTTATCCTTCTGCTGAAATTGCAAATCCTTGCGCTCGAATTGAATGGTAATGGTTGTCAGAACGGTGGAATCCGTGATCTTCATGTAGTCTGCGCGAACCTTGAACGGCAGCGTGTTGTAGCGGATGCTGGAACTGACCACCGCGTCCAGATCTTTGAACTTTACCGATGGCGGTTTTTGCAACTTGGCGAACTGCTCCAGGCGCTCAAACTCGTTCATGTGGGCGGGCAAAGGCTGGTTGCCGGTCCCCAGATGTGTTCCGTCGGACCGGTTGAAGCGATCCGTCTTGGAGGCCATGCCCATCGATTCCATCATGGTTAGGCCGGCATTGGGAACGTACAGCAGCGCGTCCTTTTCCGACGGGTCCATGGTCATGCGGTATTCGCCGGACATGGTGGTGTCGACGAATTCGATTTCTATGTTGGTTCCAATTCCATCGATATAGCGATAGCGCCATGTCTCGAACGGATAAGTGGACGTGGTGCCGCCGCCTTCTTCATAGGGGCGGTTGTAGCTGCCGCCGGAAGGGTGCGAGTTGACTTCGTCGGCCGGTCCGAAGGTAATGTAGATGCGGCCGCGATCCGTCTTCCAGCCTGGAATCCCGGAAGCATAATGCTCATTGGCGTATTCGATGCGGCGGTAGTGCTCTTCCTTAAATTCGTTTTCCTCGGTGTCGGGCGTGGGGTCGCGCCGCAGCCAGAATCCTTCGATGAACGTCTGGCGCTCATCATCGGTGGCAAGGCGCTTGAAGGCCTGGCGTTCTTCGTCGGTGATGATATACCCGACGTCTTCGTTGAGCCACTTCTTGTAAGGCGTCTCCAGCTCTTTGCGAAGCTTATCTTCCTGTTTCTTGCGTTGCTTTTCGGTCATCGGCTTCGAAACGGTTTCCCGCTGTGAGGAGTCCGACGTATTTTTCTTATTGCTCTGCGCAACAGCGACGCCGAGAAGAGCCACGGAACCGCAAAACACAAAGAGCTTTGTTTTCATAGAATTTCCTACCCAGCCTGATACCTATTGCTGCATCTATTCTAGGCCTTGCCGAAGCGGCGGTCAAGGGACTGACGTGCCCGTGTCGCTAGTATGTGATTTGTCCGCTCCAATTCACACATGATCTGTCCGCTTTGAAGAAAGCGGCGAGTCTGGGAAGGTGGAAACAGCCCAGCAGTACTCGACCGCGGAAATGGAGCGGATGATGAAACTACAAGATGTACTTTTGAAAGCGATGGCCAAGAAGATTA
>CATPCJ010000039.1 GCA_955652915.1 uncultured Bryobacteraceae bacterium
ATCGTCAATATGTTCGCCATTCCGGCCGGGATGTTGCTGGGCGCTCCGGTTTCCGCAGCGCAGTGGTGGCTATGGAATCAGATTCCGGTGACTTTGGGTAACATCATTGGAGGAGCTGTTTTCACTGGCGTTGCGTTATGGTACACGCACGGGCGGAGACAGGAGCAAACGCTGCGGGCGGCGGTCGCGAAGGTAGGTTGAGAGGCTTCCTCAATCAACTCCGCCGGCCCATGATCCCGATTTCTTTCATGGGAAGCCGGTCCATCTGATCCTTCGAGAGGCCGAAGTGGTCGTATAACAGGGCCGCGGGATTTCCACCCAGCCAATTGGAAAGAGAAATCTCTTCGTAATTCGGGCTATTGAACAAGATCAGCAGCGTGGTCGGTTCGTCGCCAATCTGTTCTATATAGTGTCCGTACCCTTGCTTGATGAAAGCGACGTGGCCGGGGCCGAATTCTTCGGTCTTCACGCGCGCATGCGATCCGAAGATCGTGACTTTCGAGCGACCCTTCACGTAGTACTGCCACTCATCGGCGTGCGGATGCCAGTGCATTTCACGCAGAGCTCCGGGCTTCAGATCCATCTTCACCGCGGTTAGACTGGACTGGATGGGGAACTCGCGCTGGGTGACGATGCGTTCTTCACCGCCCTCCAGAATGCGCGGCGTCTGTTTGTCGAGGCGGTACTTGTGAGCCGACTGGCTGTTTTCCAGATCTCCATTTCGAAAGGCGTCGAGGGCCGCGCCTGGAACTTTTCCAGGGCCGATGTAGATTTCCTTCTTGGGAAAACGTTCAAACGCCGACTCCGGAAGCCCCAGATTTCTGCTCAGGATGTGCGGGGCGGTGTGCGCGATCCAATCGGTGATGCCGAAGGTGCCGAACTCCGAGAAATGTCCGTTGTCGAATCCCAGGATGAAGTGGGTTTCTCCCGGACCCAGACCTTGTAGCGCGTGGCCGTGGCCTCTCGGGAAATACCAGGTGTCGCCCTCCTCAAAGTCGGTGATTTCAGCCTGTCCGTTCGGAGAAATCACAGTGGTGCGGCAGCGGCCCTTCAGCATGTACGCCCATTCCGCGGCCAGCGCGTGCCAGTGCAACTCGCGAATCGCGCCCGGCTGCAAACGCATGGATACGCCGGCGATGCTCTGCGATACGGGAAACTCGGCCACGGTGGCTTCCTTCGCGGATCCCGCGTCGCCGACCCAACCGGTTTGATTCTCGATGTCGAACTTGAAGTTCTCCAGCCCTTCGCTCTTCGTTTCGGGCGGAGGCGCCGCCCGCACCTGCTGCGCGATGAGCGATGTCGCGGCGAGTCCGGCTGACACTCGACCCAGGGTATCGAATAGATTGCGGCGGCTGACGCCTTCGCTGAAGTTGGAATTTTTCTCTGATGTGTCCATGGTTTTGCTATTAGGTTACTTTACTACTTTTCGCTGGACGTTTCTTGGAGAAGAATAGTCCGGCTCCCTTACCGTCGCGGTTCACCGCGCTATTGCTTTTGCATCCGGACCTTTTTGCACTTCGGGCACTTCCATTTGCGCTGCTTGTGGTAGACGTGCCCCTTCAGCTCGGTCATCGGAGTCTTACACTTCTGGCAAGTCATGAATCGGGATTCCTGAAGCGGTACAATTCTTCCTATGCTACATCGAACGCTGCTGAGATTCACGCTGTCCGCCGTCGTTGCCACCACTGCTTACGCCCAAAAGGACGCCGCGCCAAATTCCCAACCCAATCCCTACGCCACGGTCGAGAACTGGGCGAAGCTTCCCGAAGGCCGGACCTGGGGATCTACCAGCGCGGTCGCCGTGGATCGCGACGGCAAAAGCATATGGGTCGGCGAAAGGTGCGGCGCCAACAGTTGCGCGGGCAAGACAGATCCACCGATCCTCAAGTTTGATTCCAGCGGCAAGCTGGTGAAGAGCTTCGGCGAGGGAATGCTCCTGTTTCCTCACGGCATGGCTGTCGACAAGGACGGAAATATCTGGGTAACCGACGGCCAGGGAGCGGCCGGCAAGGGTCAC
This sequence comes from uncultured Bryobacteraceae bacterium, assembly GCA_955652915.1. GTDB lineage: Bacteria > Acidobacteriota > Terriglobia > Bryobacterales > Bryobacteraceae > Palsa-89. The sequence continues at coordinate 2,018 of CATPCJ010000039.1, forward strand.
CAGGTTTTCAAATTCAATCCGGAAGGGAAAGTTTTGATGACCCTGGGAAAGGCGGGCGTGGCGGGCGACGGCCCCGATACTTTCAATCAACCGAATGCCGTCGCCATCGCTCCTAACGGCGACATTTTTATTTCCGACGGCCACACTCCGCGTACCGGCAACGCGCGAGTCGTGAAATTTTCCAAGGATGGCAAATTCATCAGGCAATGGGGCGGGCACGGATCGGCGGCGGGCGAGTTCGAAGTCCCACATGCCCTGGCGTTCGATTCCAAGGGCCGATTGTTCGTGGGCGATCGCGCCAATAACAGAATTCAGATTTTCGATCAGGACGGAAAGTTCCTCGATCAGTGGATCCAATTCAGCCGCCCCAGCGGAATCTTTATCGATAAGAACGACATGATCTACGTGACCGATTCGGAGTCGACGGACCGCGACGGCTACGGCCACAACCCCGGCTGGAAACGTGGAATCAGAATCGGAAGCGCCAAGGATGGCAAGGTGACGGCGTTCATCCCGGATCCTTCACCGGGCTCGGGAGCCACCAGCGCGGCTGAAGGCGTTGCGGCGGATGCCGCTGGAAATGTTTATGGAGCGGAAGTGGGACCGAAGGCGCTGAAGAGATACGTCAAGAAGTGAGCGGGAACTGCGAATGACTAGTTATTTCCAGTCGACGGCGTGTGCAGCCAGGATTGCACGCCCCACAAGATGTACTAGCGCGCTGCCTCCGCAGCCTTCAAACTGGAGATCAAGTCTGGCCAGGTTTCCGCTGGAAAGGTCACTGCGCCCTGCAGTGCTGTTGGCTGCGGGGGCTGTGCCGACGGCTGATTGAGCGCCAGGACCGTTTCGTTCGCGACGCGGTCGCCGCCTTGCACCCGCAGGTGGAACCGCACCTCGCCGGTAAACGGCACATAGAAAAGATTGCCGCTTCGAATCTGGCCTGGCGATAGCAACAATTGGCTGCGGTGATCGCCGTCCACGATGGTGAGTTCTGCTTCCGTCACTCCTCGAAGCGCCGCGGCGGAAGGATTCCAAAGCAGTCTTAACCCCGTGTCGGTATGTGCAACGCTCAGTCCGAAAAACGTTCGCGGAACAGTCTTGGCCGGCAGCGTCGCGCTCAGGGCCGCATACCCAAATATCGCCACCAGCAGTCCGATGAGGACGATCAGAGGTAAGGGGCGGTTCCTCCACCCTTCCTCCCGACCCGGTAAAGCCGGAGGCGGGTCGAAACCAGGCTGAACGTCAACCGGTAACGCAGGAGTTTCCCGACTCCGGACCAGGGACCGCTGTGCGCGCCGTTCTACCATGGAGAGACCGCTAATTGGACGCCGTCCGCGGATGTATGTTTCGCGGTAGTTGTTCTAAAGCATACTGGAATAGTTTCCAGGTGCTGGAGTAAGTTGGGAGGATTGATGCGAATCTTGGTTGCTACATGGACACTGACAGTACTTTTTCTAGGAATCGGTCTCGGACAGACTCCTGACCCGGCGGGTTCTCCGGCGCCGTCGGCGAATCACCACCGGGCCACAGGGCTGCTCAATGAGTCGATTCAGGACAAGAATCCGGACACGCGAAAACATGCGGCGCAAGCGATCGGCTTGGTCGGTCCGCGGGAACCGTACATCTCCCAGCTCCAAGCCATGCTTGACGACAAAGACGTGGAGGTGCGTGTGGCGGCCATCACCAGCCTGGTGGACATAAAGAACGATCGCACCGCTTCCGTTTTGCAGAAGTCTCTGGACAGCGACGTGCCCGAAGTGAGCTTCGCGGCCGCCAAAGGTTTATGGGCGCTCAAGGCCCCGGAGGGTCGCGAGGCGCTTTTGTCCGTTCTCAGCGGCGAGGCAAAGACCAAATCCGGGTTCGTCACCCGTCAGAAGCGCGAAGCGCTGCGCATGTTCCACACACCGAAAACGATGTTCCTATTTGTGCTCCAGCAAGGCGCGAACCTGGCGCCTGTGCCGGGACTAGGGGCCGGCGTCTCATCGGTGGAGGGCATTCTATCCGACGCGTCAGTCTCGGGCCGCGCCGCGACGGCTCTCCTGCTCAGCACCGATAAGGATCCGCGGGTTTTGCAAGCCTTGCGGGAGGCGCTGGAAGACAAAGAGTGGGGTGTGCGGGCGGCCGGGGCACATGCGATAGCGCTACGCAACGATCCGGCCCTGGCAAAGGATTTAGTCCCGCTATTCGACGACAAGAAAGAAGCGGTCCGGGTGCGTGCGGCGGCCGGCTATTTGCGCCTGGAATCGATCAAAGCGGCGCCTGTACGTCCCAAACGCCCGGCGAAACGCTAAGTCGGTCTTCGCAACATGCCGCAAAGCGGGGACTGGCTCGAATTTCGCCGCCGTTGCGAAACTTCGTGCCTGTACCCGATTTGCCCTTTTGCGGTGACAACATCAAAGTACGATATGCGGCTAGACTAGGGCTGATTCAATCGGATCAAGCCGATCTCCAAAATATTAGGGTTCGACGCTTGGATTTGCGCCAGAACATGCGGGGCAGGTTCCGTTTCCAGATTGATTCGCGCCACGGCGGCTTCGGCGCCCTCAAATACAATATTCTCCATCTCCTGAACATTGATGTGAGCCGCGCTGATCGCGTCCAGAACGCCGGCAAGCACTCCGGGACGGTCCAGGTGACGGACTGCCATCGCGCAAATCGCAGGTGTGCTGGCCGCCAAATTGACAACGTTGGGGACCTTGCCCGTCTCTTTGAACGTTTTGACGATGCGCACCGTTTCCGCTGCAATCGCCTCCTGCGCCTGATCCGTGGATGCCCCAATGTGATGCGTTCCATAAACCGCCGCCGGCTTGACGATATCGTCCTCGAATTCACCAGCGCCCCCGGCGGGTTCTTTAGCGAACACGTCCAGCCCCGCCCGGATAGCCTTTTCGTTGACCGCCCGGTGCAACGCATCCTGATCCACCACTTCCGCTCGAGAGGTGTTGATGAAATACGCTCCCGGCCGCATCGCTTCGAAGAAGCTCGCACCAATTATGCCGCGCGTCTGTGAGTTTAGGGCCAGATGCACGCTGACAATATCTGCTGCCGCCGCCACGTCCAGGCAGGACGCCTTGTATCCCACCTCTAATTTCCCGGCGATTTCCGGATTCAGGCCGCGGCTCCATGCAATGACGCGCAAACCGAATCCCTTGGCGCGTGGAATCATCTCACGCCCGATTTGTCCCAGACCAATCAGCCCCAGCGTGCGGCCGAACAATCCACGAGCTTTCGAATATTCAGACTTGTTCCAATGGCCTTCGCGCAACGACTGGACATTATCCGCGATCCGCCGATCGAGCGCGAGGATCAGGCCAAAAGCCAGCTCCGCTACCGCGATTGAATTCTTTCCCGGACAGTTCGAAACGTAAATACCACGGCGTGACGCCGCCGCGACGTCGATGGTGTTGTATCCCGCCCCCGCGCGAACCACCAGCTTCAGCGCACCGGCATTGAGAACGGCCTCAGTCACTTTCGTGGACCGCACCACCAGAACATCCGGCCGATACTCGGCCACCGCCTGCTCCAACGCTTCATCTTTCACGCCCGCCTGGTAAAAGACTTCGCAGCCGGCCGCCTTCAAACCATCCAGGCCCGGCTGCTCGAATTTATCCGCTATGAGAACCCGCAAGACCAACCTTCCTTCCGGAAAAAATCAATCATATCGCGAAGCATCGGCCATCCTGCATAATAACTGGAACGTTCATGTCCGCCATTCGAGCCGCCGTTTCATCTTCGGGCACCGGCCTGCGCTGGTTGTTGGTTCTCATTCCAGCAGTCCTGATTTATTTCCTGCCGCTACCCGGCTTCCATCCGGTCCAGCGGCACTTGCTCGCAATCTTCGTGGGCACCATCCTGGCCCTCGTCGCGCAGCCAGTGCCCATGGGCGTCAGCGTCATAATCGCCATGACCACGCTGGTGCTCACCAATACGCTGTCGCCCGCGAGGGCGCTTTCCGGATTCAGTAACACGACGGTCTGGATGGTCTTCACCGCGTTTCTATTCGCCCGCGCGGTTACGGACACAGGATTCGGTTTGCGCGTCGCCTATCTATTCGTTCGCCGATTCGGGCACAGCGCGCTCACGCTTGGTTATTCCGTCGCCGCATCCGATGTAGCGCTGGCGCCCTTCGTTCCGTCCGACACGGCGCGCGGCGGCGGCATCATTTATCCTATCGCCCGCAACCTGTCTCGAGTGTTCGACTCCGAGCCCGGCCCCACCGCTGGACGCATTGGATCGTTCCTGATGCTGGTTGGTTTCCACGCCACTTACACAGCGTCGGCTATGTTCCTGACGGGCATGGTAGCGAACCCCCTGATCGCGGAATTCGCGCGCAAGCTGGCGCACGTGGAGTTGACCTGGATCCAGTGGGCGCTCGCGGCCAGCTTGCCCGGATTGCTCACGCTCAGCATCGTCCCCTATTTGATCTATCGCCTGCATCCTCCCGAGATTCGCGACACCCGCGCGGCACAGCGTTTGGCGATCGAGGAACTCCATCGCATGGGCCCGCTGAGCGTCCGCGAGCGCTGGTTGGTCGTGATTCTCGCCGGAGTCATGGCCGGCTGGGTGACATCGCCCTGGCATGGCGTACACAACTCCTTCGTAGCGCTGGCGGGACTCTCGGCGATTCTGCTTTGCCGCGTCATCACGTGGAAAGATCTGCTGTCGGAGACTCCAGCGTGGGATGCGCTCGTCTGGTTTGCGCCGCTCATCATGATGGCGGAGGCGCTGGTCGATACAGGCGTGATCAAAGTGCTGTCCGACAGCGTATTCGCGCACATGACGGGATGGTCGTGGCCAGCCGCGGCCGTGCTGTTGGTCGTCGGTTATGTCTACGTGCATTATGGATTCGCCGGCATGACGGCCCACATCACTGCTCTGTATCCCGGTTTTCTGACCGCGGGATTAGCGGCGGGCGTGCCGCCGGTGTTGATCTCGCTGCTATTGGCGTTCTTCTCGAACCTGGACGCCGGCATCACGCATTACGGCACCGGTTCGGCTCCGGTTTATTTCGGCGCGGGCTACGTGCCGCAGACAACCTGGTGGCGGTTGGGGTTTCTGATATCGGTGCTAAACCTGGTCATCTGGCTGGGCCTGGGGCCGCTGTGGTGGAAGCTTCTGCGGATGTGGTGAGCCTCCGCAAAATCCTCAAGCCTTTTAGAATCGCGATACGTTCCGAAGGCTTCGCGCGGCCCAACGCTTTCTCGATCGGGTGGATCTCCAGAGCCGGTAAAATCTTTCGTACGTAGTTTCGAACAGCTCGTGAAGCGCTAATGTTAGTAACCCGGCGATCGCCGCCATCGGAGTGCCGCTCGACTAAACCCTGCTTCTCCAGCCGATCCACAATTCCGGAAACCGTGCTGTGGGCCAGCCCCACCTGACGGCTGAGTTCCTTCAGACTCAGTCCTTCGGAACGCACTAGGGCGTGCATCACGCTGCGCTGCGGGCCCGTGAGCCGGCCTTCAGCAAACTCGGCCTCGACGGGTTCGCGCAATGCCTGCCGGACGGCCCGCAAATGTTGGTCGATTTCCTGCGCCAGCAGCGCGATACTCTTTGTCTTGCTCATCACAGCACGAACGGTATCAGCCCTTTCACTTCGCGTTTATACCGCGCGTAGTCCGCTCCGAACTGCCCTTCCAGAAATGACTCTTCCAGTCGCGATTTCATCCCCCACGCGATGAAGACGAGTACGAAACCAAGCAGCCCGCGTACTTCGCCAAATGCGATTGCCGTTCCGAACAGCGCCAATAACCCACCCGAATAAATAGGATGACGCACTACCGCATATGGGCCGCGCCGAACGATTTGATGATCCTGTTTGATGGTGACCACCGCGCTCCAGTTGGCGCCGAGAATCACGCGTGCCCAGACTGCGACGGCAACTCCAGCTACCGTTAGCCCCAAGCCCGCCAGCGCTACCGGGGGCGAATCCGCTATGAACCTCCACCCCAGTAGTCCGAAGTTAACATCTGGCCTGAAGACCAGAGTGAATCCCGTAGCGGCCAACACCAGATGGAGCAATCGCGATCCCGGGCTTTGCGCACGGGCGGTGCGTTTTGTAAACACCGCTCCCGCCAACCAAACGATGACAACCGCAATCCACGCGGCGCCAATGCAGCGAAGGATGTTGAGATATGCCGTATGCGACGCGTCGTACACGACACTATTATGCCATAACTGGCTTAGGCCCTTGCTAACAACCGAGCGAGAAGCGTAGTGCCAGGCAGACCTCGTTCATGCGCCGCGCGTCCAGCCGGGCCAGGCGGCGGCCCAGCCGCTGTTGGGATATCGTGACGGCATTGTGGAGGTTCACGGCACAAGGCGCCTTCATTCCGTCGTCAATGTCCAGGATTACTTCGGATGGTACGCCCCGGATTGTCGAAGTAATCGGAGCCACGGTCACGCTCGACAGGTGGCCGATGGCGGGTTCGCGGGTCAGCACGAGAACGGGCCGCTGCTTGTCAGGGGGCGGGAAACGGCATAGATGCACGTCGCCGCGGCTCAGTCGATGGGCCATGCCGCGGCATCCTCCCAGACCCGGAATTCCTCGGCTCGCTGTGGCCGCGCCAGATAGCCCCGGCGGTCCTGTTCTTCCAGTTCCCGTGTCTGTAGGCGTTTTAGGTGTTCCTGGAGGGCTTCCCGAATCAGAGCCGAACGATTCACTTTCCGGCGCCTCGCGGCACTATCCGCGGCTTTCAGTAGCTTCGCATCAAGCACAACCTGAATAGTTTCCATCCGTGTGGACCTCATTCCACAGTGTACTCCACACCCTCACGCGAGTGCGATTAAGCCCACTCCAGAATTACTTTGCCCGTATTCCCCGAGCGCATTGCCTCGAATCCCTTTTCGAACTCCTGGTAAGGAAATCGATGCGTGATCACCTGCCGAATGTCCAGGCCGGATTCCAGCATCACTGTCATCTTGTACCAGGTCTCGTACATTTCGCGGCCGTAGATGCCCTTGATGGTGAGCATGTTAAACACAACAGTGTTCCAGTCGAGGGCCATCTCCTTGGCGGGAATGCCGAGCATGGCGATTTTTGCGCCGTGGCTCATATTCGCCAGCATCTCCCGAAACGCGGATGCGTTGCCGGACATCTCCAGCCCAACATCGAACCCTTCGTGCATCCCTAGTTCTTTCTGAACCTGGGTGAGCGGTGTAATGGCGGTGTCCACCGCCCGTGTCACGCCTACTTTGCGCGCCAGCTCCAGGCGGTACGGATTCTTATCGGTGATCACCACGTGCCGCGCCGCCGCATGCCGTACCACGGCCGCGCTCATGATGCCGATGGGACCGGCGCCCGTGATAAGCACATCTTCGCCCAGCACGGGAAAAGATAGGGCGGTATGAACGGCGTTCCCGAAGGGGTCGAAGATCGCAGCCACATCCAGATCGACATTTTCGTTATGACGCCAGATGTTGGTCATCGGAATAGCGATGTAGTCGGCGAATGCGCCCGGACGGTTTACGCCGACGCCTTGCGTGTGTGCGCACAAGTGCCGCCGCCCAGCCAGACAGTTCCGGCAACGGCCGCAGGTGACGTGCCCTTCTCCGCTCACGATATCGCCCGGATGGAAATCGCTAACATTGGAGCCTGTTTCCACGATTCTGCCGGCGAACTCGTGGCCAATCGGCATGGGCACGGGAATGGTACGCTGCGCCCATTCATCCCAGTTGTAGATATGCAGGTCCGTTCCGCAAATACCGGCGCGCAGCACTTTGATTAATACGTCATTGATGCCGATCTCCGGTTCTGGAACGTCCTCGAGCCAGAGTCCAGGCTCACGTTTACTTTTGACAAGAGCTTTCATGGAGTGAGCTGAGATGAGATCGGGGCCGCGCTAGTCCGGCACGTACTGCCGCAAATAACGATGCGCCATCTTGAAGCCCATCGCATATTCTTCGCTGAAATCCGGCCCCGGCCGATTCGGCGATCCGTATAGCGGATCCTCGTGCTCGATACTCATGGCTCCATGATAACCGGCGCGCTGCAGCACCGTGAAGAATGCGGACCAATCGATAGAACCCAACCCAGGCAAGCGATAAAGCCACCACTGCGCCCGATTTACCGGATTGATTCCAACGCGCCTCAATACGTCCCACCGGATCTCCGTGTCCTTGAGATGTACGTCGAAAATTTTGTCCACAAAATCGCGGGCGGTCTGGATGGGATCCATCATCTGCCATACCAGGTGCGACGGATCGTATTGCAGGCCGACGTAAGGCGAGTCTCCGAAGCCCTTGAATAACGCCTCGAACCCAGCCGGGCTGATGGCAATGTTGGCGCCGCCGGGATACGGCTCCCAAAGGATCCGAACTTTGTTCGCCTGGCATGCTGGAAAATATCGCTCCGTGTAAACCTTCACGATCTCGTTCACCTGCTGGTCGAATGGCTTGTCGGCATCTTTGCCGGAGGATGTCCCGATGTACGGGATGCCCAACTTGCCCGCCAGCTCGATCAGCTTCACGAAATAATCCGTATCCTGCTTACGTTTGTCCGGATCGGGCGCAATGTGGTTTTGCGACGCCTGGAATGCCGAAACGTGCATTCCGTACTTCGCCAGAGTCTGCTTCACATTCTCGACTTGCTGATCGGTGATCGTGGCGGGATCCATCACCCCGCGACGCGTCGCGCCCAGGATCATGTTGGTGAAGCCTTCCTCCTTGGCGAAGCGCACATTGGCTTCGGTGAATGGCCCCAACACGCCGAGACGCGGTTTCCATTCCACAGGCCGGGTGCGTTCCTGCGCGATGGCCGCGGCCGTGGCGAGGCCCCCAATCAAAGTGCGTCTAGTCATTCAACCTCCCAAAAGAAATGCCGCGGACTCCTTTAGATACGGTACCTCAAAGCGGAGGAATGGTATTTTGTTAGCAACGTACTTCACCTATGCCCGATGAAAATTACCGCTTGCGCGTCGCCATCGAGAAGGAAAATTATCAGAACAACTTGAACGTGCACGAGCTGCCGGCGATTTTCCACTACTGGTCTGACACCTACGTGAGTCCGAAGCTGAAATCCCTGGGTATTGGCCGGGGCAGCGAGATCTTCCACACCCACCTTCAAGAACAATGTGAGCGCGGGAATGGCGCCAAGAGGTTCGTCAGCATCGGTTCCGGCAACTGCGATCTGGAGATCGAGCTCGCGCTGCGCCTCCGGGCAAAGGGTCACACGGATTTCGTTATCGAGTGTCTGGATCTGAATCCAGACATGCTGGAACGAGGTTGCATCGCCGCCGCGAAGACAGGGGTTGGAGACCAGCTTCATTTCGTTCAGACGGACGTGAACGAATGGAGCCCAACGCAGGAATACGACGCCGCGATCGCCAATCAGGCTTTGCATCACGTGCTTCAGCTCGAGAACGTGTTCGCGCATATCAAGAACTCTCTGAAGCCGGATGGCCGTTTCATCATTGCCGACATCATCGGGCGGAACGGACATCGACGCTGGCCGGAGGCGCTGGACATCGTACAGCAGTTCTGGCGCAAGCTGCCGCCGTCTTATCGCTACAACCGGCAGCTTAGACGGTACGAGGAGATGTTCGACGATTTCGACTGCTCCCTAGAGAGTTTTGAGGGAATCCGCTCTCAGGACATCCTGCCCTTGCTGCTCGATCAATTTCATTTTCACGTGTTTTTTGGTTTCGGGAACGTCATCGATCCCTTCGTCGATCGTTCCTTCGGGCCCAACTTCAATGCGACGGTGGAATGGGACCGGGCCTTCATTGCCGAAGTAAACCGGTGCGATGAAGAAGAGATTTTATCCGGCCGCATCAAACCAACTCACATGCTGGCGGTCGTCGGTAAGAAACCGGCGTCACACCTGATCTTCCAGGAGCCCCTGCGGCCGGAGTATTGCGTCCGCTTGCCCACGTCGACTGCCGAACCGGAGTCTGACGTTTGTCCGCGGAACGCTTATCAGACGGACGCCTGGCCGCGCGCACCGGAACAGGAGCTGGCCATCGTCTGTGGATGGCTGAAGGACGCTGAGAATCTTAACAAGGATCTCAGGAACGAGATCGACCGCGTCGATCGGTTGTTTCAGGAACGCACTGCCTGGGCCTTGCGGCTCGACGCTGAGATCGAGGAGTTGGAGGGACGTACCGCGTGGGCGCAGCGGCTGGACAAGGAAGTTCAGGAGCTGTATGTCCAGCTTGAGGAGCGCACCGCCTGGGCTCGGCGCCTGGACAAGGAAGTACAGGAGTCGAATGCATTGGCCCAGCAACTCGCCCGAGAGCTCGACGAGCGGACTGCCTGGGCGCTGCAACTCGATCGGAACCTGAAGTCGCTTGGTCCGACGGGTCGAGTGGAGCGTTATCTCCGGAAAATCTTTCGGCGCCGCGGTTAGGCTGTCCCTGGACTTTGGACATTCTACGCGCCGCACCATTTTGAAATTTTGTTCAACCTGGCAAATGGTAATTGTGGGGCAGGTTGGTAACCTGCGGCCGATTGGCAATCGGCCTAAGTAATTCCGTAATCTAACACCAGGCGGATTACCAATCCGCCGCAGGATGCCATCCTGCCCCACATAAGAATGTCCCGCCGCCGGATCAGTTGTGGGAAATTTCACCCGGCAGAATCCGGTCGGCGACCACTTCGGCGTTCTTCGCCACGCCGGAAAGCGTGCCCGACTTCAGCAGAACTTCGAAGTAAGGCATCCGGTCTCTATTCTGCTTGGAGAGCTTGCTGAGCAGTGCGGACGACGTGACGTTGTTCATCACAAATTCACCCGCGGCCTCCGTGCTCTCACCCGTGGTTCCGGCGATGATCAATACGTTTCCCGTATGACGAAGATTGGGAACTAAGGCCACAATGCTGTAACTCTCACCCGATTCGCCGGGCGGCGCCGCCAAATACACCGGCTGCTCTCCCGCCCGCGGCGCCCGATTCCGGATAAATGCGGTTCTGGCGCGCTCGTCGTAATCAAAATGGAAATTCAACGCCGGCTCGAAGAGGTTGTTCCAAAGATTGGACCGGATGCTGCCCAGCAAAATGCTGTTTCCGTTCTTGAAATCCTGGACTTGCGTGGTTCGGGCCAAGCGAACGGAGACCTTATCCCAATGATCGTGGTTCAGCCGCCCCAGCCGTTGGACCAGCCGCGCATCCGTGATATCGGTGATCTGCCACCGCCTGCCGTGAATCAGGGACTGCACGAACGAGTTCGAGTCCGAGCCCCAGTTGGCGGGTTTTCCCGCCGGTTCATGGGCCAAGTACTCCTCCAGCGAAACCGATCGATGCAGCATCGATTGGGCCACCACGATGGCCGAATCCGCGCAGACGATAAGCGTTTCCTGGTCCTTATTGAACAGCAGGGGCCATAGCGGTCCGCGATCCGGAGCGGCATGCACCACGGCGGCCACCTGTTGTTGCATCAGGTGGTTTTCCCACCACATGGCGGCGCATGCGACGGTTAGAACCACGATTACCGTCGGGTAGGCCCATTTGAATTCGACGAAACGGCGCGAAGGAGTGGTTGGGGCGATTGGGGCGACACTCGCATCGGGGGCCGGGTCCGGAGATTCTACAGGCTTGCTCCGAGGCTCGATAACCGGGACATAAGCGCCCTTGGGTATCAGGATCTCGTATGGATCGTCTTTCCCCTCGGACGCGAAATACTCCTGCAGGCGCTTTCTGAGTTGCCGGATCTCGACCCGGACAATGTTGTCCTCGCCCGGGTTGTAGTCGGACTTGCGTCCAAATACCCCACACCCGATCTGCTGTTCTCTGAGTTCTCCGGACCGGTTTTGGACGGAACGCTCGCAGATGTAAAGCAGCAGTTCCCGCAACCGGGGCGACCGTTGGAAGGACGCACTGCCAGCGACCCTTTCAACAGCGTCCCATCGAAGGTCAACGGAGGGCGGACTGGGCTCGACTCGTGTAACCATGCACTTAACCGGGGGTGTCGCCTGACTTGTCGCTGTGAATTCCCTGTGAATTCGCTTGCTACCGATACCCCAACGGTTGTTTCATTAAACAACAAGGTAGCATCTTAGCTGCAACGATTGCAAGGGTTTACGGTTTCGCAACACATTTTGAACAGAAAGTTCATGCACATCAACACGATGGGCTCCGTCCACGGACAGACGGGGTTGTCTGCCCACATTAAGTCTCGTACACCTAGGGGGGAAAGTCTCATGAAAAATAGTTGGTTCACTAGAGCCGCGCTTGTGTTCGCGCTGGCATGTCTGGCTTTGTTTGCTCAATCCGATCTGGGAACGATCACGGGGTTTGTAAAGGATCCAACCGGGGCAACCATACCGAACGCAACCGTGACGGTGAAAAACGAAGCCACCGGCTCGGAACGCAAGGCAACCACCAATGAAGCCGGTTCATTCACCGTTACTAACATCCCTGCAGGCTTCTACACCGTAGACGTCGAGGCAGCGGGTTTCAAGAAATTTCAAAGTGCTCACAATAAATTAGACCCCAGCGCCACCCTGTCACTGGATGCGCCCCTTACAGTTGGAGCAGCGAGCGAGACGGTGGAGGTAACCGCCACGGCGGTTGCGCTGCAAACCGAGTCTGCATCTGTGCAAAAGCTCATCACCCGGCAGCAGATCGACGCCTTGGAACTGAATGGGCGCAATCCGGTCGGCTTGGCATCACTGGTTCCCGGAGCTCGCGGCGGGAATCTCTCGGGTTTGTCATTTAATTTCACCCAGGGGCCTTCCAACTTCAACGGTTCGCGGAACCCTGAAAACTTGATCACTTATGACGGCGCGCCCGCCACCCGCACTCGCTCGAATGGCACCAGCCTCGGGGCGGCGGACGTGGACTCGACATCGGAAGTGCAGATCCTGACGGCATCCTACGCAGCGGAATACGGCCGAACATCCGGCGCTCAGATCCGCATCCTCACTCGCTCCGGTTCCAGCCAGTTTCATGGCGCCTTGTACGAATACTTCCGTAATGACAAGCTAAACGCCAATACCTGGACGCGCAACCACACGCCCGATGTCGCCGGGCTGTTGCCATTCAGCTCGGCTGCGCCAATCCGTTACAACCAGTTCGGCTACAACATCGGCGGTCCGGCATATATACCTGGAAAATTCAACAGCGACAAAAGCAAGTTCTTCTGGTATTTCGGCCAGGAGTGGGTACGCTACCGCTTCACGGACAGCGCCAATTGGACAGTTCCGACCAATCTGATGCGTCAGGGTAATTTCAGTGAATTGCTGACCAATACGCCTCCGAACATTCTCGGGAAAGTTGTTCAACTCAAAGATCCCACCAGTGGCGCACCGATCGCCGGTAACATCATTCCTGCTTCCCTGCTCAAACAAAACGGTCTCGGCATCCTCAAGGCCTATCCGTCGCCAGACTTGGCTACGTTCATTAACGGCACTAACAACTACTACGTCACGGCTTTGCACCCGCAGAATCAACGCAAGGACACGTTGGCCGTTGACATGAACATCACGGAAAAGCAGCGCCTGCAATTCCGCCGCAACAATTACGCGTTCTTCGAATACCAGCCTTTGGATGGTACGCCTACGGAGACACCGAAGTTCTTCAACCGCCCGAACCAGACCAACTCGCTCGACCACGTTTGGACCATCAGCCCAACCTTGGTTAACGAAGCTCTGGCAACAGTAAGTCTGGACGACGTATACATCCCCGTTGGGAACTTTTTGGATCGGACGACCGTTGGTCTCAACTATCCATATATTTTCCCGAACGGCAAGCTGCTACCGAACCGCATCCCGACCGCGAACATCACTGGTCTAACCGGGCTGACCGGTGGCCCCTATCCGTCCCACTCTTCCGGTCCGATCTATACCGTCAGCGACAGTTTGACCTGGATCAAGGGCAGCCATGCGTTCAAGTTCGGCTTCTACTACGAGAAGTCCGGCGAAAACGACAACGATGAAATTAACGTTGCCGCCTGCCCAACCTGCACCAACAATCAGAACGGCCAGTTCAATTTCACGGATACAAGGTCCGGAAACCCCAACAGCGGCAATGCCATAGCAAACGTCGCCATGGGATTGTTCGATAGCTATTCAGAACTCGGCCAGCGTGCGTTCACTATTTTCCGCGGCTCGTCCTATGAACCATTTGCACAGGATACCTGGAAGGTAAACCCTCGCTTAACGTTGACTTACGGATTTCGGTATACCGTCATCGTTCCCTACAAGGCCCTGTGGGGCAACCAGATCGCCTTCGATCCGGTGCTATACGATCCTAGCAAGGCTGTCACGGTGATCGGCACCGGCCCCAATGCGGGTCAGGTTGTGATTGGAAACGGCGACCGTTACAACGGAATGGTAATCCCAGGAAGCAGCTTCCCGGACTCCGGCAAGGGCCGCTTCCCTGAGGCTACTGCCGGCACCTTCGACTACCTCCATCGCGGTGGCACCTACCCCGACTATTTCTCGAACATCCGCTGGGGCCAAATTCAACCGCGCCTCGGCATCGCATATCAGTTGAACGATAAAACAGTTATACGGGCCGGAGGCGGCCGATTCTACACCCGCCTTGGCGTCAGCGATTCGGTCTTCCTGGGAGGCAATCCGCCGTTCCAGCCTACCGCCAACGTGTCCTTCGGCAATGTCGATAACCCCGGCGGAACTTCGGGAAATACTCTGCCGCTCACCGTCACAACTCAGAGCCGGGATTTCAAGAACCCGGAAGCCTTCAACTGGAACTTCACTGTGGAGCGGGAGTTCTACCTCAAGTCTGTCTTAAGCGTGGGCTACGTTGGCCGCCGCGGCTTGCATCAGCAGCGCGAGGCCGATATCAATCAGCCAACTCCGGCGGTAGTCGCGGCGAACCCCGGCGTAAACCTCGACGCGCTACGTCCCTACAAAGGCTACAACTCTATTCGCGAGACGGATAACGTCGCCAGCTCGCGCTACAACTCGCTGCAGGTTGCCTGGAACCGGCGTTTCAGCGGCGGTCTGTTGTTTGGCGCGGCTTACACGTTTTCCAAGAGTTCTGACGACGGCTCCAACCAGCGTGACATCATCCCCAATACCTATGATGCCCACGGCCTATGGGCGCCGTCCGATTTCGACGTACGCCACATCCTGATCGTCAACTTCCTATACGAGCTGCCCCTGTTCCGGGGACAGACCAATTTCGCCGGGAAGGTACTCGGCGGTTGGCAGGTCAGCGGTATCTTCCAGGCACAGACCGGCACGCCAGCCCAGGTCGGCAGAAACCAGGATTACGCCGGCGTCGGCCAGGACGGCAGCATGAACGGTAGCGCCATTCAGTATTGGATGTTTAATGGTGGCGACATCAATTACGTCCATCAAATGGCCCACAATGGAGCGAACGATCCCAGCTATTGGATCTCGGTTCCCCTTGGTCCGGACGGAAAACCGGCCCAATTCACTCAACCTGCGCCTGGTACCTTCGTCAACAGTCACATAGCCCGAAATGTCTTTTACAATCCGGGCTTCAACAATTGGAACCTGGGTCTGTTCAAGAAGTTCGCAATTAACGAGCGGGCCGCCTTCCAGTTCCGCGCGGAGGCATTCAATGCTTTCAATCATCCGAATTGGAGTGGCAGCGGGCTGCCGACCAGTAGCGTAGGAATCGATCCTAGCAACCTGGGCACATTCGGCAAGATTACCGGCAAGAGCGACGACCGCCGTAACTTGCAGCTTTCACTTCGCTTCCAGTTTTAGTCCTTTGTGCGGGCGCGCGTTTCCATAAGCGCGCCCGCATTTTCAGTATCCCCTTCCGAACTATTGAAAAGAGCGTTTTGTATGTCATCCCCAAATGATTCATTCGATCGAAGAGATTTTCTGAAGACCGTAAGCGCCACCGGAGTGACGCTGAGCGCGGCGAGTTCGGCCTTCGCGGCCCGTGCCAGCAAGATGACCGGCGGACGCGTGGTCGGCGCGAACGACCGCATCAATATCGGCGTCATCGGCGTCGGCGGCCGCGGTAATTCGGACGCGCGCAATTTCGCGAGATTCGGCGAGCAGAACAATGCCTGCCAGATCGTGGCGGTGTGCGACGTCTACGAGAAACGCAAACGCCTGGCTGCGGAGCACTTCAAGTGTCAGGGTTACCTGGATTATCGCGAAGTGCTGGCGCGCCCCGACGTGGACGCGGTGATCGTCGCCACACCCGATCATTGGCACGCCAAGATCGCGCTGGACGCCATGGACCACGGCAAGGATGTCTACCTCGAGAAGCCGATGTGTCACACCAACGAGGAAGCCAAGCTCCTGGTCAATACGGTGAAAGAGACCAAGCGCGTGCTGCAGGTTGGGTCGCAGACAACTTCGGCCGACCAATGGTGGAAGGCCAAGAAGGCCATCGCCGACGGCATGATCGGCCAGATGATCATGAGCCAAGGCTCGTATCATCGCAATTCCATCGAGGGCGAGTGGAACTACACCATCGAGAAAGATGCCGGCCCGGACGGCAAAGGCGACAACTACATCGATTGGAAAAGCTGGCTGGGACCCGCGCCCAAGCGTCCGTATGACGCCGACCGGTTCTTCCGCTTCCGCAAATACTGGGATTACTCCGGCGGCATTGCAACCGATCTCTTCTACCACGTAGTGGCGCCGCTCAACATCTGCTGGAACGAACCGCAGTTTCCGCATCGCGTGATGGCCTCAGGCGGAGTTTACATTTTCAAGGATGAGCGCGAAGTTCCGGACACTTTCAACCTCATCGCGGATTATCCGCAGGGTCATTCCCTGGTGCTCAGCTCTTCGATGGCCAACTCGCAACACATCCCAGGCCTGATCCGCGGCCATGAAGGGACCATCGTCATGGTGGAGCACGGCATGTTCGAGCGAGCGACCGATTTCATTACGGTCAAGCCCGAAGTCAGGCGAAGTCGCGGGGGCGCCGAACCAACTGCCATCGGCGGCGAACAATACGCCAAAAAGTTCGGCACCAGCGAAATCAAGATAGCGGTGGATCAGCGCGACATGATGACCGCGCACATCGACAATTTCCTGTCGTGCATTCGATCGCGGCAGAAACCTCACCTGGATGTAGAAACCGGCGCAAGAGCCCAGGTAGTGATCAATCTCGCGGTACAGTCCTACCGCGAAGGCAAAGTCATGTACTGGGACGAGAAGAACTGGAAAGCCTCGTCGAAACCAACCAAAGCTTAAAGAACACCGGTGTGCTGTGAAAAAATCGGTCTAAGATCCACACAGGCACGGCAGGATGCCATCCTGCCCCACATTATTCCGAGCGTAAGGCTGTCATGGGGTCCAACGACGTTGCTCTTCGCGCCGGCAAGTAACAGGCTAGCGCGGCCATGGCGATGGCAACGATTGACACCGCTACGAATGTCAGGGGGTCGCCCGCGCTTGTTCCGTACAGTAAGCCTTGCATGACGCGTCCCAGCGCAAACGCGCTCACGATGCCTATGGCCACGCCCACCAGGGCGAGTCTCAAACCTTGTCTCACTACCAGACTCCTCACGTCCGAGGGTTTCGCGCCCAAGGCCATGCGTATGCCGAATTCGTGGATGCGCTGGCCAACGGAATAGGACATCACTCCGTAAGTCCCAATTGCCGCCAGCAAAAGGGCCAGGAATGCGAACAGCCCCACCAGAAATAGTGCGAATCGCGGCATGGCCACACCGGCGTCGGCGATCCGATCCATTTGCCGAATCTCGGCTACCGCCAGCCTGGGATCCAATTGGCCGACTTGCCGGCGGAGTGCGTTGATCAATAGCTCCGGGTCTGAATTGGCGCGGATGACAACGGACATCGCGGAGAAGGGTTGTTGTAAAAGTGGAAACCAGAGTGCGGGTTCGGCGCCTTCACTGGCTGGCGTGTCCTTTACGTCGCCGACGACGCCGGCCACGGTGACCCAATCGCCGTCTTTCGGCTCGTCGGTAAAGGTGATTCGTTTCCCGACGGCATCCTCATTCGGCCAGTACCGGCGCGCCAGGATCTGATTGATTATCACCACCTGCCGCGACTTGACGTCGTCACGATCGGAAAAGAACCGCCCCTTGACGAGGGGGATGCCGATGGCGAGGAAATAGTCCGGTGTCGCGCCGTGAAAGCGGGCATGTGAGTTATTTACGAATTTTCGCCCTTCAACGAAGAAGGTCAAATTCTCGTTGTAACCTGTCCAAGGGACGTCGGAACCCACGCCGGCGTAGCGCACTCCAGGCAGCGCCGCGAGGTTCTTGGTGAGCCGGTCATAAAAGCCCGCAATGTCCTCCTGCTTTTTGTATTGCGAACCGGGCAGCGAGATACTCGCGGTGAGAACGTGATCCGGCCGGAAGCCCGGGTCGCTATGCAGAAGATTCATGAAGCTGCAACATCAATCCGGCGCCGATGAGCAACACAAAGGCCAGACTCACCTCTGCCACCACCAGAACACTGCGCAAATGGAGTTGCCGTCCGCTGCCGGTGGCAGAACGTCCACTTTCACGCAGAGTCTGAGTCAGATCCGCCCGCGACGTTTGGAGAGCGGGGGCAAGTCCAAAGAGAATGCCGGTTGCCAGAGCGATTGCGAGAGTGAAGGCGAACACGGTGAGATCCACGTGGATGGTGTGCGCGCGCGGGAAATCCGGCGGCAACAAACTCACCAGCACTCTTACGCCGGCGATGGCGATGAGAGCGCCGAATGCGGCTCCGGCCAAGGAAAGCAAAATGCTTTCGGTCAGCATCTGACGGATCAGGCGTAACCGGCCGGCTCCGAGCGCCGCCCGAACCGCGATTTCCCGGGTACGCGCCGTGGCCCGGGCGAGTAATAGATTCGCCGCATTGGCGCACGCGATCAGCAGCACGAAACCGACAGCGCCCATCAAGACCAGGAGCAAGCGTTGGGATTTACCGATGACCTCCTGAAAGAGAGGGATCAACCGCACTCGCCAGTCACTAGTATCGGGATGCTCGCGCGAAAGTTGAGCAGCCAAGCCGTTCAATTCCGCCGTGGCCTGCCCTGGTGTGACGCCACCCTTCAATCTGCCGATCGTGTCCACGTAATGAGCTCCGCGATTGGACGGATTCCCCGCGAAGGTGAAGGGGCGCCACGCGTCCACCGTTTCGCCTTGCGCGAGCACCTGGTGGTCGTTGCCGACGTGTTCCACGCCGGGCGGCATGACGCCCACTATGGTGAACGGCTGCGCTTCCAACGTGATTTTCTGGCCGAGAATATTCGAGTCGGAATGGAAGCGGCGCTGCCACAGGCGATTGCTGAGGATGACCTGGCGCTCGTTGCCGGGCAATTCATCCTTGATTTCGAATTCGCGCCCCAGTGCGGGCTTCAAGCCGAGCAGATTAAAGAAACCGGCGGTGATGCGGAGTGCAGCGAGCCGCTCCGATTGGTCGATGCCGGAGAGTTGCACGTCGGAGCGGGTAAAGCCGGCCAGTGTTTCAAAGGACTGGCTGCGCGCGCGATAGTCGACAAAATCGAAAGGATTGATGCGGAACTTTGGGAAATTCGTGTTGCTGACGTACATGCGGAACAGCCGGTCAGGCTGGCGATAGGGCAGCGGCTTCAGCAGCACGCCGTCGATAACGCTGAAGATGGCGCTGTTGGCGCCGATGCTGAGCGCGAGCGTCAGAACCATCACCGCGGTGAAGGCGGGATTATTGACCAGTGTTCTGCATGCATAACGCAGGTCCTGCAAAAGGTTGTCGATATAGTTGGTGCGGCGCATGTCGCGGCATTCCTCCTGAATTTGAGTAAGATTTCCGAGCCTGCGAAGGGCGGCGTAGTGCGCTTCGGACGGGGGCGTGCCGCGCGCGCGATTCTCCTGGATCTGCCGCTCCAGATGGAAGCGCAACTCCTTGTCGAGTTCCTGCTCCACACGGCCGCGGCGCATGAGCGAGCGGAGCCGCATGCGCAAGATATTTGGCCATCGTTGAGGCTTCACGTGGCAACTCCTAGACCATGCGGACAACCATTTCGACGGCGTTGGACAACCGCGCCCATTGCGCCAATTCCTTTTCGAGCTGCGCGCGGCCGGCCCTGGTGAGCGAGTAAAACTTCGCATCGCGTCCGGTTTCGCTGGAACGCCATTCGGCGCGAATCCAACCTTGCTGTTCGAGGCGGTGCAGAGCCGGGTACAGAGCGCCTTGGGTAACCTGCAACACGTCGTCGCTGACTTGCTCGATGCGTTTGGCGATGGCCCAGCCGTGCTTGGGCTCGATGGAGATGGTTTTTAGGATCAAGAGGTCCAGGGTTCCTTGAATCAGGTCGGATGGTTTACTCATACCTAAGGCGTCTACAATGCATACCTAACTTATTTACAATAGTTCGGTGGAAGAGTCAAGAGGCTGTCCGATCTTGGGATTGGGTTCGTTTATTACCCTCTTTTTTTGCGGCGGCGATCCTTAAGAATTGTGGAGTTCTCATAGGTTGTTAGATTCCGGCATGCATGGCGAGGGGTGGCGGGGGGCAGGGGCGGTGAGAATCGGCCCAGCGGGCTTGCGTGAGTCGGATGTTTCGCTGGATGCAGGTCTCGATTTCGGCGGGTGAAAAAACGAAGCCATCCTGCGCCGGGTCGTAGGGACGTCCCTGGTCTTTGTGCATTTCCATGATGATAGCGGCATTTTGGAGTTGCTCCTTTTCCTTGCCGCGGCGCTCGGCTTGAATTTCGCGGAGCTGCTTGAAGGTCTCTTTGAATAGTCGAGCGAGTCGTTGTCCGTGCATGCCAAGGTTGGCGATGACGTGGTTTTGCTCACGATAGGTTTTGGCCATGGCGAGCGCGGTGAGGACTTTTGGGTGATCGGTGTCGACGCTGTGTTCGTGCTCGGCGATTCCCAAGCTTAGGAGACTGTTTTCGAGGACGGCAACGCGATTGAGGCGCCAGGCGGTGTCGGCGAGGACTTGGACGAGCTGCATTTCGGTTGGGCTTTTCGGCTTGTACTCGGTGACGAATTCCTGGTTGCGCTTTTGATAGATTTCGAGGTCGTCTTCCGGCAGGACGACGGTTTGGCCGGTGAGGCCGTGGCGCATGGCGTTGAGGCGGGAGCGCTGTTTGCCGGCTTCGGTGCGTGGGCCGGTGGAGTGCTGGGCATTGGCGCGGTTGATGGCGGCGCGATCGGCAGCTTCGTTTTTCGTCTGGGTCTCGTCAGTAGTGATAGTCATAAATTTTTCCTTCTGTACATCGAATACCATGCTGGTGGATGGGTTCAGCGGGGCTTTGTTGGGAAGGTGTTGATTGCGGAGGGAAGATATACTGGCGAGGTCTGTGAACGGAGCCGGGCCGGGATGGTAAATATCTGCCTGCTGCCCTGTTAGCAGCCACTTTTGTGACATGCGAGTTTCGTCCAAGTGAGTCGGCGCGCCTGGGCTAACTAAACTTCCGTGTCCGGCGTTTGTCGGGAGTGATCTCCGAACTTGCCACCACCGGACTTCCGGGACTCCCTACGCGAGTTTAGCCGCCAACCGCCGCGCGGTCTCAGTTTACAGCGTAGCGCTGTGTTGGATCTGAGTCTCCTAATGGGTAGACGCTCTGAATACGTCAGTGCCACCGTGCTGTGCGCAACACGCCGGGTACGTTCAGCGGAAGAACGGTTCTGCCCAGCGTGGAATAGAGTCGGCAATGTGCTTTGCCTGTTGTTCCTCCCACCATCCCAACAGAAGGGGCGTGTAGTCCCACCGGGTATTATCGTAGAGCCACAGCCCGTCGACAATCCTCCTGGCCTCAAGAGCGGTTCGAATTGAGCCCGGATACCGCGCCACGACTCTGTCCAGCGATACGGCGTGTCCACCGCGGCCTATTCGCGTCTGGACTCGAGCCGCATTCATAACGGGGTCGCTGGTACAAATGAAGAATAGCTGGAGGTCGTATCAAGATCCTTAGCCTTACGGAGGAACTTGATCCAGTGCTCGGTTCGGCTGAACACGGTCTCGAACGCGAAGGTGGCTCGCTCCGCAAGCAAGCTTTCTCTCTGTTCCTCGGCCAGCCTCGCAGCGGCCAGATCCCGATTGCTCTCAGGCGACTCAGTGAGCGCCCGGCCGATCTCGTCCGCGTTGACCCAGCGGGGAAACTGCGGTCGCAGAACTTGCTCATAGAAGGACGTTTTGCCAGAGCCGTTCGGACCGGCCACGATCCCTAACGTCGGCGCCCGCACAATTACGGGGTTGAGAGCCATCTCAGCGAGACGTCAGCGGGCGAAGGCCGGGTAATAGATCGGGTCTTCCCTCGCCGGTCAATTCTCGCAACCGCTGAAGCTCTGCATTCCGGACTCCGACGATATACCGCTTTCCGTCCGCACTGTGTTCGATCACACTATTGAGCGCCGGCTCATAGTCGTACTCCGATTCGGAGACCGGGTCCGCCAACCTCCAGATCCGGATCGTGCCGCCTTTTGAAGCCAAGATGACCCTTCCATCCTGTGTCACCGCCACAGCAAGGACCCAGCTAGCGAGACCTTCCAGCGTGCGGAGTTCACGCCCGGAATCCAAATCCCACAGCTTCAGTGTGCGGTCATCGGAAGCCGAGACCGCGCGGCGTCCGTCCGGCGTCAGCACCACGGCGCTGACCGTGGTTGTGTGACCGACGAGCGTGCGAATTTCGCACCCGGAATCCAGATCCCACAGCGTCAGCGTGTTGTCCCAGGAAGTCGACACCGCGCGGCGTCCGTCCGACGTCAGCGCCACGGCGCTGACCGTGGTTGTGTGACCGACGAGCGTGC
>CATPCJ010000040.1 GCA_955652915.1 uncultured Bryobacteraceae bacterium
CGTGAACCGTGGCGGTTTTGCCAGTGCGATCCTCGATTATACCGGTTTTGAACATCTGAATAAGCGATTCTATCTAATCGATACGTTCAGCGGATTAGTCCGAGACTACTTATCCAAAGAAGAAGTTAAGAAAGGTTTCCTTCAAACGTATTCCTACTACAATGATAACTCCGTAGAGACCGTTAGAGAGACCTTCGCGCCCTTCCAGAATGTAACGGTTGTGCAGGGGACTGTGCCCGACGTCCTCTCGACTCTTGGGGTCCGCCAGGTCGCTTTTCTTTCGCTCGACATGAACTGCACGATACCCGAGATCAGTGCCGCCGAACATTTTTGGGAGCGAATGTCTCCGAGTGGAATCATTCTTCTGGACGACTACGGCCCAACGCCGCATTGCGAACAGCAAAAAGCATTTGATCATTTTGCCCGAGAGCGCGGCGTCCGGGTTCTCGCGTTACCAACAGGTCAAGGCCTCATTTTGAAAACCGGTGCAGGCGGGAACATCATTTCCCGCGCGGCGTAGAATCATGTTTAGCGTCGATTGCAGGTTGACCGCCGCTTAAAACGAAACCTTTTCGGAAGCTGAAAGACATCTCGGGAACGCTTCTATTGATGAGCAAGAACGCTACTCGCGTATCGGTGGTGATTCCGAATTACAATCATTCATCTTTTTTGGATCTACGCATTACCAGTGTTTTGCAGCAAAGCTATCAAGACTTCGATATATTGATCCTTGATGATGCGTCGACGGATTCAAGTCGGGAGGTAATCGCCACGTACGCGGGTCGCCCACGAGTGAAAGTCATGTTCAACTCTGTCAACAGCGGGTCTCCGTTCGCGCAATGGAATAAAGGTCTCGCAAGTGCTGTCGGCGACTACGTATGGATTGCCGAGGCAGACGACTACGCGGACCCGTCTCTGCTGCAGACTCTACTCGAAAAACTAGAACAGCACCCCACGGTTTGCCTCGCCTATTGCCAGTCGATGTTGGTTGATGGCGCGAACCGTGTCATCAGCAGCGGTGCGGGGTGGACGGACGATCTCGACCGCGAACGATGGCGACACCCGTACGTAAACGATGGACGCGATGAGTGCCGCCGATACCTCTCGAATAGAAATACCATTCCGAACGCCAGTGCGGTCGTATTCCGCCGCGACACTTACCTGCGAGCAAAGCCTCCCAATGAATCGTATCGCCTCTGCGGCGATTGGATTACATGGGCGTCGCTCCTGTTGCATGGTGACATCGCGTTTGTTCCGGAGCCGTTGAATTTCTTTCGGAGGCATGGAAACTCTGCCTTTAGCCGCGCTGACCGGGACCTAAGATTCCCACTAGAATCGTACCGGGTAATTTCATTCATCAAGAGTTCTGCCGGAATTCCCGAGCCGGAACTCGAGCGGACAAGCCAGCAATTGATGTATGTCTGGATGGGATCGATGCTCAAAGTTCCATTGTTGCGCGACGGAATAGGATTCTTCGAGGTGCTACGATGTGCTTTGGATGTGGATGAGCGTATCTGGCCCCGGCTGCTGTGGGGGTTGCTGATGGTTCCCGTGCGCGCAGCTCGTTCACGAGCGACGAAGATTGCACCGCTGCGCAAGATATATTGTAGCATTCGGCGACGGATCCGCTCCGCTGCACGCCGCAACTTACGGTAACCCTGCACGCGATGCGATGACTCAAAGCCTCGGATTCCGCGTAGCGCGCAGGTGCGCCCACCTGCTGATTCGCGCTGCTAAACCTGCCTGTGACATCGCACGAATCTGATGCGGATTCTATTCGTCAGCCCGAACCCGTTTCTCGCTGAGCTTGGCGCTGCAAAGGTGCTTTTGGGCGTGGCGGACGCGATGGGCAGTCTGGGGTGGGATTGCGACTTTCTCTCGTCAGTGGACCTCGGGATGGCTTTTGTTACGGGGATCGCGGGTCGACAGGAATTTGTGCAAAGGCTGAGAGAAAAACTCCATGTAATCTCCGGCGACTACGACGTCATTGACTACGACCACGTGCACCTCCCTTTTGCGAGGTCTGAATTCGCGCGCACAACGCTAATGGTTGCTCGTTCAGTACTCTTGATGCAGCCCGGCGCGATGATGCGGATCCCAAGGAGACGCGGCTTTCAAAGCATCTGCTCTGCGCTGATTCGTGGCCGTCAGCGCTCACGAGACATGGCCGAGGTTGTAGCTATGGCAGATCAAACCATGCTCGGAGCCGATCTGGTGAATGTCAGCAATACGCATGATCGGGAACAGCTCCTGCGCCGCGGAATAGACTCCGGAAAGATTTTCGTTCTTCCGTTCGGCCTTAATAGAGCCGATCGTCAGGGATTGGAGTCAGTGCCGCTTGATGTGCCATCCGGTCAGCCGACTGTCTGTTTCATTGGTACCTTCGATGAGCGCAAAGGCGCTGGGGATTTTCCGAGCCTCGTTGAAGAGGTATCGAGATCGATCCCACGCGTCCGCTTCAAGCTGCTTGGCACGGCCGGTCTACTCCGCACCGCTGAGCAGGTCTTTGCTCGATTTCCCACTCGACTCCGAGCGGCTCTGGAGGTGGTGCCCTCCTTCCCGGCGCAGGATTTGCCGAACCTGCTACCTGACTGCTGGGTGGGAGTTTTCCCATCGTATCTCGAGGGATTCCCATTTGCGGTGCTGGAGATGCTTGCAGCGGCCTTGCCTGTCGTTGCCTACGATGCCCCAGGGCCGCCGATGATGCTGCCGGATAAGTGGCTGGTTCCTGCGGGAGACGTGAAGACGCTCGCTCACAGATTGATAGGATGGCTTACGGCAGAACCGCCAGCTCTTCGCGCGATCCGAATCGAAGCACGTGCATTGTCACAACCGTTCCGATGGGATGAGATCGGACGACGAACAATCTCAGTTTACAACGAGGCGCTCAGGGCGCCTCCTGTTTGATTGATGCCGCGACGCACGCTCGCCTGCGCGATCGCGCGACTCGGAGCGCACAGCCCTTCAACATGGAAAACCACCTTGTTGTTTAGAGGGAATACTGTTCGCGCAACAACAGAATCATGTATCTCTTGGTAAGCTCACAGCGATTCTCCTATTGAGCACACTATGACAAACGCCGATGTTAAATACGTCAGGAAGGTTTTGGCAGGAGGTCTTGTGCATCCCCCTATCTGGAACTTGGTGTCGGGTATAAAGAAGGGTATCTTGAAGCAACTCCTTCAAGAAGCAGGATTGGAATATTTTGGAACGGACAGGGTTTCTGGGCCTGCAGTTGACTATGTAATTGATTTTGAAAAATCCTATCACGAGATCCGTCAAAAGCTTCCGCGCGCAGGAGAATTTGGAACAATACTGGTGCTTAATGTTCTTGAGCATACTTTTGAGCCGCTCAAAGTCCTGGACAACGCTCTCTACGCCCAAAAGGGATATGCGTAGTCATTACTCCGGCCGTCTGCCAGGCGCCCGCGTGCTCGACGTCGCCGCCGCACAGGGAAACTTCTCGCTGCGTCTGGCCGAAATTGGGCTATCGGGTGACTTGGAACGATCTGCGAGCGAAACTCGCCGATTACGTGCGCCTGAAGCACGAATCAGGCGTCCTGACCTACCGGGCGGGCAACGCCTTTGAACTGAATTTCGAGCAGCCTTTCGACATTGTGCTCATCACGGAAATCATCGAACAACGTCGCGCATCCCGACGATTTTCTGGCCAAGGCGGCCCAACTGGTTAGGCCGGGCGGTCACATCATCATGACTACCCCTAACGGCGCTTACTTCCGTAATCCGCTGCCCAAGTTCAGCGCAACCGCAGATCCGTCGATTTACGAGGCCGGGCAGTCCAAGCCGGACGCCGACGGTCACATTTTCCTGCTTCACCAGAAGGAAATCCCCGTGCTGGCCAAAGCGGCCGGACTGGAGGTGTGTGAGGTCAGGTTGTCAATCAATCCTCTGCTCAAAGGCGCCTTGAGGCTAAGCGTGCTGCTGCTTTGGCTGCCCGGAGCGCTGGTTCAGTTCATTGAGTCCGTTGCCCATCGGTTGCCCCCGAAGCTGCAAAACACGCTTTTCATGCAGATGGTGGTCCTCTTCAAAAAGCCAGCTCTTCAAAGCACCTGAGCGATGCCATCAATTTTCCCGTCGATCCAGCCGGCCTTACCTTCATGTTCTCCTGAACGCCCTGTCCTTTCTTGGATTATCTTCACTGGCGAATACCCGCCGCAGCCCGGCGGCGTCGGTGATTACACCCGGCTCGTGGCCCGCACGCTGGCTGCCGCAGGCAATGAAGTCCAGGTCTGGGCGCCGCCTATTTCCGGCCGGGATGAAGGTGACGCTGGCGTTGCCGTTCATCGGTTAGCCGATCATTTCGGACTGCGCAGTCTGCTCGTCTTAAGCCGCGCGCTCAAAGGTCTTACACCTAAAGCGCGTATCCTTGTCCAATATGTACCGCAAGCGTTCGGGTGGAAGGGGATGAACCTGCCATTCTGTTTCTGGCTTTGGATGCAACGCAGGCGATGCTTCATCATCGTGATGTTTCACGAAGTGGCAACGCCTTGGGGTGACGGCTTCGGGTTGCGCGAAATGCGCCGCAACGTCCTGGCTGCCATTACACGTGTCATGGCGTTCTTTGTCGCCCACTCGGCCCGCCGCATCTTTGGTTCGATTCCCGCTTGGAAAAAAATGCTGCGCCCGCTGATCGGAAAGCGAACCGTCGAATGGTTGCCTGTGCCAAGCAATATTCCAAATGAAGTGGATCTAATCCGCGTGGCAAAGTTACGGCGCGAGTTGCTCAATGCTCGTAGCGTGCAGTTCCTGGTCGGCCACTTCGGGACTTTCGGCGGGCACATCGCAGATGGTCTGAGGATTGTTCTGCCGAGAATTCTGGCTCAACAACCTGCGATTGCCATTTTGTTAATCGGCCGTGGATGTGAAGCGTTTGCCCAGGCATTCCGAGCTCGCTGGCCCGAACTGGGTGATCGCCTCATTGCAACTGGGCTGTTGCCGGCCGAGGCCGTTTCCGAGCATCTGTCTGCATGCGATCTGCTCGTGCAGCCTTACGCCGATGGAGTGAGCAGCCGTCGCACGAGCGTAATGGCCGGGTTGGCTTTGGGAAAACCGATCGTCACCACAAACGGTTTTCTTTCCGAGGCTGTCTGGAAAGAAAGTGGCGCCGTGTGTTTGGCGAATTCGTTCGAGGAAATGGCGGATCAGGTCGGGCCACTCCTGGCGAACTCGGCGGAACGAGCGCGCCTTGGAACCGCGGCCGCCGCACTTTACCGCGAGCGATTCCACATCGACCGAACCGTGGCCGCGTTGCGCTCGAATGTCGCCAGCGCCGCTGCCGGACCTTCCGCTGGATGAACTCCTCGCCCGATCTCACCGAACGCGCGGCAGTGTCGCCCGCTGCCCAGCGGATTCTCGCCGACCGACCCGAGCGATTCCTGCTCGTCAGCGGCGACTTCGTGCGCACCGGCGGCATGGATAATGGCAATTATGGCCTTGCGGAATTTCTGGCACGTGCCGGTAACGAAGTTCATCTAGTAGCCTTCCGCGTCGCCGAGCCGCTCGCCTCACTTCGAAATGTAATCTGGCATCGGGTGCCCAAGCCGCTACGAAGCTATACGCTGGCCCTGCCCCTGCTCGACCATTACGGCCGGTATTACGCTCGCCGAATCGCAGCACGAGGCGGTCGAGTCGTCGTGAACGGAGGCTGCTGCTGGTGGGGAGACGTGAATTGGGTGCATTACGTCCATGCGGCGCATCAACCGCAGGTGCTCTCCAGCCGAATCCGTCACGGGATAACTCGCTACAATCACACACGCTGGTTGCGTGAGGAGAAACGCGCATTGGATCATGCTCGACTAATTATCGCCAACTCCGATCGCACACGGCGTGATCTGATCGAGCGAGTTGGCGTACCAGCCGCACGGGTGCAAACCCTCTACTACGGCACGGATCCCACCCGCTTCCGGCCTGCCGACGACTCTGAACGTCTTACTCTGCGAGATCGCCTGGGGTGGCACCCCGCGCG
Source organism: uncultured Bryobacteraceae bacterium (assembly GCA_955652915.1). Classification (GTDB taxonomy): domain Bacteria; phylum Acidobacteriota; class Terriglobia; order Bryobacterales; family Bryobacteraceae; genus Palsa-89. The sequence goes on from CATPCJ010000040.1 coordinate 5,987, forward strand.
ACCGATGGCATTGTTCATTGGGGCCGTCAGCGATCGTCGCAAGGGTTTTGATACTTTGTTCGAGGCGTGGAAGGAGTTATGTGGCCAACCGGGCTGGGACGTTGATCTTGCGGTGGTCGGAACCGGGGCGGAACTGCCTGCGTGGCAGCGGCGAACCAGCGAGGCGGGTATGGCTAAGCGAATCCGATTTCTAGGCTTCCGAAGAGATGTAGACGCCCTGCTGCGCGCTGCGGACTTGCTTGTCGCTCCGACACGCTACGAAGCCTATGGACTGGGTGTGCACGAGGCACTTTGTTGCAGCTTGCCCGCAGTGGTCAGCGCCATTGCTGGTGTTGCGGAACGCTATCCTGAAAACATACAAGACTTGCTACTCACCGATCCGGAAGATTCTAGGGAACTATCCATTCGTCTCAAGCAATGGTATGATAACAGAGAGCGCTTCCGTCACGCTGTGGCTCCTCTATCCGAGCAGCTTCGGCAATGGACCTGGGAGAGAATGGCAGAGCGGTTCGTAGAGGCGATGCACAATACTAAATGAGTGACCTCTTTCACAGATTCCATCTATGACTCTGCGAAATAACACGGTTCCTTTACCTCTGCGCGACGCAGTAAAGCAGCTTCTCGACCATTTTGCACATAATGCATGGTTTGTGGAAACCTACTGGCCGGAAAATGTAGAGAGGGTCGTAATGATGATTACTGATGTTATGTCCAAATGTCCGCCAGCTTCGTCATCTCACATTTTTGACGTCGGATGCGGCAACGGTTATATCAGCTATCTGTTCTCAATCCTTGGTTATGAAGTGACGGCGACAGATGCTTGGGAGCTGCCCGAACGTGATCAGCTGTTTCAGAAAAACTCTGTTCAGTTCTTTTATTCAAACTTCAACGAACCTACTCCGTTCTCGGGAATCCAGGGTGAACCGTTCGACGTTGTTCTTTTCGGCGAGGTAATCGAGCATATCCTAAATCATCCTCAAGGTCTGCTAAGCAGTATGGCGGACGTGCTGAAGACGAATGGCATGTTGGTTTTGACGACTCCCAATCCTGCTACGATTATGAATGCTCTGCGGGTATTACAGGGTAGGCATACGCTTTGGGGCACTCAGGCATTTATCGAAGAAAAAAAGATTGATAATGGGCGAATCATTTGTGCAGGCGACATACACAATCGGGAGTACCTCACATCCGAATTGTGCAATATGTTGCAAAGTGCCGGGTTTTGCATCGACGAGGTCAAATTTCTTGGCCACGGTATAAGTCAACAGCAATCGCCGCTAAAGCGTTTTGTCAAAGCCTCCAGATGGATGCGCCGTCTAATGACTACCAGGCCTTTTGGCTCAAACCATTACATTCTAGCTCATAAAGTTCTCCGTTCTCCCGTTGAAGGATGAAGATCCGCGGCGTTAACCGCAAGATATTAACGTGACAGGAACGGTGGCCTTTCTCGTCAATGGTGATCCCGGCAGCGCGATGGGGGAGCGCGCTCGTGCATTGGCCTCGAGGCTCGATGCTCGCTTCCCTGTGGAGATCGCTTACCGCCACCGAAATAAGTTTCTCGCGATTCTCTTATTCCTGCAGCTCCTCCTGCGGCTTCAGCCTCGGCTGGTTTACGTGTTCGACATGTCGTCTTCGGGAGTGGTGGCGGCGGCTGCTTACCGTGCGCTCCGCCGCACTCGATGGGTCATTGATACCGGCGACGCCATTTATGAATTAGCTAAGTCAATGGGACGAGGATCGGCAGGACGCATGCTAACGTGGCTGCTTGAAGAGTTTTCTATACGTTGCGCAGATCGCATTGTGGTGCGCGGGCGGAATCACGTGGATCTGCTGGCGCAAAAAGGGATCGCTGCAACCTGGATCCCTGATGGAGTTGCTGTTCGTGAGTTCGCACCGCCGCAAGGCAGAGAACTCCGAGCACGCCTTGGGCTTGAGGGATTTCTTGTTGTTGGTCTAGTAGGTGCATGCGTCTGGAGCGAGAGGTGGCAGATGTGTTATGGCTGGGACTTGGTAGAATTGATCGGCCTTTTAAAGGACAAGAAGGTAAAAGGCGTAGTCATTGGAGACGGTTCCGGATTGAGTCATCTACAGTCCAGGTGCCGCGATCTTGGTATTGAGGATCGCGTGATATTTCCCGGAAGAATCCCGTATGCAGAACTTCCTCGGTATCTCGGCGCAGTTGATATTTGTCTCTCGACTCAGACCAGTGATGTGCCCGGACGCGTCCGAACCACGGGGAAGCTGCCACTGTATTTGGCTGCAGGGAAGTATGTGCTCGCTAGTCGAGTGGGCGAGGCAGCACGCATTCTTCCTGAGAAAATGCTCGTGGATTATGTTGGGATTAAGGACGAATTGTATCCTACACGGTTGAAAGAGCGGGTTCTCAAGCTGATTCAGAATCCTGCAGACATTCGATGCGAAGCCACCACTGTGGCACTTGCACAGAAGTATTTTGATTATGACGTGCTTGGCGAGCGCCTGGCGGCAGCCCTAGAAGACCATCAAGTGTGAAGGGAATGCATCATTAAGCGGTGCAATTGTGCGAGAGGAGCTTCTCTTCAGATGGCCCATAAAATTGCATTAATTGCTGACCTCTTGGAAGAAGGTTGGCCTAGTATGGATCTAGTGGCGGATATGTTGGAACAGGAATTTGAAGGCGCAAAGCGAAAAGAGAACAGTGACTTTCAACTGAAGCTCGTTAGGCCGAAATTGCACCGGAGGTTTTCTAACGGGAACCTCGGTGTGGGGTTTAGAGCTGATCGATTATTGAATCGCTTTTTCGACTACCCACAATTCCTCCGGTGGCATCGCGCGGATTACGATCTGTTTCACATCGTGGATCACAGTTACAGCCAACTCACTCATGAGTTGCCGGCTAACCGCACGGTGGTGACGTGTCATGATCTCGATACCTTTCGCTGTCTCTGGGAACCGAATCATGCCGGACGCAGCAGGGCGTTTGTCGCTATGACGCGGCGCATTCTTAGTGGTTTGCAAAAAGCTGCGCACGTTTGTTGCGATAGCATCGCGACACGCGACGAGCTGCTCGCGCGAGGCATCCTATCTCCGGAAAAAATGTCGGTGGTTCGGCTCGGCGTGCACCCGGCCTTTCTCCAGCCGCCTGCCGTTGCGACTGAGTCAGCGGTGAACGTGATGCTAAGAGCTACCTCGCAAACCGGGGTGTGCATTGATCTTCTCCACGTCGGCAGTGTAATTCCGCGAAAGCGCATTGACATCTTGCTTCAGGTCGTTGCGTGTTTGCAGAAGGTGGAGCGGCGCGCTCGACTTCTTCGCGTTGGCGGGAAACTGACGGAATCGCAGCAAGCCCTCGCTGGACGTTTGGGCGTAACAGAAGCAATCGTCACTCTGCCGTCTTTGACTGCGGAGCAGTTGGCGGTCGTCTA
>CATPCJ010000041.1 GCA_955652915.1 uncultured Bryobacteraceae bacterium
ATCGAAGCTGGAACAGGTACTCCCGGCACGCCTCCTGGGTATCAAACCAAGCTTCGAACTCGCTCAGATTTCGCGGATATTTCTCCACAACCCGACATACTACATGTTGGGGTTACCTGAGTCAAGTAAATACCCACCTAACGGCAATATCAGTTATCGGCGGCCTGCTACCGTTGCGACCTTTGCTTTTCACTAAGCTATCTGATCCAACCGCCGAGACGATCGATCTCATTCTCTCCCCGCTCTACATCATTGGCCAAGCGTTTCCGCCAATGGGCGATCTAGGGGAAGGACTATTCCTTGCGGTCGCCATGCTCGCAAACGCAATGCTGTATGGACTAGTAGCCCGCTACCTCGTCTGCAGAGTTTCACGTTCACAGTAACCCATCCTGAGCGCGCCTATCAGGAACGGACGAAGGTTATCAGACAGTGATAACCTGAAGAAAGCATGGCGACACCGGACCGCGACGCTGGTCTGGACACGCTGCTCTATCTTGACGGCGTTGTGCTCGTGGTTGATGAGAAGGGCGGCTATTGGGTGAAGTTTGAAGTGCGGCGCATTGAGGCTACGGCGGCGCGGCCACACGGACTGTATTACTCCCTGACGCTGCACGGGACTGCGAACGAGCGCTTGGTTGGTTTCGATAATGCCCACGGCGTGCGACAGTCCTTGGGGCCGGCAGGAAAGAGACCGATAGCATTCGATCACAAACATCGGTTTAGGACGATTAGTCCGTACGAGTAGCGTGATGCCGCGGCTTTGCTATCCGATTTTTGGAACGAGGTAGACGCAGTATTAGCGGAAAAGGGAGTCTTGCCATGAGGATTTTGAAAGTTGGGATTGCATCGTACTCCGATATGAAAGCGCGAACAATAGCAATAGCTCGGGGAAAGTTGAAGCCACGGCCCGGAGATCCTAAGGTTTGGTTTCCTTCGGCCGAGAGCCTGGTAAAGGTTTTGTCGGACAAGAACCGAATGCTGCTCGGGACCATTCGAAGCGCGGAACCACAGTCGTTGGCAGAGCTCGCCGAATTGACGGGGCGCAAGACATCCAATCTGTCGCGAACCCTTAGAACGATGGAACGCTATGGGATTGTCACGCTCGAACGCCAGCGGCGCGGCCGGGTTATAGCGCGTGTGCCCTATCAAAGCGTAACTGTGGATCTCTCGCTCCAGACGGCGCGTCTTCGATGACTAGGAATCGCTTCTCCTAAAAGCCAGCACCGCGTTCAACCCGCCAAACGCGAAGGAATTGGACAACGCGCATTCTACTTGGGCGTGTCGCGCTTGATTAGGAATTACATCCAGGTCGCAGGCGGGATCAGGCTGCGTGTAGTTGGCGGTTGGCGGCAGAATTCCGTGCCGCAGCGCGAGCAGGGTGGCGGCCGCTTCGATTGCTCCGGCGGCGCCCAGCGTGTGACCGTGCATCGACTTTGTGGAACTGATGGCCAGGCGATCCGCGTGCGCGCCGAAAACCTTGCGGATGGACGCGGTCTCGGTGGCATCGTTGGCGGCCGTCGCGGTTCCGTGCGCGTTGATGTAAGCAATTTCCTCGGGCTGCAGAGCGGCGTCGGAAAGTGCTGCGCGGATCGCCCGCACGGCGCCATCGGACGAAGGTTGAGTGATGTGAAAAGCATCCGAAGACATGCCGAAGCCCACAATCTCGCCATGGATTTTAGCGCCCCGCGCGCGCGCCGAGTCCAGCGCTTCCAAAACAAGCATTGCGCCGCCTTCGCCCAGAATCAAGCCGCGGCGGTCCTTCGAAAACGGGCGGCAGGTATCCGGCGAAACGACGCGCATGGCCTCCCACGCCTTCAGAAATCCAAGGCTGAAAATCGCTTCGCTTCCACCGCTGATGGCCATGCGAACCGCGCCGCTGCGAACCATCCAGAAGGCCTGTCCGATGGCGTGATTGGACGACGAGCATGCGGTTGAAATCGTGTAAGTAGGGCCGACCACGCCCGTTTCCAGCGAAATTCGGCTCGCGGCTGCGTTCTCCATGGTGCGCGGAATGGTGAGCGGATTCACTCGTGGGATATTATTCCGGTAGAGATTGACGAAGCCTTCGTCTTCGGTGTTTTGTCCGCCCACGCAGCTGCCCGTGACGATGGCCGTATTTTCGCGGAGTTCGGTGGTCCACTCAATGGCCGCGTCGGCAACCGCTTCACGCGCGGCTACGGCGCCGAATTGGGCGAAGCGGTCAAGCAGCCCGATTTCCTTTTCGTCGAAATAGCGCAGCGGGTCCCAGCCGCGTACCTCGGCCGCGTTTCCGAAACGGAGTAGACTGCGATCCACTTGTTCCAGCGGCGCGATTCCGGGCCGGCCCTGCTGCATGGCCTGCCAGAACTCCTGACGGTTGTGACCCAAGGCGGAAACAACGCCGATACCCGTGACTACTACGCGCGTACCGGCCCCTTGCCGCCGCCGCTCTCCAGAAGTGCGGCGATTCCCGCCACAACATCTCGCACCGACCCAATCTTTTGCGCCGCGTCGTCCGGAATGTTGATGTTGAATTCGCTTTCCACCGCAAAGAGGATGTTGATGCCGTCCAGCGAATCGATACCTAACTCCTCGAACGTACTGTCAGGGGTGATCTTGTCAACCGGCACGTGTTGCGCCGCCGCGATTATCGCTCTGACTCGCCCGGTCAGTTCTTCGTTGGACATAGAATGTCGCTCACCCTTTCGAAATGGAAACCTCGCTCCATCAATTTTGGCAGAACTTCACGCACCGCCCTCAACGTTACCTCAATGTCCGGGTGCGCGTTTGTCCTACGGCCATCATGCAGGCAAAAAATCGCGCCGTTGAGGGCGCCGTTCAACAAGCGCGGAATCACACGATCGGCGGGCCATTTCCAATCCACCGCAATGGTGGTCCACATCACGCCCATTAGACCCAGCCGCTCCTGGGCTTCCCGCAATCCGAACCAGCGCACACCATAAGGCGCCCGGAAAAATCGCGCCCGGATTCCGGTGGCGCCTTCAATGGTTTCTTCCGCCGACATGAGTTCGCGATAGATGAAGTCGCGGGATTTGAAGTGCAGCTTCGGATGGGTATCGGTGTGGTTACCGATTTCGTGGCCGGCCGCCGCCACCTCGCGAGCGACCTGGGGCAAGCGGCGGACGTTCGCTCCGCACTGGAAGAATGTCGCTGGCGCGCCGTAAACGGAAAGGATTTTCAACAATTCCGGTGTGGATTCACTCGGCCCATCGTCAAAGGTGAGCGCAATCGCGCGCCGCATGTTCACGCCCTTGTGAACCGAAGGGGCCAGCAGCGTCGCCGATGGATTTCTCACTGCGTACGCCAGCACGCCCGCCGCCGCGCACACCGCGCCACCCATGCTTGCTACGAACGCTGCCGCATCATTCATTTGCAGCCTGACCAACCAGGGAGGTGAAACGTCCCGATCCGGGCCGTGACCGTAAGAAGCTGTGAAAAAATCGCAAACCAACACAGGCAGGAATCCCTGCGCCACACCGTGCAAATTGTGGCACAGGCATTCTTGCCTGTGTGGATCTTAGAGCGTTTTCTTCACAGCTTTTAAGGGAGTGCCCATTGGCAAGGGGCTGTCGCAAAACCTCAGCCTGTCCGCGGACAAGGTCGCCCGTCGAGGAAGCCTCAGGCCAACGGCTCAGTTTGAATCTCGTGGAAGTTGGGGGTATTCTCGAGCCCCAGACACAAATTTTCAGCATAGTGTTAGGCCCGGTCGCCCAGCCAAGGCTCGCTATGGTCGGCGGTGACGGCGCGTGTTTCGCGCGGTGAATCGATCATGAAGAAGGACCAAGGACCAGGAATCCAAGGATAGCGCTGGATTACGCTTTCATCAATCTCGACGCCCAAGCCGGGGCCGGTGGGTACCAGCAAATCGCCATGGTCGAGTAGTAACGGTTCCTTCAAGACTTCCGACGCCAGGGGGAACGGATACATTCCGGCGCTCGAGGGAGTGGAGTAACAAGGATATTCCAGCCATTCCACCACCGGCTCCGGCCAACATATTCCCAAGTGGGCGGCCGCGACTACTTCGAGCGCCGTCCCCCAACTGTGAAATGCAAACTTCAAGCCGTTGCTCGCAATTTCCGGCAGCATGCGGCGCGCGGATGGGTAACCGCCCTGACAGACGATGTCCATCTGCACGAAATCGACGCTGGCGGTTCGAATCAGATGCAGGTAACCGGGGTCGTCCGGCTCATGTTCGCCGCTGGCGATGGAAACCAGATCCATTTCTTTGAGCCGCCGGTAGCCGGCATGGTCTTCGGGCGGCAGAGGTTCTTCGAGCCACGCGATGTTGTACCCGGCGAGGTCTTCCGCCATTTTGTCGATGGTTTTACGCACGTAGTTCTGGTCGCCCATGCGCCACCAAGTGTGGGCATCCACCATCAGATCGAAGTCGGGCCCCACGGCGTCGCGCATCCGGCGAACGGTCTCGATATCCTTTTCCGGACCAATCCCGGAGCGCATCTTGTAGGCGCGAAATCCCAGCCGGGAAATGGCATGGGCCTCTTCCGCGTACTTTTCCGGCGCCATGTACATGCCGGCGCTTCCATAGAGCCGGATATGATCGCGAACGCGCCCGCCCAGCAGTTCAGAGACGGGAACACCCTTGGCCTTTCCCACCAGGTCGTAGAGCGCGATTTCGACGGCGCAATAGAGTTTCTGTAAATCCAGGTTCGGGCCGGCGGCTTCTAGGAATTGAACGCGCAACGCATCGGGGTCGGTTAGGGTGCGGCCTTCGAGAAACGGCGCGATGACCGATTCAATCCCTTGCTTGGCGCGCTCGCTGCCCTGGCCTGGAGCGTAGCCCACCAATCCATTGCCGGCCTCCACGCGAATGAGCATCGCGTCGCGTTTGAGGATAGTCCGCTCACCGCCATGATAAGTGAGATGGATGGGTTCGGGAAGAGGATAGGAAAGTAGGTGTGCCTGGACGGAACGCAGCCGCATGTGAGAACAGATTAGCAGTTCCCGCCGCCGCGGCTCAAAAAAAGAGCCGGGCACTGGTCAGGCGCCCGGCTGAGGAGCACCCACAAGCGGCTCGGAGGATACCGCGTGTGGTAGTGGAGGAGCTTATTGAGCCAGGAGTCCGCCATGCCCGAGGCAGGCGACCTCCCAACCAGAAACATGATAGCGCGCCAACATCGGCGGAAGCACCAAGTCTACTACATTCGGCTTAGCCGAGCGGAAACATCCAGGCGCCGAGAGTATCGGAATATCGTCTTTGTAACCCAAGAGCAAAAGATTTCCCGGCTCTACCGGGGCGAGAAAGCGTTCAATTTGGGACCCGATGCGCAGCATGGCCCGCCCCACCACGTCATCCGGACCAGCCGGAGCGGTTGTGGAAGCAATCAGAATAGATGTCGGCTTGGCCCGTAGTAAGTGTTGCAGAGACCGAGCCACCGCTCCTTCCTCTTCGAGTGAGGCGAGAACGTAAGTGGCGCTGGTGCCGAGCCGCTCCAATCGCTGGTGCATAATGTTTTCGAACAACTGCCGCGCTCTATCGCCACTGACCGGGTCCGTGTAGAGAACGCCCACTGACGGCGTCCGGATCGGCCGGGCTTGTAAAATTGGCCCTCTTTCTTTAACTATCGATATTACTGCTTCCAGCTGCGACTTTGCAACAGCAAAAGGAGTACTTTTCACGGTACATACCCGCTGGCCGGCTTTGGCGTACGAAAAATTCAGCGTGCTGGCGATTACGACGCTGGAGGTGCAGTTGATTTGCTTCAAAAGTTCGTCGTCCACCAGCGTGCAGCTAGGCTCGGTAGCGATCAGATTCGCGCGTCCTCCCGCTGCCAGACGGATCTCCAGCGAGCCGCAACCGATTTCGGTGGCCACCTCCATTACGGCTTCGTCCTCGCCAATCTCGCCCTCCTCGAGTTCGGTTACCCAGACCTCGCGCATGCCCTCGGTTTGGAGCATCCGGGCGTCTTCCTCGCTGATGAGGTGTCCCTTCGCGAGGAGTTTCTTGCCGCCCACTCGGAATACAGTACTACAAAGAATCCTACCGGTGGACTGTGCCACATCAATGGTCAGAGCTCGCATGATCCCATTACCTCCCCTGGCTACTCCCTGGCTTACGTCAATTGTACATTCTTCAAGTGGAATTACCAGGAAAATTTCTCCAAGAAAATTAGTCTTTTCTCAGCAGGAATCACGAAATTAAGAAATAAGGCCAGGACTGCGGAGCTATGGGGCGGGCTTCAGATGAGGAAGTTGAATCAGCGTGGCATCCGGCTCCAAGGCGGTTTGGAGTACGAAATCATCTCTAAGGGCTTTGATTACAGCGATTTCGTCACAACAGTGAAACTTCGGACAGCGCAGGCAATCCTTCCAGACCTTGAGTGGAAGTTCGCCCCGCTCCACCTCCCGGAAGCCCAGCATTCAAAAGGCGCAGGGCAGCATTATCCCCTCCGATGCATAGTTATTGATGAATTTTAGCAATAAGTGGAATAGCTCGCCTGGGGATTTTCGAACCGTTAATTGTACCAGATTTGTTAAGATTGATAGCACTAGACTTCGGGGGACAAGCTTTGATATCAAGTTGTTTACCCCACCCCGCGCGATCACAAGCTCGCAATACCAGCCGCAAGTTCCCCATCGCGGTCTCCGGTTTTGCGTATGCCGTCTGTGGCGATTTCGGATTCGATGAGGTCCCGGCATTCGCAGGACGTAATGGAGGAATAAATCACATCATATCCGGGCCCGAACGCCACTCGCGCGGAAACGGACAGTGTCGATAACCGCACCAAACCTACTCAACCGTGAAGCGGAATAGTTTGTGAGCAGCCTCAATTAAGGATCCCGTCCATGAACGGATGCGACGCTGATTCCGCCGAGGCAGTCCACCAAATCGACGCCCGTGTTGCAGCCGCGGACCTGCGGCGGCGTTACTCTCTTTTCTAAAGTGCGAAGGCTCTCAACTCCTTGATGAGCGCGACGAAGGACTCACTGGCGCGATCCTTGTCGAATGGTATCCAGCACTTCTCTCGATAGTTTGACGGAGACTCCACTTTCGGATCCTTCATGTACACGATCCGGTTACCAATGTTCGGCATGGTCTGCAGCATTCCGATCTCATGCTCCACATTCGGCCGGGTCCGCCTCGTTTGGGAGGCAACCTCTTCATCGTCATCGGGCGTCGCAAGTACTACGGCAGAACTACAGATTCGCATACATTTCCGGACCTTGTCGTGTATCGACAGCCCGAGGTTTGGCATATAGATAGAAACCACGGGCGTCAAGTCAAGCACTTCGAGAAGCTCGCACACAGCTTCAACATGAGTGATTGAAGGCCCACCGTGAGAGATAAACACATTTCTCAGGAACGGAGGGAGTCCCGCCTTCTTAACCCGGAGACTTCGAAGGGCGGGCCGGGTGGCGGCAACGTATTCGTCAAACTCAGCCACGCGAATCTGGCATGCCTGACAGACCAGCAGGTGATCGTCAACAGTATCCAGGTTCGCGCCGACAAGGCGGTTCAGCGCGTATTGTTCAAGAACGTCATCCTCCAGGTGGCCTGACATGATCGGCAATTGCATAGGCAGCCTTACCTAAAAGTGCATGCTCTTATACTTAGTACACGCCGCATCACATCACTCTCACGTTTTAATCGTTTCCAGTAGATTCTTCTCTTCAGCGCATTTGAGCGTGAACGGCTCCAAACCAACGTCCGTTCTGAGCCTCACGAGTTTTACACGCCATACATCACGCTCAGACGGAGGCCAACCTGTGAGGCTCGGCCAATTAGTCCCGACCATTTTCCAAACTATAGGTAAGATCAATAATTTGTGTCTGTCTCGGCGGACTAACCCACCCCTCTTCTTGCAATGTAGGATTCACGGAGCCCAAAACTTTCGCTCGTCTCCCAGCTTAGTCAAATTGTGCATTCCTCAGTTGGAATTGCCAGGGAAAGTTCTCTAAGAAAATAATATTTTTCTCAGTATGAATCGCGCAGAAGTAAGGCCAGGACGAGAGTTAGGGAGTGGGCTTCAGGTGAGGAAGTTGAATGAGGGTGGCATCCTGCTCCGAGGCGGTTTGGAGCACGAAATCATGTCTAAGGGCTTTGATTACAGCGATTTCGTCACAACAGTGAAACTTCGGACAGCGCAGGCAATCCTTCCAGACCTTGAGTGGAAGTTCGCCCCGCTCCACCTCCCGGAAGCCCAGCCTTCGAAAGAAATCGGGGACGTAAGTGAAAGCAAAGATTGCGTGTAG
>CATPCJ010000042.1 GCA_955652915.1 uncultured Bryobacteraceae bacterium
AGTTCAATCTGCTTTCCGTCATCAACAACTTGGGCGAGATGCATTTCATGTTGACCGAACAACGGGTCAACAACGATTTGTACATCGAGTTTCTGAAACGTCTTTTGAAGGGTATCACCCAGCCGATCTTTTTGATATTAGACGTCACCCGATGCATCGTTCCAAAGAGGTGAGAGGATTCGCCGCCTCGACCGAAGGCAAGCTCCGCTCGTTCTATCTGCCGGGTTACTCGCCGGAACTCAACCCCGATGAGCAGGTTTGGAACGAGGTCAAGTATCCTAGCGGGCCGCCGATTCGCCTAGAACCCAAGACGAACTGCGGATGCTTCTCGTCTCCAGTCTGGACGCGCTCCAACGGTTACCGCAGCAGATCCAGTCATTCTTTCAATTGCCCGATACTCGCTATGCAGCGTGCGAGCTATAGCACTTACTTTCGGGAAGAGTGATATTAGCCGAGTGAACGTCCAACTGGAATAAGACAAATCTGCAAGCCGCATTTGGCCGCGCATTCGATCGCCAATTATGAAAACGGCATCCAAGGGTGTTGCCAACTCCGACACCTTTCCGTTCGGAGGGGAAAATCACACCACCGTCACAGCGCTGAGATTTTTCAGCCTCACATTCACTCAGTTACAGGAACAGCGCCACTTTGCCGACTATAATCCAGCAAAGGATTTGGCCCACACGGACGCTTTGACACAAGTGAAGTCTGCTGAGGAAGTCTTCACCATGTGGCAATCTATTCGCAATGAGCAAATCGCACAGGCGTATCTGGTCTCATTGATCGTGAAGCACCGCGGCTAAGGTTACGTCAAGTGGCGATGGCGCTTTTGCCCATGCATCGGCGCACAGCCCTATTTTCGGGCCAAAACTCGCCTACAGGCGGCGATCACGCCACGCGCCACCAAGCCGTATTTATCCATCAATTCCTCAGGCGTCCCAGATTCGGCATAGGTGTCCTGAATGCCCACGTACTCCATCGGGCAGGGCTTCGATTCGGTTACAACCTGCGCAACCCGGACGCCCAAACCGCTGGCTACCAAGTGCTCCTCGGCGACCACGATGGCCCCGGTTTCCGCCGCGGCGCGTTCGATCGCCTGGCGGTCCAGAGGCTTAATTGAATACATGTCGATCACGCGCGCGGAAATGCCTTCCGCCTCCAAAGCCTCCTGCGCGCGGATCGCTTCGGCCACCAGCAGACCATGGGCAATGACGGTCAGATCCTTGCCATCCACCAATTGAACCGATCCACCGATTTTGAACGTTTGATCCGCGCCGTGAACGATCGGCGCCTTCGGGCGGCCGGCGCGGATGAAAACAGGTCCGATGTGTTCCACCGAGGCCAGAACCAATGCCCGCATCGAAACTTCGTCGGCCGGAGAAAGCACCGCAAAGTTGGGCAGGGAACAGGCCAGACCCAGATCCTCGATACTCATCTGCGACGGGCCGTCTTCTCCGATGGAGATGCCGCTGTGGGTGCCCACCACTTTCAAATTGACATTCGGAAACGCCGCGGTAACGCGGAGCTGCTCGAATCCCTTGTTGATGGCGAAACAGGAAAAGCTGGCGGCGAAGGGAATCTTGCCGGCCGATGCCAGCCCGGCGCCGATCGCGATCATGTTGGCTTCGGCGATGCCGCACTCGATGAACCGGTCCGGAAATTCCTTGGCGAAGAAGTGCGTGAAGGTGGATTTCGAAAGGTCGGCATCCAAGGCCACCACGTTATTATTCTGGCGGCCGGCTTCCACCAGCGCCTTTCCAAAAGCTTCGCGCGTTGCTACTCCCAATTTCAGTTCGAACTTCGTCTTGGTTTCCATTACGCCAGCTCCACCAGTGCTTTTTCCATTTCTTCCTGTGTTGGAGCCACGCCGTGGAACTTTGGATTGTTCTCCATGAACGAAACTCCCTTGCCTTTTATTGTGTGCGCCACGATTGCGGTGGGCTTGCCCTTCGTGGCTTTCGCCTCCGCGAAGGCCGCTTGCAACGCGGGAATGTCATGTCCGTCCAGATCGATCACGTGCCAGTTGAACGCGCGCCACTTGTCCGGCAGCGGATCCAGCGGCATGATGTCGTTGACGAATCCGTCGAGCTGGATGTGGTTATAGTCCACGATGCAGACCAGGTTGTCCACGCCTTTGTCGCCCGCGAACATGGCGGCTTCCCAGATCTGCCCTTCCTGGATTTCTCCGTCGCCCAAGATGACGTAAGTGCGCGAGGCGCGTTGATCCAATTTTGCCGCCAGCGACATGCCGATGCCCAGCGAGAGGCCTTCGCCGAGCGATCCGGTGGAGGCTTCCAGCGCCGGGATGAAACGGACATCCGGGTGACCTTGGTAAATCGATCCCAATTTGCGCAGCGTGTTGAGTTGATCCTTAGGCGTGTAGCCGCATTCCGCCATCGCGCTGTAGAGCACCGGCGCGGCGTGGCCTTTGGAGAGAATAAAACGGTCGCGATCGGGCCATTTTGGATTTTGCGGGTCGTGATTCATCACGTCAAAAAACAGCGTGACGACGATTTCCGTGGCCGATAGCGATCCACCGGGATGGCCGGATTTGGCGTGCGTGATCATCTCGATTATTTCGCGCCGTACCTGCCTGGCGATCGCCTGAAGTTCCGCAACGTTACTGGTTTTTTTCATCGGCTCTCTACAATGTAGCAATCAGTGGTACGGGCATGCCAAGCCTGCGATCTATTTCCGCGGCCGCCTCTTGCGGCGTCGTAAAGAGCAGGCCATGCATGCCGAGAGCTTCCGCCGCGCGAATGTTTTCGGGGCGGTCGTCGAGGAAGAGAACGTCCGCTGGCGCGACGCCCAGTTTCGCGAGACAGTGCTCGTAGATTTCGGGTGCCGGCTTGGCGATGCGCAGGTCGCAGGAGTACGTTCGGCAATCGAATTCGGGAAGCCACTCGCAGCGTTCCACAGCATCGCGAATAGGTACGGGCATGTTGGAGAGAATCGCGGTTCGTAGACCTGCCTGTCGAAGCCTCTTCGCCCAGCCGGGCATCACGGGATTCGGATGCGTCCAACTGCGGCTATCGATATCGATGAGCTGCTCAATTTCCCGCGGTGACAGCACGCGCTGAGCCACGGCGTTCCAATAGCTGGCGGGATCGATGTCGGCCTGATCGTACGCCAGCCGATAACGCCAAGAGGCATCGTGAAAACGGTGAAAGTCCATTTGCAAAAGCGAAGCCATGGCCGCCACTTCGGCTTTTGGCTGGGGATTGCAAAGCACGAGACCGTAGTCGAAGATGACGGCCTTGGGATGAACGCGCATGTAACCAATGTGGCATGCCGCTACACTCAAGAGAAGCTATTGGTGTCCCAACTAGTTACTGACAATCTGTGGGACAGGACTCCTGGCCTGTCTGGCGCTGTCCAGGGAATCAGCCGGCGACAGGCTAGGAGACCTGTCCTACAACCGTGAACGGATCAAGCGCCTTCGCGCGGACGATGCGGGCACTCGATGCCGATGACTTTCGTGGCTCGAAGCTCGGCCTGCTCCTCCTGGCAATCGTGCTCGCGGGCTGGGCTTGGTGGATGATCGCGGCGGACGTACCCCAATATGAGGTCAGCGAGAACGCGCTGCTGAACGTGGATCTGGATTCCGGCACACCCCGCGCCATCGCCGATTTTCCCGCGCGCGTTGCCCGCCGCATCCAGCCGGGACAACCCGCGGTACTGCAACCTTCCGGATCGCGGCAAAGCGTCGGCGCGGAAGTTTCAAGCGTGACTCCCGAAGGACCATTCGTCCGCGTGACGTTCAAGCTTGACGCCAATGATCCACCGGCGGTTACTACGCGAGCGACAGCCACCATACTTGTCGATCGCATCTCTCCGGCAACCATCGCGCTGCGTGCCCTTGGCCGCAATAATCCATGAAATCCAAAACTCGTTTCATGGTTCCGGAAGTCGTACAAACGTCTAACATGGATTGCGGCCCGGCGGCGCTGAAGTGCCTGCTGCAGGGGTTTGGCATTGGGGTAAGTTACGGAAGGCTGCGCGAAGCCTGTCAGACCGATGTGGATGGCACATCCATCGACACCATGGAAGAGGTCGCGAATCAACTGGGGATTGAGGCGGAGCAAATTATGCTTCCCGCCGATCACGTTTTATTGGAGGAGGCGCGGGCGCTTCCGGCAATTGCTGTTGTGGTCCTGCCGAACGGCATCACACACTTCGTCGTCGTTTGGAGCAGATATGGACGCTTCGTGCAGCTCATGGACCCCGCTACGGGCCGTCGATGGACCCAGGGTGCGCGTTTTCTATCCGACCTGTACATCCACAAAATGTCCGTGCCTGCCGAGGATTGGCGCGCCTACGCGGCGTCTGAAGATTTTCTCGGACCACTGCGCCGGCGTATGATTGACATCGGAATTCAGAAATTCTCGGAGCCGTTGTTGCAAGCGGCCACGACCGCTGACGGCTGGCAAAAGATCGCTGCGCTTGACGCCGGCATTCGCTTGCTGAAATCCATCGTGGCATCGGGCGCCATCGATCGCGGCGCACAGGCGGCCCGTGTTCTCGAAAAGTTCCTGGAGAACGAAGACACGATTCCGGAGCACTACTGGTCCGTCCGGCCCGGCGCTGACGAGTCTCAACTGTTGTTGCGTGGCGCGGTTCTGGTGCGTGCTTTGGGAAAGACGCCGGCCTCGCCCACTTCACCTGAGTTAATCGCCGCGTTGAGTCAGCCGCCCACTCAGCCGGGGCGCGAATTGTTGCGGCTACTTTCCAAGGATGGGCTTTTCACGCCCGCGGCCATCGCCGCTGCCCTGGCGTTGGCGAGTGGCGCGGTGATCGTCGAAGCGATGTTGTTTCGCGGACTGCTGGATGTTAGCCGCTTGTTGGGTTTCGCGGGCGAACGCCGGGGAGCGATCGTGGCGCTGATAGTTTTTTCGTCGGCCCTGCTGCTGCTCGAGATCCCGCTCACGGGCAGTCTCCTTCGGCTGGGCCGTCGCCTTGAAATAAGGCTCCGGCTGGCGTTCCTGCGCAAGATTCCTCGTTTAGGAGATCGCTATTTTCAAAGCCGCTTGAAGTCGGACATGGCCGAGCGCAGTCACAGTATTCATTTGATCCGCCGATTGCCCGAACTCGGCGGTCAACTGCTTCGATACATTTTTGAAATAGTTTTTACCACGGCCGGAATCGTCTGGATCGATCCGGGCTGTGCGCCGATCGCCGTGCTGGCCGCTCTGGCGGCGGTCGCCGTGCCGCTTTTATCGCAGCCACTGCTGCTGGAGCGGGATCTTCGTCTGCGCACTCACGCCGGCGCACTGAGTCATTTTTATCTGGATGCGCTGCTCGGCCTGGTAGCAATACGCACTCATGGCGCGCAACCCGCCGTTCGCCGCGAGCACGAAAGTCTGCTGACCGAGTGGGCGCGTGCGGGACTCAACTTGCAGCGGGCAGTAATCTCACTGGAGGCCGTGCAGTTTCTGACCGGATTTGGACTCGCGATCTGGCTGCTCACCTCGCATCTCGCGCGTGCCGGTGAATCCGGGGGAGCGTTGTTGTTGGTTTATTGGGCGCTCAATCTGCCGGCGCTCGGACAGGAAGTCGCGCTGATCGCGTGGCAATACCCGTCCTACAGAAACGTGACCTTGCGATTGCTGGAGCCGCTGGGCGCGCTCGATATCGTGCGGGAAAGCAAAAGAATCGTAGCGCCGATGACGGGCCCGGCGCCGGTGATTTTTGAAAACGTCGAAGTCACCGCGGCCGGGCACACAATCTTGCGGGACATCAACCTCGCAATCCAAGCCGGCGAGCACGTGGCGATTGTTGGGCGATCGGGCGCCGGCAAATCGAGTTTGGTCGGGCTCTTGCTCGGATGGTATCGGCCTGCTAACGGAAAGATTCTAGTGGACGGACAGGAACTGGACGAGTCGCTGGTGGAGCGATTGCGTCCGCACATTGCATGGGTGGACCCGGCAGTCCAATTGTGGAATAAATCTCTGCGCGAAAATCTGCGGTATGGGCTACCGTCCGGCGCTCCTGTCGAACAAGTTATCGAGGCGGCGGAATTGTATCGCGTGCTGGAGCGGCTGCCGGCAGGCCTGGACACCGCGCTCGGTGAAGGCGGCGGACTAGTGTCGGGAGGCGAAGGGCAACGGGTGCGGCTGGCTCGCGCTATGCTGCGTCCGGATGTGCGCTTAGTAATTCTGGATGAACCTTTCCGTGGGCTCGATTTCGAACAACGCGGCGTGTTGCTTTCCCGGGCGCGCGAACATTGGAAGGACGCCACGCTGCTTTCTATCTCGCATCACATCGCCGAAACGATGTCGTTCGAACGCGTGTTGGTGATCGACGAGGGCCGCGTCGTTGAAGATGGCAATCCTGAACAGTTGGCATTGGACGAAGAGTCTCGTTTTTGCGCCATGCTCCAGGCCGAACACGCGGTCGGCGAAGGCCTGTGGAGCAGCGCGGAGTGGCGGCATTTGAAATTGGAGCGTGGTGAGCTGATCGGGCAATGAATCCGGACCTCGCATCGCTGGTGTGGCCTCCAGCCCGATTGGGCGATGCGTTGCAAGCGCTGGCTGGGGAGGGGCACGCTCCCTTACGGTCGCAGTTCAGAAACGGTACAGAACCGCGCGCGGTAGCAAGCGACATGCGGGACGGCGCCCAAGGAGAATGGCTGGAAAACACCGCTGCCTGGCTCGGCTTGGAAGCGCAAGCGGTGGAAACGCCTTACGCGGATTTCGAACATCAAGTAAGCGCGATGGGCCCCGCGCTGATCCGGATGCCCAATGGTTTTCTGGCGGTATGCAAATCGCGTTCCCGATCCACCGTCACCGTGCTCGCTCCAGATGGCAAGAAGCGCAAAGTTTCTCCGGTAGCGCTTCGCTCAGAATTGTGTCGTGAGATCGAAGGACCCGTCGCCAAACAGGTCGAGCAACTGCTCGAGCGCGCCGGAGTTGCATCGGCCAAAGCGCGCGAGTCGATTCTTCGAGAGCGATTCAGTGCACTCCGAATCCGGGATATCTGGCTGCTACGCTTGCCGCCCGGTGCTGATTTCTGGGTGCAACTGCGCCAGGCAAGAGTTCCACAACGGTTAATCACTCTTGCCGGGGCGCACGCAATCCAATACGTGCTGTGGATCGCGGCGTGGTCGGTGGTTGGCGCGAACGTTCTGCGCGGGCGGACAGACAACGCTTGGATTGGCCTGTGGGCTCTCCTGTTGTTTACTCTTGTGCCGCTGCGGGTGCTCATCACGTGGCTGCAGGGTTTGGTCGCGTTCGGCGCGGGCGCGCGCTTGAAGCAGCGGCTCTTCTTCGGCGCATTACGGCTGGAGCCGGATAGTATTCGACATCAGGGCGCGGGACAACTGCTGGGACGTGTCATCGAATCCGAGGCGGTCGACGCGCTCGCGTTGAGCGGAGGGTTCCTGGCTGTTGTGGCGCTCATCGAAATCCTGATCTCGGTTTTTGTGCTGGGCGCGGGCGCAGGTGGAGCGTTGCAGTCATCCCTGCTTTTGGTCTGGGTCGCCGCTACGGGCGCTCTCGGATGGACGTACTATCGCCGCAATCGGCGCTGGACCGATGTTCGTTTGACGATGACGCACGACCTGGTGGAGAGCATGTCCGGCCATCGCACGCGGCTTGCGCAACTCTCACCAGACCGCTGGCACGACGGCGAGGATGAAGCGCTGGAGCGATATCTCAAAGCCTCGAAGACAATGGATAATTCGACCACCGCTCTCACTGCGATCGCGCCGCGAGGATGGCTTGTGCTGGGACTCCTCGGTTTAGCCCCGTCATTCATCAGAGGCGTGGATTCACCGGCACGCATGGCAATTGCGGTGGGCGGAATGCTGCTGGCGTATCGCGCATTAAGACGATTGACGGCCGGCGCATGGCAACTCGCTGGAGCGGCAGTGGCATGGCAGCGCGTTTCCGTTCTGTATGACGCAGCGACGCGGCCCGAAGTGCTTTCACGGACACGACTCCCTCACGGTCGCGGTTCTGAAACGCCACCCCAGATTCAGAACCGCGACCGTAAGGGAGCGTTGGTGCAAGCACACGACCTGGTCTTCAGGTATGCGCAACGCAGCGAGCCGGTATTAAAAGGCTGCAACCTCGAAATCTCGCTTCGCGACCGGGTCGTGCTCGAAGGCCCATCGGGCGGAGGCAAATCCACACTCGTCGCCCTCCTTGTCGGCCTGCGCGATCCGAACTCCGGCACGCTCTTGATCGACGGCTTGGATCGCGCAACGCTCGGCGCGGTTGCATGGAGAAAACGAATCGCGGCCGCTCCCCAGTTCCACGAGAATCACGTTCTCGCTGAAACATTCATGTTCAATTTGTTCATGGGACGGCGCGGAGCCTTAAGTCCAGCCGATCTCGAAGAAGCCGAACTAATCTGCCGCGAACTCGGTTTAGGCGCCCTGCTCGATCGCATGCCCGCCGGAATGCTGCAGATGGTCGGCGAAACCGGATGGCAGCTATCTCACGGCGAGCGCAGCCGCCTTTATATAG
>CATPCJ010000043.1 GCA_955652915.1 uncultured Bryobacteraceae bacterium
AAGGCGGAGGGCATCGACGTTACTCGACGCACCGTTGCCAAGTATCGGGAAGACATGAAGATCCCGTCCACCCACCAACGCCGCATTCGCAACTGACCGGGATCTCCCAAGGCGGAGGTACATCAATGAAAATCACTTATACAGGCAGACACGAAGTATTTCCGGCGAAGCAAAAAGCCAAGCTGGAAGCAAAGCTGCAGAAATTCTCGAAAATGCTGGAGCGCAAGGGAGAGAAAGAGGCGCATGTGATTCTCTCCCAGGAGCGTTTCCTGCATAAAATTGAAATCACCATGAACGCCTGGGATCACGCGCTGGTCGGCGTGGGATCGGATCGGGATTTGGTCGCCGCGGCCGGCGCGGCTCTCGATAAATTGGAGAAGCAGCTCCACAAGGTGCGCGACAAATGGCTCGCCAAACGCCACAAGGACAATGCCGCCGGGGCCATGGATGGACTTGCAGCCAAACCTGTCCCGGCGGCCAATGGAAAGGCCCGCAAGCAGGCCTCCGCCGCATCTGGAAAGAGCGGGAACAAGAAGATATTTCGCGTGAACAATCGCGGTGGGAATAAGCCCATGACCTTGGAAGAGGCCATGCTGGAAATGGAAACCTCGCAGGACTACATGGTCTATCGCGATTCGGGAACCGATCGGGTTTCGGTCTTGATGCGCCGGCCCGACGGTCATTTTGATCTAATTGAGAGCTAGTGGCCAAGAGCATCGCGGAGCGGCCTGAAGCCAAGAGCGCCCAACTGGTTGTCATCACCGGTCTCAGCGGGTCGGGCAAAGGAACGGTTCTCAAGGCGCTTGAGGACCTGGGCTACTATGCGGTGGACAATCTTCCGATCGGTTTAATTCCGAAGTTCGCCGAGTTGACCAAGGATTCGGCCAACGCGCGGCGCGCCGCCCTGGTGGTCGACATTCGCGAAGGCAGCACGCTAAAGCAGTTTCCGTCCATGTTCAAACGGCTGCGGCGGCAGGTGCCGGCCACGCTGCTTTTTCTCGAGGCTGAAGATAGCACGCTGGTGCGGCGGTTCAGTGAAACGCGCCGGCCGCATCCCCTGGGAATCGGCTCGACGGTGGCGAAGAGCATCCAAGCCGAGCGGGAACAACTGGCGCCCATCCGGGCCATGGCCGATCATATTATCAACACTTCGAAATTCAACGTGCACGAGCTGCGCGATGCCATCGAGGACACCTTTCGGGGCGATCGCGAAAAATCGAACATCCGCATCGACGTCACCAGTTTCGGTTATCGCCACGGGGTCCCCGCCGACAGCGATCTGGTTTTTGACGTGCGCTTTCTTCCGAATCCGAACTACATTCCGGAATTCAAGAAGCTCACCGGCCGCCACCCCAGCGTCGCGCGTTATATCCGGTCCTTTCCGCAAACCCTGGAATTCATGGATCGGATCTCCGAGCTGCTGGTCTATCTGATTCCACATTACATTCGCGAAGGCAAGAGCTACCTGACCATTGCCTTCGGATGCACCGGCGGCCATCATCGGTCGGTCATGATCGCCAGCGAGATTCGCAAGCGGCTGACGCGCGCCGGATTCACGGTGAAAGAAACTCACCGCGACGTGAAACTATGATGCAAAAGTTCTGGATCGCATGTGCGGTCATAGTCGGCGCTCCACTACTGAACGCCGCCGATCTTTTCTTTGTGCAGATGTCGGACCCGCAGTTCGGAATGTACACCAACAACGCCGATTTCGTGCAGGAAACAGCCAATTTCGAGTTCGCCATCGCCAATGCCAACCGGCTGCGGCCGTCCTTTGTAGTAGTCTGCGGCGATCTCATCAATCGGGCCGGCGATGCCGGGCAGACCGCCGAGTATCTACGTATCGCGTCGATGCTCGATCGTTCAATCCCGCTGCACAATGTGGCTGGGAACCACGATGTAGGCAATAATCCAACGCCGGCCAGCTTGACCACATACCGTTCAAAATTCGGACCGGATTATTACACCTTTCGTCACGCCGATTTCACCGGCATCGTGCTGAACTCGAGTCTCATCCAGCATCCTGAAGGCGCGCCTGGAGAAGCCGCCAAACAAGAGGCCTGGCTGGTAGTGCAACTTGAGAAATTCAAGGCCGAAGGCGCGCGGCATGTCACGGTCTTTCAGCACATCCCGTTTTTTCTGGAGCGCGCGGACGAGGCCGAGCAATACTTCAACATCCCGCTTGACGCGCGCAAGAAATATCTTGCTCTCCTGGCGAAATACGGCGTTCACCACGTGTTCGCGGGACATTACCATCGCAACGCGTCGGGCCAAACCGATTCGCTGCGAATGGTTACCACTGGTCCGGTCAGCAAGCCGCTGGGGCCGGACCCTTCCGGAATTCGCGTGGTGATCGTGCGGGAATCGACGATGGAAAGCCAGTATTACGGATTGGGAAATATCCCGAATCAAGTGGACTTGAGCGCCCCAGGAGGTCACTAATGCGTAGCGTATATCTTGCGATCGTGCTGAGCGGAATCGCCGGCGCGCAATCAATATCGGTGGGTACGGCGGTGGCGGCGCCGGGTGAGAGAGCGGCCGGCGTGATTGCCGTGCCGGCAGGCGTGGATGCGGCGATGGACATCCCAGTCATCGTGATCAACGGCGCGAAACCGGGTCCGAAGCTGGCGCTGCTGGCTGGCGCGCACGGCACCGAATACGCGTCGATCATCGCCCTGGAAAAATTGGCGCGAACAGCAGACCCGGCGGCAATGTCGGGAGCGTTGATCGTAGTGCCGCTACTGAACGTGGCTTCGTTTTTGCAGAAAGTTCCGCATATCAATCCAGTGGATGGCAAGAACATGAATCGGCTCTATCCGGGAAAACCCGATGGCACTCAGACGGAGCGGGCTTTGTGGGCTTTCACCAAACAAGTGCTCGAGAAATGCGATTACCTGATCGACTTCCACGGTGGAGACCTGGACGAAAATCTCCGCAAGTATTCTTATTGGGCGGACACCGGCAACGCCAAGCTCGACGCCGTTTCCCGCGACATGGTCCTGGCTTTCGGTCTGGACCACATCATCATCCAGAGAAACCGACCGTCGGACCCCAGGCCCGCGGGCGTTACCACCGTCACCCGGCACGCGCAGAATCTGGGCAAGCCGTCCATCACCGTCGAAGCGGGCCATGCGGGCACGACCGACGCTGAAGATGTAGACGCTTTGATGCTCGGGGCCATGAACGTCATGCGGCATCTGAAGATGTTGCCCGGAGACGCGATTCCAATCGCGCATCCCCTATGGATCGGCCGCTCCACCGCCATCACCAGCGATTGCGAAGGGATTTTCTATCCACTGGTGGTTCCGGAAGCCTACGTCACTCAGGGAATGAAGATCGGTTACATCACCGATTATGTTGGCGACAAAGTCTGTCACATCATGGCCCCGGTATCGGGCGTGATCCTCTACATCGGCGCATTGCCATCCATGAAAAAGGGCGACAACATCGCCCACATCGGCGAACTCGCCGACTCTCAGTAACGCCCGTGGCGCGGACGCTCGCGTCTGCGGCCTCGAGACTCGTCTGTGTGCCCCAAAGGGGCAGATTGCCAGTGGGGGAAGGACCCACTCGAATAGTTGATGGTTAGATTCGATAGCTATCGAGCGGTTAGTGTGGGTAACCAAGCTAGCCGAAACCTCGTGACAAAGTCCACTTCAGGTGGGCAGCGACCTTGCAGGC
>CATPCJ010000044.1 GCA_955652915.1 uncultured Bryobacteraceae bacterium
CCGGCTCGAGTCCCTCGCCGCGCACAATGTAATGGGCTTGCCCCGAAGCTGCTATCAACGCAGAAAACACATGGTTGTGATCCCGGTAGTGCTCATAGCTCGGCCAGGTGAAGAAACCATTCCCGCGCGGCTCACCCGGATGATGTTGCAAAAGCTCCACGAGTTGCATTGGTTGCCGCACCGGCAGCGGACGCAGCATCAGGGTGTTGATCAGGCTGAAAATTGCCGTGTTGGCGCCCACGCCGAGCCCGAGCGACAGAACGGCGACCGCTGTGAATCCTGGCGTGCGGCGCATCATTCTCAGCGCGTACCTCGCGTCCTGCCAGACTCTGTCGAGCATGCGGCTTCATTGTAATACGGCGAATTCGATGTACTAAGCTAAGCTAGGCTCATGGCCGCAAGTGAACCGGCAAAGGCGCCGCACCAACTGTCTATCAACACGCCGAATGGCCAGACGAATCATGTGACCCTGGAGCGCGATCGCTACGCTCTGGGCCGCGCCGCCACCAACGAATTTAGTTTTCCCGAGATCTCTTTCCTATCCCGCGAGCATCTCGCGTTTGAGCGCGAGGGAACCAATTGGCTGGTCCGCGACCTGGCCAGCAGAAATGGCACGTTCGTCAACGAAACCCGCATCGCCGGCGCTCAAGTGCTTCGTCCCAACGATGTCGTTCGCGTGGGGCCGCTGCGCATCGTGTTCGATGAAAAAACCGCGAACGTCGACAAGGTCGTTTTTGTCGAAAATCCCGCGGTCCGGATTGCGGCTACCACCAGCACCACGCTGAAAGGCCTGCTGAGCGATGAGAAAGAGATTCAAGGCAGCGGTCACATGCAGGCGCTCATTCGCGCCGGACGCGAGTTGGCCGGCCACATGCCGCTGGAAAAGCTGTTCGACCTGATTCTGCATCTCTCGGTGGAAGCGGTTGGCGCGACGCGCGGCGCGTTGATGACTCTGGAAGACGGCGAGCTGCTGGTTCGCGCCACTCGCGGTTATGGTTTTCGCATCAGTTCCCATGTGCGGGACCTGGTTCTGAAAGAGCGGCGATCTTTGCTGATTCGCGATGCGCTGAGCGAACAAGCGCTAGCCGGCTGGCACAGCATCGTGGAGCAGCGCATTCGCAGCATGCTGGCCGTGCCGCTGCAGACCGAAGATCGAGTCATCGGCCTGATTTATCTCGACTCTCCACACCACATCCACGAATTCAGCAGGGAAGATCTCAACCTCTTGACGGTAATGTCGAACATCGCCGCCGTTCGTATCGAAAACGCGCGGCTCACTGAATTGGAGCAGGCGGAGCGTGTACGCGCCAAGGAATTGGAGCACGCCGCTCTGATCCAGCATTCCATTCTGCCGGGCAATTTCCCGCCCTTTCCCCATCGGAAGGATTTCGAATTGCATGCGGCCATGATTCCCGCCCGGGAAGTTGGCGGGGACCTCTTCGACTTTTTTCTCCTGGATGAAGACCACCTCGGATTTGTGATTGGCGACGTCAGCGGCAAAGGTGTGCCGGCCGCCCTGTTCATGGCCGTGAGCAGAACGCTGCTGCGCGCCACCGCTCAACACCATGTCTCGCCGGGCGAATGCCTGTCCTACGTGAACGGATCGCTGGTGGAGCAAAGCATCGCTTCCATGTTCGTCACTTTGTTTTATGGCGTGCTCGATACGCGCACCGGCGAAGTGCAATTCGCGAATGGAGGCCACAATCCGCCGTATATATTTTCAGCGGACGGCAAGCTTCGATCGTTGGCGGAAAAAAGTGGGCCGATGGTGGGCGTGATCGAAGGCATCGAGTACGGAACCTTCACAACACAGTTGACGCCCGGCGAAGGCATCCTGCTTTACACCGATGGCGTGACCGATGCGATGGACAAGTCCGAGCAATTCTTTGGCGAAGAACGTCTGGAGCAATGCCTCAGGGAGCATGCCTCCGAGCCGATGGATCGACTGGTCCACAGCCTGCATGCGGCCCTGGACGATTTTTCGCAACAGGCGCCGCGCTTCGACGATATTACGGTCCTGGCTTTGAGATACTGCTAGACTGCCTGAATGGATAAACTCAGCATCGAAGTCGTCCCCGCTGGAGAAGGCATTCGCATTCTTCGCTTAGAGGGGCCGCTAACCCTCAGGGGGCTGGCCGAGTTTCAATCCATCGTCCGCGACGGCGAGGAGCCCATCACCATCGTCAACCTGAGCAAGGTGCCGTTCATGGATTCGGCGGGTTTGGGCGCTTTGATGGGCATGCATACTTCATCGCAAAAGCTAGGACGCAAATATGCCGTGGTAGGCGCATCGGATCGTGTGCGGGTCCTCTTTGGGGTAGCAGGCATCGAGAACATCCTGGTGACTTACGATACAGTTGAGAACGCGAAAACAGCATTAACAGAACCGCGCGCGTAAGCAAGCGTTCCAGGAAGGGCCAGTCACTTTCCAACCACGAACAAGTGCCCGTCATTCTGCGTATAGATTTTTCCATCGCCGCCAAGTGAAGCCGGCGTATACGACGCTCCAATCGCCAGCAGTTGAAAGATCTTCTGCTTTAGCACTCCGCCTTGCCCGATCTCGAACACATTGCCGTCCTCGCTGTTCGCGAACACCGTGCCATTCGCGTCGATGACTGGCGCGTTGACGCACCATTCGAAACCATTGGGATGATCTGAAACGCAGGCCAGCGTCCCGTCCGGATTCCGCGAACAACTCAGCGTATTGGTATTTTGCAAGCTCCATTCCAGAGTGAGGTTCGAGCTGAGCTGGCTGATGAAATACGCCTCGGGCGAGTCGGGGTTGTTTGCCGTCCTATCGGGAGGGCAGGCGGTGTCGTCCGAGCAATACGATCCGCCGGAATAGTGATTGTTCTTCATCACCACGGACCAGGTTCCATCGTGACTGTAAATACCCGGCGTATAGTCCCACCCGAAGCCGAACGCATTCAGGAAATTCCCGTTCGCGTCGAAATGCATCAAGTGACCCTGGCTGTAGTTGTAGCGCGTGTACGCTCCATAAAGGATGCTCCCATCGGGCGCAACCGTGGGCGAGGCCGACGAACTATCGATCACCGTGCCATCGCCCGGCCGATTCGTCGCGGGGTCCACTCCCAGCAGTGCGCCGGCGCGGCAACCTCCAGGCGCGCCGTTCGGAGGCAGCCATCCGCCCGCGGATACCGGTACACCACAGCCATCGTGAAACCGGTCGCGCAATGACGCCGCCCACTTCTTCGTCAGGTCCGGATTGACCGCCACCAGAAACGAATACCTGCTGTTGAAGTGCGCGCGGGTGACGCTATAGATGGTTCCGTCCGGGCCAATCGCCGGCGCCACATTCAAGGCTACTCGCTGCGTGCCGCACATGTTCGAGCCGGATGGAACCGCGGCCGGGCTGGGCGGCCACGGCAATTGCATCTGGCTGAACGTGCCTTGGCATCGAGCAGTCGCGGCGGGAGCTTCGGGGGCCGTCAACGTTTTGTAGCTCACCATGGAAAATGCGCCGTCGGGTGCAACCTTGATCAACCACGAATCCATCGCGTCGTTGTGGAAGAACCCGCTCAGCGGATCGACCACAACCTGGATCGCGTTGTAGTACAGATTGCCGTTGGAATCGGCGGTGATCGGGCCTGTCTCGTACGTATTGGCATCTGTTCCGAAGGGAGCGATGCGCTGGATTGTCTCGCCGGTGTCTTTGTTGAATTTGATAATGCTGCCGCTAGCGCCAGGCAGGTACAAAGCGCTGTTGGCAAGCACGGCGTGGAACACCGGCTCCCAGAAATCTTGCACTGACGCGGGCGCCTTCCAATCACTGGTGAACGATCGGACCTGGACCAGTTGGCCGCTCTGCCACGTGAACCGGTTCTCGCCCCAGGTTTGGGAGGAAAACCGCGAAAGGTCGAACGTGCCACTCTTGAACTCCATGTATACGTCGTTGCCGTCGACCAGCGGAACCTGATAATGCACCAGCAGATCGCCGCCCTCTGCGGCCTGTGCGTCAGGGGCCAGCGGATCGTAGACCATGTCCGCGAGAATGCGATTCGGTTCCTGGGCCACTACCGCAAAGCTGCCGGTGTGCCGTTGATTCTGTCCCCATTGCGTCCAGCCCGCTCCACCGATGGCGACGTTGGTTTGGCCGGAACTGGCGGTTCCACCGATTTGAATCTGCAGCGGCACATTGTCCCCGTTAACCACGGTGGAAGGCACGACGAAATTCACCTGATAAACTCCCACGAACTGCGGCGACAAACCGGAAAAAGTAACTTGCGCGGGGGCTCCTCCAATCGAGAGGATCGGAGTCGTGGTGGTGCTGCGCAACGCATCCAGTGAATTGTTTCCCGTTACTGGAGCGGGTGCCACCGGGCCCAGACCGGTAGCGAGCAACTGCAGTGTTTCGCCCGGCATCGCGGGACTGGTTTTCGGCGCAACCAGCGTTCCGTCGGCATGGATGGCGATGGCGTTGCCCTGCGAGGAGAATGCAGCCGGAGAAAACGAACCCACCGGAACGGTTTGCGGAGCAGACTCGACACCGTTATTGTTCACGACCACGGTCACTTGGCCGTTCGAAGCCACTTCCCACGGAAGCTGCGCATTGATCTGACTAGGCGAGACAAAGAGCAGTGGTGCAAAAACGTTATTGTTAAAACGAACCGAAACGCCGGCCAGGGACATTGGTAAAGGAATCGCGTCCGCCGCCGCATTTTGGGGTGCAAGATTGGCCCCGAAGATCGAAATCAGTGCTCCCGGGGCCACCGGTGCGCTGAAGCTGGCGGCGTTTACAACACCGCCGGAACTCACCACGGGCGCCTGAGCCGGCAACAGTGAAGTAAGTAACACAAGCCCACAGGATAGATGCAGCCAATTCATAATCACCAGTTAGATACGGCTGGCACTGACTTCGTTGCAACCGGTTTACTTATGAGTGGTTTTCGGGAGCAAGCCGGCAACTTCATTCCATACTTTTTCAGCAATTGCTCCCTGCGAGCCTTGACCGTCGATCAGCCGGAAACGTTGAGGCTCGCGCCGCGCGAGTTCATGATAAGCCGCGCGGACCTTGTGATGAAATTCGATGGACTGTTCGTCGATGCGGGCCTCGCTCCGGTCGTCGTTGCGTCGATTGCGGGAGCGGGCGCGGGCCAGGCCGGTTTCCGTGTCGATATCGATACACAACGTCAAGCCGGGAACCAAGCCGTGACAAGCGATCCGATCGACTTCGAGCACCGTGTCCCAACCCAGGCCGCGCGCCGCTCCTTGATAGGCGATCGAGGAATCCGTGAAGCGATCCGACACGACGATCTTGCCTTCGGCCAGCGCCGGCAGAATCCATTCTTCAACGTTCTGTGCGCGGCAGGCGAACATCAGCAGCAGTTCGGCGACTGGATGCAGTTCATGATTCGCCGGATCGAGCAGAATGCCGCGAATCTGCTGGCCGATGGCCGTCCCGCCAGGCTCAACTGTCTCGAGCACGCGGTATCCTTCCGCGCGAAGCCGCTCAGCTAACATCTTTGCTTGTGTGCTCTTGCCGCTGCCATCGGGGCCTTCGAACGTTATAAAGAGGCCTCGTCCCATCACGTGTTTATCGGTAAGCATCGACGCGATTGATTCTACCCTAGTCACAGCCCGGAATCCCAGGCCTAAGGAACTTCGGGCTCGGGGCTGGGGGCTGGCGCTGGCGATTTCGCGAAAGTCCAGGCGAGTCCCTCGCCCCAGCCGGCC
>CATPCJ010000045.1 GCA_955652915.1 uncultured Bryobacteraceae bacterium
AGGCGCGACTGCTGGGAGTCACGCAGTATTTTGAAGGCGGCGTGTACGGCGCGCTTGACGACTACAAGAGCTTTTCTAAAGCCATCCTGATCAAACGGATTCTGGCGTCCGCCGATTATCGCGGCCACGAGTTTCTCGGGTTTGGGGATGGCTACGTCGAAATCGAAGAGGTGAAGAATGTCGGCGGCGTGGCGGTGGGCGTGGCCAGCGAGGAGCCTGCCTGCACAAAAGTCGACGAGTGGAAGCGGCTGCGGCTGATCGGCGTTGGAGCCGACTACATCGTCCCCAATTTTCTCTGCCGTGAACAACTGGTGGCCTCGCTCTTTCCCGCCTAGATGGGTTCGAAATATCAACTCTTCGACCGATCCAGGCTGCGGCTGAAACCGCTCAACGAACGAGTTCACGACCTGCATCTCGATCGCTGGCTGGAACTCGGCGACGCAACACCAGAATTTCAACACCCGGATCTGCCGGGAGTAGCGGCGCGTCTTGAGTCGGCGCGGATCGCAGGCGCGGCGCGCGTGCTCATCATGGGTGGCCACGTCATCCGCGCGGGAGTCAACCGTCACATCATCGACTTGATGGAGCGCGGTCTCATCGATCACGTTGCAATGAACGGAGCCTGCGCGATTCATGATTTTGAACTCGCCCGAATCGGCGCGACCACCGAGAGCGTGGAGCGCTACATTCGAACCGGCGAGTTTGGATTATGGCGGGAAACCGGCGAATTGAACGATTGGGTGACAGAGGCGGTGCGGCGCGAACTCGGTCTGGGCGAAAACGTTGGCCGCCGTATTCTGGAAAGCGAATTCCCGCATCGGGAGCTGAGTATTCTGGCGGCGGCCTATCGGCTGTCTGTCCCGGCAACCGTGCATAGCGGTATTGGCTACGACATCGTGCATGAACATCCAAACTGCGATGGCGCGGCTTACGGCGCCGCCAGCTATCGCGATTTTCTGATCTTCACTCATTCGCTGGATCGCCTGGAAGGTGGAGTGATCTTGAGCTTCGGCTCGGCGATCATGGCGCCAGAGGTCTATCTCAAAGCGCTCTCCATGGTTCGCAATGTGGCCCACCAGCAGGACCATGAGATAAAACATTTTACGACTGCGGTGTTTGATATTTGGCCGATTCAGGGTGATTACCGCAAGGAACTCGCCAAGACCGATCCGGGCTACTATTTTCGACCGCACAAAACCATGCTGGTACGGACCGTGGCGGATGGCGGCGAGAGCTTTTACTTTCGCGGGGAACACCGCGCCACCCTGCCCGCGCTACGCCGGGCTTTGCTTGATATTCGATGACAACGGGCGAAATCCTGGCAGCGATTCCACGCTACTCCGCGCTGATTGTCGGCGACATCTGTCTGGATCGCTGGTGTGTCTATGACCCTGCCGCGTCCGATATCTCGCGCGAAACCGGTATTGCTCGAGTGGGCGTTGTGGCGACCGGCATTTCACCGGGAGCCGGCGGCACAATCGCCAATAATCTTGCGAGCCTCGGCGTGGGCCGCATAGCGGTACTGGGCGCGATCGGCGACGACGGCTATGCCTGGGAGCTCGCGCGTGCGATGAACACGACTGGAATCTCTACTGATCTACTGGTTCGCAGCTCCGAGATTCCGACCTTTACCTACACCAAGCTGATCAACACGTCGACCGGCGAGGAAGACCTGCCGCGCGTCGATCAGATTTTCACGCGAGCACTGCCCGCCTCGATCGAAACCGAAATCATTACTCGTCTGGAATCCTGCGCGAGTAAATTCGATCTGCTCTTTGTTTCCGACCAAGCCGAGACCCGGCAAGGTGGAATCGTAACGGACGCGGTTCGAGAGGCATTGCGGAAAATTGCCGCTGCGAATCCTTCCAAGCTTATCTGGGTGGATTCACGGCTTCGAGTAGACAAATTCCGAAGGATGACCATCAAGCCCAACGAGCAGGAGGCCGATGCGGCGTCCATGGCTTTGTTTGGGATGGTGGACTACCAGCGTCTTCGCGCGCACACGGAGTCGAAATTGATGTTCGTCACCAGGGGCCAGCACGGTGTTCTGGTGGTAGATGAGAGCAATGAGACGCTCGTTCCAGCACATCCGGTCGAAAAACCGGTTGACATTTGCGGCGCCGGTGATAGTTTCTCCGCTGGGGCAGCCGTCACGCTTGCTATTACCGGCTCGGCCACGGAGGCCGCACGATTTGGGAATCTGGTGGCGGCCATCACCATCATGAAAAAGGGCACCGGCACCGCTAGTCCCGCGGAAGTGCTGGCCGCGTCACGCGAATGAATATCCTCGCGATTGACATCGGCGGCACCAAGTTCAGCATGGCCGTTTTCGACGGCGGACGAATGGTGGAACGTGAATCGCGCGGCACTGACCGCGAGGGCGGCCCCGAATGGATGATCGAAAAAATTACTTCCATCGCTGCCGGATGGAAAAGAAAATGGGACGGCTGCGGCATTGGATTCGGCGGGCCCGTGGACTTTGCACAACAGCGGATCGCCCTTTCCACGCACGTGGGCGGCTGGAGCAACTTCGATCTACCAGCCCATCTTGAAAAGGCACTCGGTATTCTACCCACGATGGATAACGACGCCAATATCGGCGCCCTGGGTGAATCGCTCTACGGCGCGGGCCGGGGCCATGTTCCTCTTTTTTACATGACGCTGTCGACTGGCATCGGCGGCGGCATCATCACTGAAGATCGGGAGATCTATCGCGGCGCGGATTCGTACGCTGGAGAAATCGGCCATCTGACGATCCATTCAGGCGGTCCCGAATGCCTGTGTGGCTCCCGAGGCTGCTTTGAGCGAATATGTTGCGGTCTGTGGCTCGAGCGCGATTATGGCCGGCCCGCGAAGGAATTACTGCAGAATCCGGCTTTCGTCGATGGGTACGTTGTCGATCTGGCGCTGGGACTGA